>NZ_ABCK01000002.1 GCF_000170755.1 Lentisphaera araneosa HTCC2155
TAAGTGATTTAGGCTCTTAATAGCCCATACATTCTTTTTTATCACAAAAAGAACTTTTCCATTCTTTTTTATAATAAAAGAATGGAAAAGGACTCTAGTATCTCGTATATTGACGTAGATCAAGTTAAAAAGAATGGAAAAAGAATGAAGCGTTATTCACTCAAAGTTAGTGAAAGCATGTATGAAGCCATCAAAGAATTGGGTTCACAGCAAAAGTTTATCGACTTAGTTATCCGTAAATTTCTTGAAGGTAAATTAGTTCCTAAAACCCTAGAGAAATCGACTGCTTTGAGTCATCAGTTGAGCTTCAAACTTGAGGATGATCAAATATCAAGCTTACTAACACGAGCAGACAAAGCTGAGAGTCGCTGGATGCTCAAGCTCTTACGTCAGCTTCTCAATTCTGAGCTCAAAGTTCCTCAGCTCAATTTTCTTGAAGACTTGGATCATGACCTCGCAGCTATTCTTAAAAATAGAATTCGTGATGAATGGACCCACGACTCCACTTCAATAGAAGGCAATACTCTGAGTCTTGGTGAAACCTCGTTTATTCTCAATGAGGGTTTAACTGTCTCCGGAAAATCCTTACGAGAGCACGACGAGATTGCCGGTCACGCTCGAGCGATAGAACTTGTTTATTCAATATACAGAGACGAGAAACTTAGCGAGGACAAAATCTTTGACCTTCATCGGGCTATGATGATCAACCCCGATTTTGACGTACAAAAACCTGTAGGAGCATGGAAACGCGAAGAAAATGGCGCTTACTGGGGACGCGAATACATGCTTTATCCTTCTCCACTTGCAACTCCAAACTTGATGGAAATCTGGCTCAAGGAATTTAACGCCCTCCCCCGTAAACTTGATTTGCAGCAGGCTATCCTCGCCTATAGTCGACTCCATATACTCTTTGCCTGTGTCCACCCCTTCTATGATGGCAACGGACGCATGGCACGTTTATTGGCGAACATCCCTGTCCTACGTTCTGGCTACCCGCCCATAACTATTGATAGCGCTCATCGTTATGATTACCTGCAAATGATGCGTCAATATAAATTGATTGATGAGGGTTCACTGGAGTTTACTGGAGATCTCAATGACTTTCAGGATTTTGTCTACCAACAATGGAAAAAGACCATTGATATCGTTGAGGAAGTGCGTGCCCTGCAACAAGAGCGTAATAAGTGAGCTTGGAATATTATCAAGGATAATTAAAATCTTAAGTTATTTCAGTATAAAGCCATAAAAGCCTTATTCATTGCTCTTTTACTCAGCCAGATCATTTATTAGCACAGGGTAAATAATAATTATTTTGCACTATCCCACATTGTTTCTTGAACTTGCCCAGGTGTACCCGATCCACCACTATCCATGGCTAAAGTCGCCCAAAAATTCATTGTTCGAACACTCCCGTCGGCCATGAGGTAATTATCCTTGCCATAATCCTCATGAGGAGTTTGTGAATTAGCATAATCCCCAGCCGTTCTAAACGAATGTTGACCATGACCAACTATTCTTTTTTCATGTGACAACTCAACTAATGTTAAAGTTGTAGATGGTGATGATAAATTCGTACTTTTTTGAGTCCGCTCTGGGTTCTTACTCGTCACTCCCCGTGCCCAATCAGTTAAACTCCAAGCAGCACCAAAATAACGAACTGTTAATACATAACTTGCAGGCATAATCTTATTATTACCTATCCAATGAGTTCTTTGCAAAGTATCTGAAGGACATGAATAAACATCTGAATTATATCCCAAACTTTTTAATAAAACGGCATTCTTTAAAGCATTGCCATCGCTTATATTTCTACCATCATAAGAGGATAATAAATCATCCCATGAACGTTGACCAAGGGTAGCATTATTATTATGGTCTATAGAATAAGGGTATTTTGCATTATTATCATCTTGGTACATCACAAGAGCATAATTAATCTGCTTAATATTACTTTTACATACTGCCATTCTCGACTTTTCTCTGGCAATCTTCAATCCAGGTAAAAGTAAACTACTCAGAATCGCAATGATTGCGATAACAACTAAAAGTTCTACGAGTGTGAATCTTTTTCTGCTCATATCTAATATCCCTATATTTGTCTAAATTTAGAATTATTTACAACTACAGCTGAATCATCGTTACAAAAAAAACACAATATATATAACTATTATTACATATATACATATAAATAACACAATATATAAACAGATAGAAGTCCATGTTTCGTGCTTATATTGGCGACAAAAGTACCGAGAACTTCTAAAAAAAATCATTACCGTTTATTAAGTAATAAACAAAAAAAACATACCTAGATAATCTACCTTAGATCAATTTCATTATTCGATATATAAAATTACTCTCCTTATTGGAATCATAAATTTTCTTATTTTAAGTAGCACCACTAACTTAATTTGGTTAATAAGTGTAAAGCTAAATACAATTAAGACAGGACCAAAGCCCATGATCAATACTCTAAGAAACAAATCTCTATGCTTAATCACCTTTATCTCGCTGATTTTTACTGGCTTCGGAGAAGAAAAAGGTTCTGAGCAAGTTCTCCAAAAAATTGCCTTTGGCGCCTGTGCTTCACAAAATAGGCCACAGCCCATTTGGGATACTATTGTGGCTCAGAATCCCGACCTCTTTCTCTTCATTGGCGACAATATTTATGGTGATACTGAAGACATGGCGGTCATGCGAAGAAAGTATGCCCAGCTCAAAGCCAAGCCGGGCTATCAAAAACTGCTTGAGACCTGCCCTGTTTTAGCGACCTGGGATGATCACGACTACGGCAAAAATGATGGCGGAGAAGAGTATAAAATGAAAAAGGAATCGGCCGAAGAATTCCTCAACTTCTTCGATGTGCCTCAAGATTCCCCAAGAAGGAAACGCGAGGGCATTTATGGAAGCCAAATCTTTGGCTCTGAGGGCAAACGCGTCCAAGTTATCCTTTTGGATACGCGTTATTTTCGCTCCACTCCCTTACTGAAAAATAAGATGTCTAAACAAGAAAAAAGAAAGAAAAATCTCGTCGGTTGGTATAGTCCCCTCAATGATAAGAGCACTACTATGCTCGGTCAAGATCAATGGACCTGGCTCGAAAAACAACTTCTCAAAAAAGCTGATGTGCGCATCATTGCTTCCAGTATTCAGTTTGTCTCACACGAAAAAGGCATGGAGTGCTGGGGTAACCTGCCACACGAGCGCCAGAAACTCTTTGACCTCATTGGCAAAACAAAAGCCAATGGCGTGGTTTTCATCAGTGGCGACGTTCACTTCTCGGAAATGTCTCTGGATAAATCAGGTCCCTACCCGCTCTACGATTTCACCTCAAGTGGCATCACCAACGTCAGCTCTAAATGGTCTCAAGCAATCAATAATTATCGCGTTGGACCTGCTTATGCCAAGCTCAACTTCGGCCTCATCACCATTGATTGGAACGCCAATAAAATCTCATTAGAGACGAAGTCTATTAAAGGAAAGACCACTATCCAACAAGATATCGATCTTGATCAGCTAAGAGTCAAATAATATCTTGCCCATTTAGACCGCAATAATTTTAGTGATTTTTCGATTTAATCTATGGATGTATTCTCGGCGGTAGATGCCAAGCTGCTGCTTGGCGTACCCAGAAATAGCTTTATAAATCCTTGATCATCTCGCAGGCGTAGTGGAGCTGGTTGATCAGCACGCCAATGGGATGCTTGAATTTTTCACGATTAACTTTTGCGACTTCCACAACGGGTTGAGTGGCATCAAAAGTCTCGATGGCAATTTCGCCCTCAAAACCCTGCTCAAAAAGTGGCCCAAAGAATTCATTAAAGAATTGTTGATTAAACCAGGATTCATAAATCTTACCACGGTGCAGAGCTGAGATATGGGCTCCATTGAGTTTTCCCGCGACCGCTAATTGCTTGACATAAATCCTAAAGGCCTCTGGCCCCGCGCCATCGGCAAACTCATGGCAGGTATCGATCATTACAGAGAACTGCTCCATTCCCTCGCGAAGGGCGAGCTCAGTACATTCTTTTAAATGCGCGGGCATGCGCTCAAAGCGTTGCAGGGGTTCTTCGCACATAATCACGCCAAGGGATTTTAGGTAAGGACCAATTTCCTTTTTAAAAGTTTGGTGAAAATTATTGTGTTGCTGCTTGAGCCATTTTACGGCAGCTTCGCCGTAACAATTTTCCGGAAAGAGCAAAAATGGCGTTGAAAAAGGGCCATACAGAAATTTGGAGCCCATGAGTTTCGCTGCTTGTGCTTGGGGCTTGATACACTGCGTCCAATCAGCATCCCAAGAGCCTCCCACAGTGGAAATTGCGAGTCCCGCATTTTTAATAATTTTGACTTGCTGCTTTACTAAGGCTACTGCCTCTTCCGTGAGCTCACCCTCTTGATCAAAGGCTATTCCACCTGCCGGCACTTGTACACCATAATAACCCGCCTTGGCGTGAACGTCCATGAGCAAGGGAAATACCTCACTGCGATATTGAGCGGCTGATTCAGGCATGCTGATTTCGTAGCCATAGAATTTCAGATCTTGAATTGTCTCAGGTAAATTGCAATGCTCGAAATCATTTTTGTGGAGTTCGCAAAAAGCTTCTTCTGAAATATAAAAGTCTAAAAAATTCAGAAGTAGGTTAGATATTTTTCTTCTCTGAGCGACTTGCTTTAGCTCATTGGGCAATTGATTTAAATCAGGTAAATCGGGGTACATAAGCTTTTCCATGTTAATTTATTCTATGGATAGCCCCTTCCTGAGCTATTTTATAGAACAATAAAGGCATATTATTGAATCTTAAGTCATCACGATAAATGCTCATACATGATTGTGAGGACTCAAATAAAAAACTTATCTTTCCAAAAAATGGAGATATTATTCAATAAATTGAGTATGAGGCCCTTAAGTTTAAAGAATTATAAATCAAAACCCGAGGTCTCCGCCGTGCCATTAAAATTTCTTTTACTATTCTTATCATGTTTCACTCTATTTGCTGATGACAAGATTTTAAAATTCGAAGGTAAAGCCGGGGCAAAAACAATTGTTCTCGTTGCCGGCGATGAAGAGTATCGTACGGAAGAAAGCATGCCCATGCTCGGCAAGATTTTGGCAAAACATCATGGCTTTAATTGCATAGTGCTTTTTTCTTGGGATCACCAAGGCAAATATATTGATCCCAATGGTCAGACTAATGTCAAAGGGTGGAACTACCTCAACGACGCCGATCTGATGATCATTGGCACTCGTTTTAGACGGCCTAATGAAGCTGACCGTCGACACATTGCACAATTTCTCAAAGCTGGCAAACCCATCATAGGTATTCGCACTTCGACACATGGTTTTAAAGGCAAAGAAGAAATTACTAAAGGACTGACTTTAGATCAATTTGGTCCCAAAATCATTGGCGAGGGTTGGGTTAGCCACCACGGCAGACATAAAGGCCAAGGCGCCCGTGGCGTTATAGAAGCAGCAAATGCCAATCACCCCATCCTCAACAGTGTTAAAGATGTCTTTGGTCCCAGCGATGTCTATGGCGTACGCAACCTGACTGATAAAGATACTATCCTCATGCGTGGTGCTGTAACACAAACTCTCGCTCCCGACTCAAAAAATGTTCCTGGCAAACAAAACAATCCCATGCAGCCCCTTGCTTGGCTCCACCCTTACCAAGTTGAAGGCGGAAAAGCTGGTCTTACTTTTACTACGACCATGGGAGCTTCTGTTGATCTCGTAAGCGAAGACCTCAGACGCATGCTCATCAATGCTAATTACTTTCTTTTGAAAAAAGACGTTCCTCAGAAAGCCAAAGTCGATTACATCGACCCCTTCTACCCAGGTTTCTATGGCTTCGATCGTAAAGTTTGGAAACAAAGAAAACTAAATACTGCAACTTTTTCTTTGGGTCAATCACCTTATTACCCTGATGTTCCAAAGTCGCCAAAATGGCCCTTTCGCACTACTCCTTCAGAAAAAGTCGTGGAAATCCCGGCTCAAAAAAAAAAGTAATTCCGGGGTCAACTAACCTATCTGATAAAACATTTTCGAATGAAAAACAGATCTCTTTTGAAAACAAATTTAAAGACTATGAGCTCAACTTCGATTATGCTTCTGAAAAAGCTCATGACCCAAGCTCAGTTATTGTTAAGCTAAACTCAAAAGTCAGCGTAGAATTGCCCGACTTGAAACAAGCGGGCAAGTGGTCGTCAATCACACTTAATCTCCAAAACCCGACTGCTAGCTCAACTAAAATTGAACTTTGGATTGATGGCAAAGTAAGCAAAGATTTTCAACTAAAACAAGTTCAAAACATCCCTCGCGTTTTCCCCAAACAACAGAGTAAGAGAATTGACCTAAGCGGCGATAATGATTTTACTTTTTTCACTCGCTTTAAAACGACAAAAAATGGAACTCTCTTCTCTAAATGTAATAACACAGGCCGCTGGATCCCAAAAGGAAAAACGCTGTATATTGAAGATGGAGCGCTAGTTTACGATATTGGCTGGCTAGGCGAAATAAGAGCTGGCAAAAATTTTAATGATGGCAAATGGCATAGCGCTGTAGTCACTAATCAAAACGGAACTGTAACACTTTACGCTGATGGCCAAAAATTGGCTGAACGAAAAAACTTTTCAGCTCCCGACCAAGAAAGTTTCGTATTCAAAATTGGAGAGGCGGCAGATAATTTTGGAGGAGCTTTCTCGGGAACTATTCAACAAGTGGCCTTCTCTCAAAAACTCTTGCAAAATCCCAAAAATTTGAGTTTCCAGACCTTTGTCAATCAAAGTGATTTTTCATGGAAAAACCAAGCTCCTAAAGACGAAAAAATTAGTATTAGTACAGAAAGTCCAAACCTTCATTTCACCAACATACAAATTCGTCCCCTGCCAACAAGTGACCTCAAAAAGGAAATTTCCTCCTGGAGTGAGCTAAGTATGAAACGAGGTCAGAAAGTCTATAATGGCTTGTGTATCACCTGTCATGGCGACACTTCAAAAGAAGGTGCCCTCCCGACAGCTATCAAATTCCATGAAGGTCAATTTAAAAATGGCTCTGATCCCTTGAGTATTTACAATACTTTAACTCACGGTTACGGACAAATGCTGCCTCAAGCCTGGATGACTGATCAACAAAAAATGGATGTCATCAACTATATTCGCGAAACTCAAATTTTTGGCAGAAATGATTCTCAGTACTTCAAAATCACACCCCAATACCTCGATCAACTTCCAAAAGCGCTCATAACAAAAAATAAACCAGTGAAAAAAGTTAAACCAAAACCCTATCTTGATATGAATTTTGGGGATAGCTTAACCATGACTCTTGAACTCCAGAAAAATAATATCGTAAAAAAGGGCATTATCAGTCGCCTAGACCAAGGAGACGGCGGAGTCTCCAAAGGTAATACATGGGCCATTTTTGACCAAGATACACTGCAACTAGCCGGTTTGTGGCAAGGAAAAGACTTTATCGATTGGCGGAGTATAGCCTTCGATGGCTCCCATGGAACACACCCAGCGATAAAAGGCGAGCTTCTTTACGCTAATCCTCAGGCACCCGGATGGGCAAATCCTGATAATGGATCCTGGGAGGATCTACGCTTCATCGCTAAAGATAAACGCAGGTATGGGCCTTTACCTAAAACTTGGGCACATTACAAAGGACTTTACCACTATGGTGACAAACGTATTCATCACTATTCTGTTGGTGAATCAAAAGTCCTTGATTGTCCAACATGGAATCAAAACAATCAGACCCTTCAGCGCATCTTGAACATTAGTAATATCCAAAAAGAGCTCATTCATCGCGTAGCGCCTACTTCAATAAAATGTAATGTCATTTCTTCTGATCAATTCCAACTCTATCAAGAAGCAGGTTTCCATTATCTAAAAATAAATGCCGGTCAAAAGGAGTTTAATGGCACGATACTACTAAGTAATAACGACATTAAAATTGCAGACTTCGCAAAGGAAAACTTAAACCTTAAAAAATACACTAATGGTGGCCCTAATCCTTGGACAGATAAATTATCTGCTGAACTAAAACCCGCTGACGATAACTTTGCCTATGTTAAAGATGAATTCCTGCTTCCTCAAAATAACTCTTGGAAAAGCTGGATGCGCCTCACGGGTATTGACTTTATCAATGGAGGTAAATCCGCACTCATCTGTACTTGGGAAGGAGAAGTTTGGCAGCTCGATGGCATCACACAAAACGAGGGACAAGTTACTTGGACACGCATTGCCACGGGCCTTTATCAGCCCCTAGGTCTAAAAGTATTCAAAGGAAAAATTTATGTCGGTTGCCGTGATCAAATTGCTATCCTGAATGACCTAAATAATGACGGTGCAATTGACTACTACGAGAATTTCAATAACGATCATCAGGTTACTGAACACTACCACGAATTCGCAATGGGACTGCAAACTGATAAAGAGGGCAATTTTTACTACGCTAAATCTGCGAGACACGCAAAAGAGGGACTAGTTCCCCATCATGGCACCCTACTAAAAGTTTCTGCGGATGGCGCAAAAACCGAAATTATTGCAAATGGATTTAGAGCTGCCAATGGTGTTTGTGTCAATGATGACGGTAGCTTCTTTGTAACTGACCAAGAAGGTCACTGGACACCTAAGAACCGCATTAACTGGGTACAAAAAGGCGGTTTTTACGGTAATTACTTGGGCTACCACAATGCCAAAAGTTCCAGCGACACCGATATGCAAGAGCCAATGATCTGGCTCACCAACAAATTCAACCGCTCTCCAGGCGAACTGATGTGGGCAAAGAGTGATCGCTGGGGGCCATTAGCAGGTCAACTTCTCGAGCTCTCCTACGGTATGGGCCAAATTTTTCTTAATCTCATTGAAGACAAAGATGGCATCAAGCAAGGCGGACAAATCAAAATCCCCAATATGGACTTCAATACCGGGATCATGCGTGGTCGATTTAATCCACGCGATGGTCAACTCTATGCTTTAGGCATGTTTTCCTGGGCAGCCAACAAGCGTCAATTTGGCGGTTTCTATCGCGTCCGATATACGAATCAAAAACTACTGATGCCCACTGAGCTCAAAACTACTGACAAGAAAATCACCTTAAGCTTCCCAGAGTCCCTAGGCCAAGTTGCACAATCCGATCTTGAGATTAAATCATGGCATATCGAACGAACTAAAAGTTATGGATCTCCACATCAAAATGAGAGGACTATTCCGATCACTTCAATCACCCAAAGTCAGGACAATAAAACTCTTACACTGCATTGCCCTGATCTAAAACCCACTCGATGCATGTCCATAAAAGGCAAGCTCAAAACGACTGACGGCAAAGTCTTTGATTTTGAGATCAACAACACCATTCATCACTTATAAAATTTAGGGCAAATGTACCATACCAAAAGGCATGGCAAATTTCATTTCAAAAAGCTCATGGGATTCACATCCCATGCTAAAATATTCCATGGTTTCACCATGACTTTTAAACCGAATGATGATTAACATTTATTATCCTGAAGGGATAAAAAACATATCACAATCACTCATAAAATGAGGCAAAACCTCAGTCGCCGGGTCAAGGGCCGGCAGGTCCTTGCGGGGAGCTCGAGGGGCGGAGCTCCCTCGTGTGCAAAGCACCCTGCCCTTTACCCTGAAGGGATAAAATATATTAGCTCCCATGTGGATGTGGGAAGCACGCAAACCAAACGTCAGCCCAAGCTTAAAGCAAATTAATTCCTTGAGCAAAACGATTGTCTGAATCTAGATTAGATGTATATTTTTTTAATTATAAAAAGGTAGCCAAAATGTTCAATGAAGTAGATCAATTAAAATCACGATTAGATGCTCTACGTCCGATACCCGCAGGGACTTTAAAGAGCCTACATGATCAACTTGTTTTAGAATGGACTTACAACTCAAATGCCATTGAGGGAAACACTCTAACTATCAAAGAAACCAAAGTTGTTTTAGAGGGGATAACCATTGGTGGCAAATTAATGAGAGAACATTTTGAGGCTATTAATCACAAAGAAGCGATTATGTATGTAGAGGATTTACTATCGTCGAAGACTCCTTTCTCGGATTCTTGTATTAAATCTATTCATCAACTCGTTCTCAAAAATATTGATAATGAGAATGCAGGTAAATACAGAAGTGAGAATGTTATTATTTCAGGTGCGGAACATCGTCCCCCTGAGCATTTTGATGTTCCCTCTCAAATGACTGATCTACTAGAATCATATAATCAATCAAATCATCACCCGCTTGAAAAGGCAGCTAGACTACATACGGATTTTGTCAAAGTTCACCCCTTTATAGATGGTAATGGTCGAACCGCACGTTTACTCATGAACTTTGAGCTTATAAAGTCTTCTTATTTACCTGTGATTATTAAAGCAGAAAATAGATTGCAATATTACGAGGCTTTAGATAAAGCACATACAAAAGGTGATTACACCGATTTCATTCAAATGACCATAGCAGCTGAGATAGAAGCTATCGAAAAGGTTTTATCTCTCATCGCTTAAAACTCATCTTTAAAAGGCTCAGCTAAAAACTAATAAAGGCCAAGCCTTTAATTTTGAGATTAATAATACGCTTCATAAACTGTAGTTTAAGGTGATTTGTTCCATACCTAAAGGCATGGGAGATCCCATTTGAATAGATTCATGGGATTCACATCCCATGCTAAAATATTCCATGGTTTCACCATGACTTTTAAACCGAATGATGATTAACATTTATTATCCTGAAGGGATAAAAAACATATCACAATCACTCATAAAATGAGGCAAAACCTGAGTCGCCGGGTCAAGGGTCGGCAGGTCCTTGCGGGGAGCTCCCTCGTGTGCGAAGTAACATGCCCTTTATTCAGGTCAATCATAGAATGTATTGGGCTTGTTCCAAAACATATAATTATAAGAATAACCGCAAGACCTGACTAAATCACACCAAACAATGACTAGATTGTTCAATTTATTGAATATAATAGTCAATAAAATTACAAAATAATGATCAAATTATTCTAAACAAAAAAGCATTTAGGATTATTTATGCAAGAGTATGCAATTGGCTTAGATTACGGCACAAACTCCTGCCGTTCAGTTCTTATGGAAATCAATTCGAGCGATGAGCTCTTTTCAGAAATCTATAATTATCCCAGTGGATCACAGGGCGTGCTGATCAGCGATGCCGACCCTAATATCGCTCGCCAAAGCCCGGCTGATTATCTCAATGGCATGGAGCACATTATTAAATCTGTAATTAATCAGGCCAAAGAAAGCATTGCTGATTTTTCACCTGCTCAAATTATTGGGCTGACCTGTGCAACGACAGGCAGCACCGTTATCCCCGTGGATGCTCAGCTTACTGCCCTTGGCCTTAAAGACAGCAGTAACCTCGATGCTCAAACTTGGCTCTGGAAAGATCATAGCTCCTACAAAGAAGCCGAGCTCATCACTCAAAAAGCCAAAGAACTGCGACCGCAATACCTTGAACGCTGTGGCGGAACTTATTCCAGCGAATGGTTTTGGTCCAAAATTCTCCACCTCAAAAACGTCGCTCCGGAAACTTTTGAAAAGGCCTATAGTTTTATTGAGCTTTGTGATTATCTGCCAGCCATTTTAGCAGGCAAAGAAAAACCGGAAGAAATCAAGGCCAGCATCTGTGCCGCGGGCCACAAAGCCATGTACGCCGATCAATGGGGTGGCTTACCGGACGAAGAGTTCTTAGCTGCAGTGGATCCCGCTTTAGTAAAAGTACGTCAAAAACTCTATAAAAAAGCCCATGCTTCCGATCAATTAGCTGGACGTGTTGGCGCCGAATGGGCTCAACGCACTGGATTAGCCGAGGGAACTGCCATTGCCGTGGGAGCCTTCGATGCTCACATGGGTGCCGTCGGTTCCGGCATCAAAGATGGCAGCCTTGTGAAAATCGTCGGCACGAGCACCTGCGACCTGATGATTAGCCCAAAGGATCAAAGTATTGCGGGCGTCTGTGGCGTGGCTAAAGACTCGGTACTTCCCGGCTACATGGGAATTGAGGCAGGACAATCGGCCGTTGGTGACCTCTTCCTATGGCTAGTTAACAATTTTGTCACCAGTGAATATGGCTCAAATCGAGATGAAATTTTTGCGAACATCACAAAAAGAGCCGCGGCATTAAACGTAGGTCAAAGTGGCTTGCTTTCACTCGACTGGAATAATGGCAATCGTACCGTTCTCATCGACTCACAGCTCAGTGGCTTACTCATCGGGCAAACACTGCATACCAAGGCCCACGAAATCTACCGCTCACTCATTGAAGCCACCGGCTTTGGAGCTCTCAAAATTATTGAACGCTTAGAGGACTCAGGTGTTGAAGTCAAAGAAGTTGTCTGCTGCGGGGGCTTAGCGCAAAAGAATGAACTCATGATGCAAATCTACGCCAATATTTTTAACCGCCCCGTCCGCATTGCAGGGACCGAGCAAACCTGTGCGGTTGGCGCTGCCATTTTTGCGGCTTCCGCCGCAGGTAAAGACCTCAACGAATTACAAAAATCCATGTTGAAACCTTGTCGTAAAGAATACCTTCCACAAAAAGATGATGTGCGTATTTACTCAAAGCTTTACGGACTTTACTCGCAAGTTCACGATGGCTTTGGCGTCGAAGGAAATCCTTGTGATTTCTACTCGCTTATGAAAGAACTCATCGACATCCAAAAGGCGAGTAAAAATGCTTGATCAAATCAAAGAAGAAGTCCTGAAAGCGAACAAGCTCTTACAATCAAGTGGCTTGGTCAAACTCACTTGGGGAAACGTCAGTGCGAAGGATCCTGAAACTGGTCTCATAGTCATTAAGCCCAGCGGCGTGAAGTACGAAGACATGCAAGTTAGTGACTTAGTCACTTTGAGTTTGGATGGCAAAATTATTGAGGGGCACTTAAAGCCTTCTTCAGATACGGCAACCCACCTTTACCTCTATAATGCCTTTCCTGAACTCGGTGGCATAACTCACACTCATAGTCTTTTTGCCACGACTCTTTGTCAGCATGGCCGTGAGCTTCCCTGTTCAGGAACAACTCATGCAGACCACTTCTGGGGTAGCGTCCCTTTGATTCGCGCTCTCAATGAAGAGGAAGTCGAAGAAGACTATGAAAAAAATACCGGCAAAGTCATTGTCGAGCATTTTCAAAATCACAAAATTAAGCCCTTGGAAATCCCCGCAGCCCTGCTGCATTTCCACGCACCCTTCACCTGGGGACGAACGGCCATGGAATCATATAAAAATGCTGTTGCCTTAGAGGCCTGTGCAGAAATGGCGGTTCGCACCATCAATGTTGAGCAACTCCCCGTCATCCCCCCTCACATCTTACAAAAGCATTATCAGCGCAAACATGGCGCCAATGCCTATTACGGCCAGTAAAATCGGCGAAAATTTATCATATCTAAAAACTTTGGAGTTTAATTTCATCAAATGAGTCAGCACATTGTACACATGGATATGAGCGACTCAGAAAAAATAAGCCTAGCCCAAGATTTTTTATCTCAGGCCGAGCCTTTCTGTGTCTCCCAACTCTTTGAGTACATGGATGATACTTACTTCTTCGTCAAAAACACCAAGGGTCAATTCATCAAAGCCAACAAAGCCTTTCTCAAACTCTTTGGCTACAAAAAGCTCGAAGATGTGATTGGCCTAACTGACTACGATATGGTGAGCCGTGAACTCGCTGTAAGATATGAAATGGATGATCAAAAAGTTCTCGCAGGTGAAAAAATATGTGAGCTCACCGAACCGGTGAGTTCCAGTAACGGCATCATCAGCCTCCACGTCTCGACAAAACTTCCCGTGCGCAATCGCGAAGGCGAAATCATTGGCCTCATCGGAATTACTCGCGATACACAAAAAACGCTCAATGCGCTCACCCCTCTACAGAAATTTCAGCCCGCTCTCGACATTATTGAACGCGAATATGGCAAAAACATCAAGCTCGATGACTTAGCTGAGGCTGTCTGCATGTCCACCAGCACTTTTCTGCGTAACTTTAAGAAACAATTTGGCATGACCCCAGGGAATTATATCAAACAAGTGCGTTACAAGGCAGCCTGCCGCTTGCTCAGTGAATCCGCACTATCCATTACCGAAGTCGCCTACGACACAGGTTTCTCTGACCAAAGCCATTTCACCCGCGAGTTCAAAAAAATCTCTGGTGTCACACCCAAGTCCTACAGACAAAAGTTCTCGTCCTAAATGAACCCACCATGGGTCTTCAAATCCCTTAAGAATTAGGACTCACTACTTTCTTATCCACTAATAGATCAATCCATTTTTATAGAATGATCATTAAAGTTATTTGTCCTTAAAGTATTTCTCTTGAATCCACTGGGGTTGCCATTTATCGAGGCGTTGCTCGAGCTTAGAATAATCCACTTCTTTGGGCTCCGGATTGGCGACCACCAAGGGCGCCTGACTTCCCGTTTTAGCTTGCCAAGCCTTCATAAGCTTTAGCATTTCAGCTTTCTTATTTGGGGCTTCAAGGGAATGAATTTCATCGGGATCATTCTCTAAGTCAAACAAAAGATAATGATCGATTTGCGGGTAAATATGTAACTTCCAGCGTCCATCATTGATCGCAAATTGCACATCTTGAAATGGCAAAAACATCGCTTCATGAATTTGTTTTATTTCCCCTTCGATCAAAGGCCTTAAACTTTTTGCATCCACTGCTTCAGGCTTTGCGATCCTCGCATAATCACAGAGCGTTGCATAGAGGTCGTGGATATAGTTAAATGCAGCGCTCTCACCATTAGGCACTGTTTTGCCTGAAATAATTAAAGGGGCTTTCATACTGTGTTCATAAACGTTTTGCTTACCGAGTAAGCCGTGACTCCCCATGGCTAAGCCGTGATCCGCGGTATAAATGATGATTGTATTATCTGCGTGCTTACTCTGATCAATCGCATCGATAATTCTTCCCACCTGCTCATCGAGATGCGTCACGAGGCCATAGTACTCACAGAGTTGATCACTAATGACCGACTTCTCCCGCGGCCAAGATGCTAAGCCCTCATCGCGGCCTTGCGTGGTGAACTTCACATTCCGAAAGGGATGCAGGGCCTTATAGTTTTTTGCTAAAGGTGGACGATTCTTGTAGTAGCGCTGACGATATTCATCGGGAGGATTCCTTGGATCGTGGGGCGCCATAAAAGCCACATAGAGAAAAAAGGGTTTGTCACTTGGAGCTTCTTCAATGTACTTGATTGCAGAGTTCGCAAACTCAGTAGAAGAGAATTCCTTGGCACGACGCTTGGCCTGCAATTGTCCCGCAACAAAGTCTTGCACTTCAAAATCTGTGTGATCCGCCATGCCTCCCATATAGACTGAGGCACCGTTTTGAAACGCCGCTCTCAAGGTATGCAAACCATTGTGCCATTTACCGATGATATAAGTCTCGTAACCCGCTTTCTCTTTTAAATACGTCGGGAGTAAATCCAGCGATGCCCAGCCATTTTTTTTAACATTCGGGATATTATTCCAATACCGTCCCGTCATCAACATTGCTCGGCTCGCTACGCACACGGCTCCACTATAAGAACCAGCACAATAGTTATTTTTAAAAGAAAAACCCGATTCAGCCAAGCGGTCTAAATTCGGCGTATGAATAAAATCATTGCCATGCGCCCTAATTGTGTCCGCTCGCTGATCATCCGCAAATAAAAAAACGAAATTGGGCTTCTGCGAAGAAGCTGCAAACAAGCCCCCTGTATTCAAAACAAACATACACACAATCAAACGATAAACTTGTATCACAGCTACTCTCCTTATCTCTATAATTGAGGTCTTGCTAAAAGTGGTATTCCAACAGAATCTAATTGTTCTTTGTACTTTACGTGAAAGGGATTGAGCGTCATCTTCTGATGCCCCTCATTAACCATCTGCGGTCTCATTTCATGCCACCAAGCATCATAAGATTTTTGCATTTCTTGAAGCACTTCGGGATATTGTTTAGCCACATTATTTTCCTCCCCAGGATCATTCTCAATATCATAGAGCTCTTCATGATTCACTAAGCGAAATCTTGTATTACGTACAGCAAAACCAGCTCTACCAGGCCTTTTATCGTACTGTGACCCATCTGGACCTACATTATTGCCCCAGCGCCCAATATGAAAAAATAAATTGCGATCATTCCACTTAGTTTGCGGATTTTGCAAAAGTGGCAATAAGCTTCGACCATCTCTCTTTTCCTGGATCTCTCCTCCGGCCAATTCCACTAAAGTGGGAAATAGATCAATATGCGCACTCAAGCCGCTGATTTTATTTCCTGCTTTGAATTTCCCTTTCCAACGAAAAAAGGCTGGCACTAAAGTCCCCCCTTCATAAGGTGTTTTTTTATATCCGCGTAGGCCCGCTTGGTAAGAATAAAGATCTTCCCCATTCCTTTGCCCAAGTTTTTTCTCGTTTATCACTAGACTAGCAAAACCATTGTCCGACATAAAAATCACCAAAGTATTTTCATCCAGATCCCATTGCTTAAGCTTGGTCATTAAACGCCCAACGTTATCGTCAATATTTTCGATCATCCCATAAAAACCCGCATCCCCTGATTTAAAGCCAAGTTTTTTAAACTTCTCACGTTTATCTTTTGGAGCGATATAAGGGCCGTGGGGAGCATTCGTAGAGATGTAGGCAAAAAAGGGTTTATCCTTAGATTTTTTTATCCATGCCAAAGCTTGATCAAAAAACACATCCGTACAAAAACCCTCTGTTTTAACAAAAGTCTCATTGTGTCTAATAATCGGATTCTCGTACTTATTATTGGGAACATCCATCGGCTGACCTATGCCCCCATAACCATGAATAAAAACCTCATCAAAGCCACGTGAGTGAGGCTGATAGGCCTCTTCGTAACCCAAATGCCATTTCCCAAATATTCCTGTTGTATAGCCCAATGATTTCAAGGCTTCGGGTAAAGTTTCGATCTTTAAAGTCATGCGTGCCCGAGCTCCCCCCGTATGAGTAACGCCATTTCTAAAGGGATAATTCCCCGTCATCAAAGCGGCGCGACTCGGTGTGCAGGTAGGGCTCATATGAAAATCAGAAAAATATGAACTCTCACTGAAGAGCTTATCAATATAAGGTGTCTCTAGCCAAGGGTGACCTTCACATCCCAACTGGCCCTTACCCTGATCATCTGTCAAAATGAAGATAATATTGGGTTTCGTCCCTTTTAATTCCTCGCAGTAGACAAAACTCATAAAGCTCAAAAATAAAAAACTCAGTACGCGCATTTTCAACATCATTCAGAACCTAGTAGTTATACTGTAATTTTTTTAGATCTAAGATCCCCGATTTATCCTTATCAAACTTTTCAAAATGGTAAGAATAAACTTTTTGGTACTCATCCAATGAAACAAGCTTATCACCATTGATATCAAAGTGATTGAAGATGCCCTGCTCCGGGTATTCTTTGGGCTGAATTATACCATCCTTATTGGCGTCCTGCATCTTAAAGTGATTCGCCCAGAAAAGCTCATACTCGTCACGGCTTACTTTGCGATCTTTTTTGATCTTATCCATAGAATTAAACATATACTTCCAGCAGGGTGCCAATTCACTCATACTTGCATCACCGACTTTTAAGCCAAGTTCTTTAACTAAATGTGGTGTAATAACTTTGAGAGCTCCCTCATAAACTGGGTGAATGGCATCCGGCATGTACTGAATATAGAGTGCTGGATCTTTTTCAAGCAAATCCTTCCATACCGCATTGTGATCGATAAGCTTAAAGCCGTTCCTCTTGGCTTCATCCCTGTACATCTGATAATAATCATCAATTTTAGGACGCTGCACTCCCGTATGACCAACTGGAACATTCATGGTCGCAAGGATAATCTCACATTCGGGGTTCTGGGCAAAAATGCGTTCAATGAGATTATTTAAATTATTCTTGGCATCTTCAACACTCGTTTTTCTTCTCTCCACCGCATCATTGATGGCAAACTCGATAAACACTGTATCGGGCTTGTGCTTCAAAACCTTTTGATCCAGTGACTTCACTCCCCAAGCTGAGTTAGCTCCTCCCTGCGCGCCATTGATGACTTTGGCTTTACCTGGGAATTGTTGATCCAAAATGGTGGCTAATTGCCCTCCCCAAGCGCCGACTTTTGTCAAACTCGTCCCAAAAATCACAATGCTTTGCTCTTTACCAGCCTTTAAATTCTCAACAAATTTAACCTTGGGCGCGGCCATGAGTCCCGACATTAAGCCACAAATCAATAAAATAAGTAATTTTTTCATCTTATTTCCCCAAGAGAATTTCATAAACGAAGTCATCGCGATTGGGATATTGCTTCGGTCTATCTTTACCGATCGATAGGTACAGTTTATTGTGACCAACTTTCTCTGATTTTTCTTTCATTTTGACTCCAAACATGCCGTGATGAATACCATGTCCAAGACTCTTAGATGGCAGGCTCATGTCAGCGCCATAAGATAAGAGCATGGGTGGATCATCTTTTGTCAGGTGATTATAAGCTGAATACTCCTTATACATCGCCTCATGCTGATCATAGTTTTTTAGAGCATCCGCAATGCTTTTTTCACCCACCGCTTTATAAATCATCTCGTGGTAAACATTGGGACCAATCCATGGCTCAATAAGTTTAGGATCAATTGCACTCTGACCTCCAGCCACTGAGATTCCTTGTACACGCGTTGATTCTCGCTCGACGGGATCCTCTGAATTAGGTTTTGCCAAATCATCATGGCAGGCAATCCACATGGATGTACATGCCCCCGCACTTCCCCCACTAAGTACAAACTTGCTCTTATCTATGTTCCATTCTCTGGCTTTATAGCGCAAAAATTGCACCGCTCGTGCGGCATCGAGTACCGGCGCGGGCAAGGGATCTGTCGCCGTTAAACGATAATTAATTGCTGCCACAGAGATTCCTTTATCCAAAAACTTTTGAACTCCTTTAAATCCCTTCTTATCCCCTACTACCCAACCACCACCATGAATATGGATGTAAACCGGTCGAGGTCCCTCACCTTTTGCTTGCCAAAAATCAAGCTTGTTGCGATCGAACTTTCCGTAGCTGACATCAGCGTGTGTGGCGGTGGGTTCTTTAACTTTTTTGCGTTTCTTCTTTTTTTCTGCGGAAGCCGCAAAAGTTAAGCCCATAATTAACAGGAGTAAAAATACTTTTTTTATCATTTTGAATCTCTCTTATTTCATTTTAAATAGTTGTGGTACATTACCCGACTTATCATCATATTTGATAGTCAGTTCGCGTAATTGATTTTTTAAATCCTGTGCCAAATCCCGATATTCGGGATTGTAATGGAGGTTATTCATCTCTTGGGAATCATTTTTTAAATCAAAGAGCTCCCAGCGGTAATGGCCCTTCATCCCCGGATAAAAAATCAACTTATAGCGATCGGTACGAATGCCGATCATCTCTGGTAGACGAACTCCATGGTCGTAAAAGTGGTAGTAAGAAGCATCGCGAACTTTCTCTTTCTTGCCCAATAAAATCGGCTTTAAAGAAAAACCCTGCATACCCTCTGGAATTGTGACCCCCGCAAAATCTAAAATGGTGGGAGCTATATCAACATGGCTAGTCATGGAATTATGAACCTGACCTGCTTTTACTGTTCCTGGGAATTTCACCAGAAATGGCGCATGTAAGGGCTCTTCATACATCCATTGCTTATTATAGAAGCCGTGTTCTCCAAGTGAAAACCCTTGATCAGAAGTGTAAATAACGATGGTATTTTTCTCCAGGCCACTCTCCTTCAAATAATCTAATACACGCCCCACATTATCATCGACAGATTTAACTAAGCGGTAATATCCCTTGATGTATTCCTGGTACATTTTACTGGTTAATTCACGTTCGCTTATATTCGGGTTTTCTTTTTCAATCCTCGCTCGCATGGACTTAAAGGCAGGATTCAAAATAATGCGGTTTGCAGTCATTTTTCCCGCAATCGCATGGGGAGTCCGTCCCTTATAATCGTCATGTAAATTCGCTGGCTCGGGAATTGTTACATCCTTTAAATAATCTTCGTCCCTTGTAGCTGGTGTATAAGGCGCATGCGGTGGCTTGGGATGAAGTAGTAGACAGAAAGGTTTATTTTTATTTTCTCTATTCTTGATCCAATTAATCGCCTCTGTCGTTATCACATCATTATTATAACCTTTGATAACGCGCCCTCCCTTCATGTAGGATTTACGATCCTGGGGGCTCCAAGGCACCCACCCATGCTGAGGTTCAAAAACCCGTGGGTTAAAAGGCATGCCCTGCATTTTTTGAACACAGTAATAATCAAAACCCGTGGGTTGCGATAAGAGGTGCCACTTACCAAACAAAGATGTTTCGTATCCCGCTTTTTGGAGCAACTTTGGAAAAGTCTGCTGCGACCCATCAAAAGACTGATTGAGCCTCGTCACTCCATTTTTATGAGAATATTTCCCCGTCAAAGCCGTCGCCCGCGATGGCGTACAAAAAGAATTAGTCACTAGCGCATGATTAAAACGCATACCGCCATCGGCTAAACGATCCAAGGCGGGCGTTTTAATACCTGTATTGCCGTAACAACTCAGCGCTTTCTTGGCATGATCATCTGAAAAAATCAAAATAATATTGGGCCTTTGTTCAACTGCTGTTAAACTAGCTATGACGCCGAATAAAATACAGCTCACTTTATAATAAATTGTCATGAATGGGGGATCCTTAGTAAAATTTTTGAACTCACGGAGTTAAATAATCAACTCACTCGGTCTTCACATATTTTACAAGGCTCACACTCTTTTGTTACAAAAAAAAGAGCAAGAACAGTATCCAAATACAAATTAAATGATTAAAATAACTTCCCCTGCCACGTCAATTATCATACACAAGACAAGGGGCGGGGAATTAGCCCCTCTTAAGAATACATCCATGGATGCATTATTGACCGCAAATGCCAAGCTGGTGCTTGGCGATCCCAGGCTTTCTCTAGGCCGAACTTAATGTGAATGAAATGAGCTCTATTGATTTTCCTTGAGTTTTCTTTGATCCATAAACTTTTTGAATTCCTTGTACATCTCCTGAGCTCGCTCTGGATGAGAGGGTGCAAGGTCATTTTTCTCTGCTAGATCGGAACTCAGATTATAGAGTTTAAATTGACTCATTTTGAGTGAGTCAAATTCTTTCTTCCCGCCTGACGAAATGAGTTTCCAGTCACCCATGCGAATACTTTCGCGCACCACCATTGAGGGTCGACTCTGCTTTTGATTTAAGTTAATTAGATTCTTATAAAAACTAAAGCTATCGGGCGCGACTTGGGGATACTTTTCTTTGAGATCAACCTTGAGCAATTCTGCGATTGTCGCAAAGATATCGGTAGCATTGATGACAGCCTTACTTTGTGAATTCACGGGGATTATCCCCGGCCACTTAGCAATAAAAGGCATGCGATGTCCCCCTTCATAGCTACTTGCTTTTGCCCCACGCATCGGCCCCGATGAGTGATGCCCCTGCTCAGCCATGAGATAATGGGCTCCAGGGCCCGTACCATTATCACTCGTAAAGATTACAATTGTATTTTTCTCGAGTCCTGTATCTTTTAGGGCTTGATTAATTTGCCCCAGTTCATCATCCATTTGCATGACAAAATCCGCGTACACGCCGAGCCCACTCTTTCCCTTAAAATTCTCACTTGGCACCCAGGGTTGGTGAGGTGCTATTGAAGCGAAATAAAGTAGGAAGGGCTGTTCTTTTGCGGACTTCGCATATTCTTGAATGAGGCCCACAGCGTTTTCGCTCAAGCGGGGGCTCACATCTTCGAGCTTTAAATCTTTAGGGACGGCAATTTTATACTTGGATTTTTGACCTGAACCTCGAATTTTATCTACCTCAACAAACTCTGAGGAAACTTCTTGAATTTTGCGATTTTTGATGAAACAAAGAGGTGATGAACTGGCTGAGGAAGCCAAGCCAAAAAAGTAATCAAAGCCACAATCTAGTGGACCTCCACGCAAATCTTGACTTAAATCCAAGCTCTTACTTTTATTCTCGAAACCCAAATGCCATTTGCCCACCATCCAAGTCTCATAGTCCTCGACCTTCAGTAAATCTGCTAGCGTCATTTCATCTTTGTGAATGATGGGACGCCCCGTTTTCAAAAGAGTATTAAACACCCCCGTACGAACAGGATTTATCCCCGTCAGCAAGCCATAGCGTGAGGGCGTGCAAGTTGCTGAAGCGGAGTGTGCATCAGTGAAACGCATGCCCTCTTCTGCAAGACGGTCGATATGAGGCATTTTTATTTTAGATTGGGAATTGAAAGCCCCACAATCACCATAGCCCAAGTCATCGGCTAAAAAGATAACTATATTTGGCTTCTCCCTTCCAAATAATGGTAGCGCAAGTAATAGAAGGCTTGTAAGTAATTTAAAAAAACGATTCATATATATCCTATTTATTAATTGAAATAACTTACAGATTCATTTTCCATTTGTTACATAAAAGGTAAAAGCTGATGCCACAGAGGCGGATAAAAACTATCACAATTAGGAAATGATCTTTTTTTTACTTTTTCATGTAACAAGACCCTTTACCCTTTTGTCTGATATCGTCAAGATAATCAATTAACAGGAAGAAATAAATGAAATATTTAGGCATTTTACTATTTTTATTGAGTACATACTCAATCGCTCAAGACAAAGGCATTTGGACTGATCCAGCACTAGTTCAAGAACTGACAGACTATCAAATACAAGGCGATTACAGAGCTGCTTCGTATGGCGCCCAAGTCATTGCTTTAGGTGATAATTACTATTCAGCTGTCGTTTACAAAGGTGGCCTTCCGGGTGATGGTTGGGATGAAAAAAATAAAACAATTTTAGATGGCAAACAAGAAGGTGACAGCGTCGAATTCAAATCTTCCAAGGCACCCAAAAAGTATTATGCACCCAAAGCAGAGCAGTTCTCGCCAGTCAAAAAGTTCCCTCCTAAGGGGCAACAACAGGCTAGCGGCTCAATTGTCAAAAATGTCTTTGAAATAACTCTCAAAGGCGAAAAATTTGAACTCAAGAAAATTAATCGTACCAGTCCTACCATGGGCGCTAAAGCACCCGAGGGCGCCGTTGTTTTATTTGATGGCAGCAATATCGAAGCCTTTACAAAAGGTCGGATTGATGCAAAAACAAAAACTCTGCACACCGATGCTAGGGACCTTTACACAAAAGAAAAGTTCAATAATTACACTCTACATATAGAATTCATGACCCCCTACATGCCTTCTTATCGCGGGGCTAAACGCGGCAATAGTGGAATTTATCATGTCTGGGATTACGAATTACAAATTCTCGACTCCTATGGCCTCGACGGAGTTCATAGTGAATGTGGTGGGATTTACAAAACGCAGGCTCCTCGTATCAACATGTGCTTTCCTCCTCTTACCTGGCAAACTTATGATGTGGAATTCACTAATTCAGTCTTTAAAAATGGCAAAAAAATTAAAAGCGCATTTATTACTGTGAAACACAATGGAGTGCTCATTCACGATAATACCGAAATTCCTGCAAAAACTGGCGGCTCACGCAAAACTCCAGAGGGCCAACCTGGTCCCTTCCGTTTACAGGGTCATGGCAACAAAATTCAATATCGCAATATCTGGCTCATTAAAAAGTAGGTTCTCACCATGATTAAAACATTATTTTCAGTACTCAGTTTATCTCTCTTCTCCTTATCAGCGCAAGATGCTCAATCAGTTGAGCGAGGCAAAGCTCTATACGATAATATCTGCTTTTCTTGTCACGGAAAAAACCTTGAAGGCGGCGTCGGCTTTAACCTCAAGGATCACGAATGGATTCACGGCAATAGTCCCCAAAAAATTAGTGAAACAATCAAAAAGGGTTTCCCTGACAAAGGTATGATTGCTTTTGGAGCCCTCTACAATGATGCGCAAATTCAGGATATCACTAATTTCATTTTATCACGCCAGGAAGGACTACGTGACCTGAAATATAAAATCTATCACGATGTGACAATTGAATCCGGCATTGATTGGGACAAACAAACGCCGAGTAAAACTGGTCAGAGCAAATTACCTTACCCTAATTTCCAGCTTCCTGAAGTGGACCAATTTGCCATGGCCTATAAAGGTAAACTCATTATCCCCAGCCATGCAGCGGGCTCCTTTAAGCTCGTTGGTATGTTTCGCCAAACAGAGGGTTTTGAACTCTATATTGATGGAGAAAAAATCAATCTTAACTTAGATAAGCGTAAGCGCTTTAAGGAAAGTATACAACTCAGTGCTGGCGCCCATGACTTTGACTTACGTTTTATCAAAGTTTTTCGCTTTGCGAGCTTCAACATGGATCTCATTGGAAAAGTCAGGCTTCCACTTGCGATTGATTCCTACCGTCGCTCCATCAATAAAGCCCACGTTGTTGAAGCAGGGGAGTCATTTAAAATCATTCGCAAACGCATAAAAAATTATGCCGCTGAGAGCATTGCGGTTAATCATGCCGATCGCAGCACCTATATCATTGATCCCAATAGCGCGGGCATCACTGCTTTTTGGGAAGGCAAGTCACTCGACATTGGGCCCAACATTAATGAACGAGGCCAACACGACTCTCTCCCCCTCGGCAAAACGCAAATTAAACTTGGCGATGCCATAAAAGCTCAAATAAATAATGCGCCCACTCAATTAGCCTACCGTGGTTATTCGTCCCACCCTCAACCCAAATTCATCTTCTCTGATGGTAAGTCCCAACTTGAAATCACGAGTCAACTCGCTGGTCCATCTTTGCTATTGACTTATGCCTTAAAAAACTCGAAGCAAGCTAAATTGAGTTTAAGCCTTCCGACAGGATTAAAAGTCAGCTCAAAAGACGGCAAAATAAATGGAAGCGCTTTTATTCCAAACCCCGATAAACAAAACCAATTCACAATCGCAATCCCCGTAAAGGAGAAAAAATAATGAAATACTTCATCTCCTCACTCCTATTACTCACTATGGCTATGAGCTCTATGGCCAATCCCAAGGGCTATAGTATTCAAACTATTGAAACACCCCCGAATGTTCTCTTTCACATTACCGGCCTGGATACCGATAAAGATGGCAATATGTACTGTGCCACACGCTATGGTGATGTGTGGGTCTACAAAGTCCAAAATAAAACCTGGCACAAATTTGCCGAAGGGCTGCATGAACCCTGCGGACTTTTGATCGAAAACGATGGCTCCTTAGTCGTAACTCAAAAACCAGAAATGACGCGCCTCATTGACTCCAATAAAGATGGCAAAGCCGACCTCTACATCCCACTCACGAGAGAGTTCAAGTTTCACAATAACTACCACGAATTTAACTTTGGTGGCGTAAAAGATAATGACGGAAATTACATTGGCACTCTCGGCACTGCTGCTGGTCCAACTGCCAAAGGCCTCAAACTCAGTGCCATGGCAAGTTTAGGTGATTGGCGTGGATGGGCCTACAAAGTCTCGCCCGAAGGGAAATTCACACCCATTGCCTCCGGTCTACGCTCTCCTGCGGGCTTGGGCAGAAACCCTGCCGGCGAAATCTTTTACACCGATAATCAGGGTGACTACGTTGCCACCTCTACCATGCATCAAATCCTGCCTAATAAATTTTATGGACACCCGGTTTCTCTACAGGATCGTGATGATTTTACTGTTGATCAACTCAAAAAAATGACGGATGAAGAATTTGATGCGATTCGTACCTTACCCGTCGTTTTTATTCCTCAGGAAGAAGTCGCCAATTCTCCTGGCAACCCCGAATGGATTGATAATTCGGGTAAATTCGGCCCCTTTAAAGATCAGTTCTTTGTCGGTGACCAAACTCGCTCTAACATTTTTCGCGTCACGCTTCAGGAAGTCAAAGGTCGCTACCAAGGCTGTGTGATTGACTTCATCTCTGGCCTCCAATGCGGTAATATCCGCCTCAAATTTGACAAAGACGGGGCCCTCTGGAGTGGTCAAACAAGTCGCGGCTGGACCTCACGTGGTTCAAAAACTTTTGGCCTGCAAAAAGTCGTCTGGGATAAAAAGACCATGCCCTTCGAGATCCTCGATGTAAAGCTCACCAATTCCGGCTTCACTGTTCAGTTCACTGAAAAAATTAATGAAAAATCAATTGATCAGACCAAGATCTCCCGCTGGTGGTATGAGTACTCCAGAAAATATGGCGCCCCAAAAAGTGACTTGGAAGACATTAATGCGAGCTCTGTAAAACTAGCCGCCGATGGTAAAACTTTGACTATCGACTGCCCCCTCGTCAAAGAAAAAGTTTACTGCTTGGACTTTAGTGAAATCAATAACTCCAAAGGTGAAAAACTCGGCAACACCAAAGCCTATTACACCATCGTAAATCTCTTAGATTAAGCAAATCAATCAAATAATTTCACTTTTGCTGTAACAGCGCATTTGAATCCTTGTCAGTTAGTAAAAACTAACAAGGATTAAGAAGATGAAGACAAAGTTTACACTCATTGAACTGCTGGTTGTCGTCGCTATAATCGGCATCTTAGCCAGCTTACTCTTGCCATCTTTGGGTAAGGCAAGAAAAAATGCAAAGAAAGCCTCATGCATTAATAACATGAAGCAATTAGGTATAATTAATTATTTATACTCTGATGATAATAATGATTACTTTCCCGCTAGAGACAGAAACAATCATATTTCTTACGACGATTTTTTAGCGGGATACGACACGAGAGAAAGCCTAACTACAGCAGAAATGCAAGCCACTTCAGCACCAGGAGCTGAAATGTATGAATGCCCTTCGAGTATTTTTACAGTAGAGAATAAAAGGTCCTACGCCATCAATGGCAAAGGCAATGGCGCCCAATTAAAATTCCTAGGTATTTCAGGGAATGCTCCCTCCCCGAATAGTAAAAAGATTAGTGCAATTAATCAAAGTTCATCGACCATTGCCTATGGAGAAACAGGGGGAAGCAGCAGTATCATGGGCAGTCGAAATAATGACATTACCATTGCTCATTTTATGAACAACTCTCTTTTCGTTAGCTTAACTCATGGAGGTAAAGAATACCACGACTCTAAGAGCAATTACCTAATGGTTGATAGTCATGTTGAAAGCAAAGCATTCAATTCGACACTAGTGAATTTAGGGGGTGGCATGGCTACTACAGATGACGTCACTGGCTCATACTGGGATGCAGAAAAGTAAGTATAAAGCAGGAATATGAATCACCAATTGATTAATTTTTTCCACTAACCTTTTTGTAACAAAGTTATTAAAAACCTTGTATGTAAAGTAAACGCTCGAAAACAACAATAATAGTACGATGTTCTTGGACTTAAACTTGCTTTGAACTTTGTCGACAACATATAGTTAGTCATTTACAAAAAACAGAGACCACATTTTGAAGCATACTGATAATACGCGCCATACACTCCTGCAAAAAATTAAAGACCCCAACAATGAAAATTCTTGGGAGGAGTTTGTGGAATACTACTCAGGCTACATCTACGTCATTATCAGGAATTTCCGAGTCGACATTGAAGATTCAGAGGACCTCATGCAAGACGTTTTGATAAAAGTTTGGAAAGGCATACGCACTTATGATCCAGCGGCTCAAAGAAGTAAATTCCGGACTTGGCTTTGCAGTGTGATTCGCAACACCGTCTTTAACTTCCTCAAATCAAAATCAGTCCGCAATTCCAAACAAAATATTTCCTACAACGATGCACTCGAACAAATGAATTTGGTCAACGAGGCCGAAGTGGATAAGATAGCCGAAAAAGAATGGCAAAACTATATTGCTAACCTCGCATGGAAAAATATAAAAAATGACCTTAGCGAGATGAATCGCAATATCTTTGAGGACTCATTAACAGAAACTTTCAGCAATGCCGACTTAGCTGAGAAATACAGCATTGCCGAAGCGAGTGTTCGCGTTTACAAAATGCGCGTTAAGAAAGCCTTATCCAAAGAAATTGTCCGTCTCAATACTGAACTTAGCTGGTAAACACGCATGCGTGAAGAAGAGAACTTCTTTGAGAATATTAACGATCTATTTATTCAAGCTTTTGAAACAGATCAAGGCTCCTTAATCAACTCCCTACAATTTGAAGGAGACAATTTTGTAGAATACGAAACCTATAGTGAGGGCGGGATAAAGGAGATTTCTCTTTGTACGGATCGTCGCACGGGTAGACGCGTAGCAATGGCTTTTCTCAAGGATAATACTGACCCTCAAAAAACTGAAGCTTTCCTAAGAGAAGCGAAAATAAATGCTGCACTTCAGCATCCCAATATTGTTCCCATTTATGAAATGGGTATTGATGGAGACAAACCCTGGTTTGCCATGAAATTTATTGCGGGCAAATCTCTAGCAGACATAATTTTGAAAACTAAAAGTCTTGAAGAACCTGATTTAGATTTCACCCTTAATCAAAGACTCGATATCTTCATGAAAGTTTGCGATGCCATTGCCTACTCACATTCTCTTGGAGTACTTCATCTGGATATAAAACCCGATAACATACGCATCAGTAACTTTGGTGATGTCGTCGTATGTGATTGGGGTCTGGCCGATATCGAGGCAACTATTTGCGACGAAAAACTTCTTGAGTTTTGTACCATTCTTGAACACGACATTAATAATCAAACCTTAGATGGCTCAGTTAAAGGTACTCCTGGATATATGGCTCCGGAACAAACGTCTTTAGTCAAATACCGCAAAGCTTGCCACACTGACATTTTTTCACTGGGCACATTACTCTACTCATTACTTACTCTGGAAAAGCCTTTCAAAGGTTTTGATATTAATGACATCATCAAAAAAACAGCTAAATGTGACTTCATAGAGCCCTCCAAACTTGATGTAAATATCCCTGAGTCCCTTGAAGCCGTATGCCTCAAGGCCATGCAACTTAAACCCGAAGATCGCTACCAAAGTGTGGAAGATCTTCAAAAAGACATCGAAGCCTACCGCAATGGTTTTGCGACCTACGCAGAAAATGCCTCTTTATTTAAACTTATAAAACTCATGATTTATCGCAATAAATTAAGGAGTTGCTTGCTGTTTAGTCTAATGTCCTTAATCGTCATTCTTGGTTTTGTATTTGTACGTAATTTGGACCTATCAAAACAATTCATTCAAAAAGAAAATGAAAAACTCCTTTTAGAACAGGAATTATACCGTCAAAGAGGAAAAGACTCGGCTCCACTTTTTTTAGAACAGGCGGAGCAGAGCCTGAAAATCTTTGCTCTCGATAGCGCCATGCATTTCTGCAAGGAAGCTCTCGAGCGTGATGATCAATTAAAGAAAGCTTGGAAACTGAAAGCCTTGCTCCATTTTGCCAATGAAGAATATCAACTTTGCATTAAAGCATTTGAGAGTGCCAATATCAGGGAAGGCCGTCTCTATAAACTGGCGAAAACTGCAAGAAACTTAGAACTCGAAAATTCTGATAAAAATAAATTAAATGTACGCAAAGACATTCTCCAACGCCTACATAAAGTCAAAGACATGCCGACTTTTTCACTTCTTCTCCACAGTATAGTTCACAAAGAAATGCCAATTGAAGATCGGCTAGACTTATGCCGCTTTGTCATTGATTTAAGACACAATCGCCCCAAAAATGAGCCCTTTAATTTTTCTTACGACCCAAAAAATCAAACCTTGGATATATCTAATAATCCCTGGATCAAAATTGCTCACTGTCTGCAAAATTTCCCTGCAAAAACTATTAATGCCTCAAACACTTCTATAAGTCGTGGTAGTAATTTTAATAATTCCCCAGTGGAGTCTCTAGATATTAGCAATACTCAAATACTTGAACTTAAAAGCCTTAAATGCAAAAACTTAAAAGAACTCTACGTGTCCGGCAACATAATTCACGATATATCTCCTTTAGAAAATTTGGAACTAGTTACTCTAGATATAAGCCACACTCCCATTCGCTACCTAAACTTCATTCCCAAATTCACTCATCTCAAGAATCTTATAATTCACAAAGGCCAGTTCAATAAAACTCAATTTAGATGGAAAAGACCTGACTTGGAAATCATTACTAAACCACGCAATTAAAAACCTACTTCTTGAAAATTTTAAACTTTTTTCAAAAAAAACGCCAGTAAGAGCTAGAGTTTAAAGATATTACTCTGAACAGGGCATAGGATTTTATGAGTAAATCAATCAAATTTATAGAAAGAAAAATTGGTCAAAGTTTAAGAATTAGACTGCTGATTTTGTAACATAATTTATCAACAACAAGGAAACACTTACTATGTCCTACATTAAACTGATCCTCTTTTTAAGCTTTTCTTTATTGGCTTGTGCAAATAAAAAACCCAATTTCATATTTTTTATTTCAGATGATATCTCCCAAAGTGATTTTGGCTGTTATGGGCATCCAATTATCAAGACTCCGTCAATCGATGAACTAGCTCAAAAAGGCATGCGTTTTCACAATGCCTACCTTACAACAAGTAGCTGCAGTCCCAGCCGTTGCAGTATAATCAGCGGCCGCTATCCTCATAATACCGGTGCGCCAGAACTTCATATGAAATTGCCAGATGACCAAATTCGCTTTCCCGAACTACTTAGAAAAGCAGGTTATTACACCCTTCTTTGTGGCAAAAACCACATGTTTGGAGACCAAGACCGAGCTTTTGACAAGATAACGAGAGGCGAGGGCCCTGGGAATGAAAAAAATTGGGTTCCCAACCTTAAAGAGCGCCCAAAAGACAAGCCCTTTTTCTTTTGGTATGCTTCTTCAGATGCCCACCGGAGCTGGCAATTGAGTGACCATGCTCCCAAATATGATGAGAATAAAGTCATCGTTCCGCCCTACATGTATGATGGCCCTGAGACACGCAAAGATCTTGCCCAATATTATCATGAAGTTAGTCGTTTTGATCATTTTATCGGCTTGGTTGTGGAAGAACTTAAATCACAAGGAATTCTCGAAAATACAATGCTGATTGTCGCTTCTGATAATGGTCGCCCCTTCCCAAGAGATAAATCGCGACTTTATGATAGCGGTATAAAAACTCCCTGGGTGGTTCATTTCCCTCGAATAATTAAAGAAAAAAAGGTCACTCAAAGCTTGATAAGTTCAATCGACCTAAGCGCCACGTGTTTGGAATTAGCTGGGGTCGAAATCCCCGAAAACATACAGGGCAAAAGCTTTCTACCCATTCTAAAAAATCCAGAGACAAAAGTCCGCCAAGTCATTTTTGCTGAACATAATTGGCACGTTTATAAAAACCACGAACGCATGGTTCGCATTGGGGATTTTGTCTACATTAAAAACAACTACCCCAATCAAATGAATCTATCTTACGAATCAGACACGAAATACCCTGCTGGAAAAGAATTATGGCTTGCCCATGCAGCGGGAAAAACCTCCAAAGTTCAGCAGCAAATTTTTGCTAATCCATGCCCAGAAGAAGAACTCTACAAAGTTAGTCAGGATCCCGACCAACTCAATAATCTGGCTTCAAATCCAGAATACAAAACACAGTTAATCCAAGCACGAGAAATGATTCAATTATGGACTGAACAGACGGGAGACAGCATTCCCAAAAAAACTACGCCTCATCGACATGCTCCACCAAAAATTAAAAATGGTAAAATAATCCCGTCACCAAAATATAAACTGAAATCACCCCACGCCGAATGGCCTGGCCAATCAAAGCAGGCTGATAAAATTAATCATCCCGGACCAATAGTTTTGCCCTAATTTCCACCTTTTTATAACAATTGGAAAGATGCATCACAAGTCTATGAAAAACTTAAAGATGTTAATACTAAGGGAGGGAATCTGCTCCTAAATGTAGGTCCCGATGGTAACGGTGTAGTTCAAGATGAAGCAATCTCCATCCTTTTGGAAGCTGGCAAACTACTAGAAGCGAATCCAATCAAAAAAAACAAGCCGACTATGGTTACAGCACCAAGATTTGCAAAAAATTACAAAGCTAAAGCCAAAAAAGCAGTGGATGCTACTCCGGGACTTTAAATTTCATAGGTGAAATAAATGTGCTTTGTATTGGTTCAGCGGAAACCTATAAATCGAAAAATCGTTTTTAATTGATTAGGCTAATCATTTCTAGCACTTCAATGTTCGTGTTCAAGTTCTTTACGGCATAACGTCGCTTCGCTCCGACCTTCGGCACTTATACGTAAATTTCTTGAGCACTCCATATTCGTACTTGTTAAGGATTGTTCGCAAAACAAAGAGTTTTGCAAGATTTGATTTTTTTCGGCTCTTTCTTTTCTCCTATTTTCTAACTTCTGATATCGCTTTAGATGTATTTCTTTTTGACGACCGTTAAGCATGTCATCAGGAGTGACATAGCCAATTGCACTGTGTAAACGTTCTCTATTGTAGTACTCGATATAATTTGAGATGATCCGCTTAGCATCATCGTAGTTGAAAGGAACTTTTCGTCGAATACAATCTTCTTTAATCGTTTTATGAAACCGTTCCAATTTACCGTTGCTCTGAGGGTAATACGGTGATGTAGTAACATGAGATAGTCCATTGTCAGATACAAAAGTTTTGAATTCTTTACCTACAAACTGCTTCCCGTTATCTGTAATGAAACGTGTTTGTTTATCTGGATATTTTTCTATCGCAGCCTGCTGTACAATTCCTACATCGGTGTCTTTCATACTCTCTCGTAAATCCCAATAAATAATTGAACGGCTGTAGCCATCTAAAACGCAAATCAAGAAATAGAAGACTCCTTCGATTTTGATGTTTGCAATATCCATATGCCAATGTGCATGTGCTTTTGTAGGCGGATCAAAGCCTGAGCCTTTTTTGCTTGATTTAGTGTTCCATGAGCGAATACAGTCAGCTTTCTTAAGAACTCTATAAACACTGGATGAACTTGTGTATACAATATCTTGATCGATCATCATATAGGTACATCGACGGTAACCATCGGTTTCATGTTCACGATAAAATTGAATAATCTTTTCTCGTTCCCATTCTTCTAACCAATGACCACGTGGAATTGCCCCGTTATGATTATTTTGTTTACCATACCGCATACGCCAATTATTCAGTCTACCAGAACTTAAACCAAGACCTCCCAAGAAAAATTGATCAGGCAGGTTGGTATGTCTTTTTTTATCATTTATGAAATCCACAATTTCATCTCGCAGATTAGGCTCAACCCAACGATTTCTCAGGTTTCCCCAAGTTTTTTTTTGAAGTCAACATATTCACTCATGATCTCAGATATCACTTGATCTTTTTTAATTAGTTGATCCTGGAGCTTATTAATCTTCTTCTCTGATTCTCGTTGCTCTATGGCTTTATCGCGTTTGAATGCAGAGGCGCCATTTTCAAAGAATACCTTTCTCCATTCTGCAAACACATTCGGATGAATTTGTAATTCTTCACATATTTCGGATGATGGGATATCTTCCAGGAAATGGCGTTTGACAGCTAAAGCTTTTTGCTCAGCACTAAATGTTCTTCTCGTTTTTTTACTCATTGATCTCTCCGTTTGGGATTAATATAGATCAATTAAAAACTTTCTCTTGTTTTATCGATTCCAACTGAAGCGTGACAGCTTCAAAGGCAAGCATTAACTTTGAGCGTTTAAATTTAAGCTTAGTCATAAATTTGTTTACAGAAGCCATTAAAACCTAAGTAAGCTTTAAAAAATAGATTGAAACTTAATGAATGACTTAATTTACTAAGTTTTATATTTAATAAAGTGTAACAGCAGTCAATTAACTTGGTCTATAATAATTAAAAGCTTCTCTAGGCCAAGAAAATTATCATTCGGAAAATACTAATGAAATTACTGACTTTTAAAATAACCCTGATTATAAGTATGGTATCCACAATAGTCATGGCAGATATTAAACCTGCTCAGCTCTTTGTGAATCATATGGTTATTCAAAGAGATGTAAAAGCACCAATATGGGGGACTGCTGAACCAGGGGAACAAATAAAGCTAACAGCTAGTTGGGGAGCAACTGCCGAAACGATTGCCGACAAAGAAGGTAATTGGTTAGTTAAACTACAAACTCCTGAAGCGGGTGGTCCCCATTCCATAAGCTTCTTAGGTAAAAATCAGATTATTCTCAAAGACGTTTTAAGTGGAGATGTATGGTTATGTTCAGGTCAATCCAACATGGGCTGGCCCATTGCTAAATCTAAAAATGCAAAATTAGAGATTGCTCAGGCCAATTTCCCTCTCATAAGAAGTTTTAAAGTCGAAAGAAATCCTTCCCTGCAAAAAACTAAAGTCGTACAAGGTGAATGGCAGGTTTGTTCGCCAGCAAGTGCTGCGGAGTTTTCAGCCACCGCTTACTTCACAGGACGCAAACTCCACAAAGAACTCAACATTCCAATTGGCCTACTAACTACTTGCTGGGGGGGCACATGCGTTGAGGCCTGGACTCCATGGTCCGATCAATCAGATGATTCATTTGCTCAAAATAGAAAAAACCTCTTGGATGAAAAAGCCGAGTCTTACACTCCCGAAAGTGCAAAAGCCAAGTACGAAAAAAAGTTGGCTGAATGGAATAAAAAAGTTAGTCAAGAGACAAATAACAAAAAGCGTAAACCACGTAAACCTCAACTCCAAACAGATCCACAATTAGACCAAAACTACCCCGGGAATCTATACAATGGTATGTTGTATTCACTCATCCCATATGCAATAAAGGGTGCAATTTGGTATCAAGGAGAAAACAACTCTAAAAGTATTGCTTCTGCAAAACATTATCGCTATCAATTAACTCAAATGATCAAAAGTTGGCAAAAATCTTGGGAGTGGGAGTTCCCATTCTACTGTGTTCAACTACCAAATTACAAAAGCCCTCAATCACAACCAGTGGAAAAAAATAATATTTGGCCCTTTATCAGAGAAAGTTTTATTTTTACTACCAAAAATGCACCAAATACCTTCACAATTTGTACTATTGATTTGGGAGAAGCTAAGGACATTCACCCCAAGAATAAACAAGATGTGGGCAAGCGCATGGCATCCACGATTCTCAATAAAACTTTCGGTAAAAACACTCCTACTACACCAATTATGAAATCTTATGAAATCACAGATGATAGGGTTATCATAAATTTTGATTACTCAGGATCCGGATTGCTAGCCAAGGGCGATAAACTCAAGGCCTTTGCGATTGCCGGAGAAGATAAACAGTTTGTTTGGGCTGATGCGGTCATTGTTAATAAAAATGGCATCGAATCTGTGGTAGTTAGTTCCTCAGCAGTTAAGAAGCCCGTTGCAGTACGCTACGGTTGGGCTGACAACCCCGTGAATTGTAACTTATATTCCAAAGAAGGTTTTCCCGCTTCGCCATTTCGCACAGATAATTGGGAATTGAACTCTAAGTAAAAATCCGACATATATCCAAATTACACAAATTAAAATTCTATTGAAAGGTAAAAATGATTAACCATATAAGCTCATCCATCAGATGGATCGCAGTTGTCGCATTATCCATGACAATTAACTTTGCGACTCTCGATGCTCAAGCAAGCAAACCGAATATTATTCTCATTATGGCAGATGATATCGCCTACGATAATATCGCTTGTTATGGAAGTAATTATTTCAAAACTCCGCGCTTAAATCAACTGGCTCAAACCGGGGTGAAGTTTAATCATTGCTACTCTGAGCCCGTATGTACACCAAGCCGAGTGAAAATCATGACCGGTCGAGATGGCATCCGTAACTACGTTGGCTTCGGCATCCTGGATAAGAAGGAAACTACTTTTGGTACCATGATGAAAGAGGCTGGCTATGCAACTGCTGTGGCAGGTAAATGGCAGCTCTACACTGGTCGAAAAGGTTCTCTCGCGCCCGACTGCGGTTTTGACACCTACTGTTTATGGAGCTACCCAGGAACAGAAAGGAGTCGTTTTTGGAATCCAAGTCTGATTCGCGATGGCAAGAAAGTTCCTGTCACACCCAATTCCTACGGTCCAGATATTTGTACGGACTTCATAATCGATTTTATTAAAAAGAATAAAAGCCAACCTTTCTTCGCCTACTATCCGATGCTCTTAGTTCACAGTCCCTTTGTGCCAACCCCAGATAGTAAGGACAAAAACAGCACTAATAAACTCGAAAACTATCGCGATATGGTTAGTTATATGGACAAGTGCATCGGAAGAATAATCGATACTTTGGAAGAAACAAATTTACGCAAAAACACCATCGTTCTCTTTACCACCGACAACGGAACCGGTAGACCACTCACTTACCCCTACAAAGGAGAAAAACGCGTTGGAGAAAAAGCTTATCCAACAGACGGTGGCTCACATGTTCCGCTCATCGTAAACGGCCCAGGAATTGTGTCTCAAGGATTAGTAAGCGATGACATTGTGGACTTCTCCGACTTTCTCCCAACTCTAGCAGATATAAGTGGTGCTAACCTGCCTAATGTCACATTAGATGGACGCTCTTTTTGGCCACAGTGTCTCGGTAAGAAAGGTTCTCCACGGGAATGGATATTCCAGTATTATCATCCAAAATTAAAAAACGCCGCCAAAGAGTATGGTAATGGCAAACCCTATATTATCTGGGCACAAGATCAAAGCTATAAACTCTACTCTCACGGCAAGTTTATTGAGACTAAAGATCGCCACGAAAAAATAAATATCTTACCAGGCACAGGCACTCCGGAAGCTGAGTCGGCTCGAAAGAAACTCCAAGCGGCCATCGACAGTATGCCCAAAAGCAACGCTAACATGAAATAAATACCGAACAAGACGGATGCAGACGACGCTTGACAGCGCGCCTGATCCGAGCCGTTCGGTGCATTGATAAAGAGAAAAATATGAACACAAAACAAAGCTTATTTAATGCGGTAGGTATTGCCGTCCTTGCTGCAATGATGACTCACCTCGCCTTTGGGGCCGCCAAGACAGAGACGCCCAACATCATCCTAATACTGGCCGATGATATGGGCATAGACTCCATACAAGCCCTCAATGGAAAGAGCGGTATCCCAACCCCCCATCTCGATAGGTTGCTTACGCAGGGGATACATTTTACGGATGCGCATTCTGGGTCGGCCGTTTGCACGCCGACGCGCTACGGCGTGCTGACAGGTAGGTATGCATGGCGAAGCCGGTTAAAGAAAAGTATTGTTCGCCAATGGGAACGTCCCCTCATTGAGAAAGACAGGCTCACATTGCCGGGCATGCTCAAGAAGAAGGGCTACAATACAGCCTGTATCGGCAAGTGGCATTTGGGATGGGATTGGCCAAAGAAAGGCGGTGGATTCACCGAGAAAATGAAGGAAATTGATTTCAGCGAGAAGATTGAAGGTGGCCCCGCCGGGTGCGGTTTTGATTATTACTTCGGTGATGATGTTCCGAACTGGCAGCCCTTCGTCTGGATTGAAAATGGCAGGATGTTGGGAGTGCCAAACAAACAACTCTCTTTTGCCTCTCACTATCACTCTGGAAAAGGTATCGGCGTGGAGGGATGGGACCTCGAGGCCGTATTGCCAAAAATAACCGAGAAAAGTGTCGAATACATCAACCAGCAAGCAGAAACAAAGCAACCTTTCTTTCTATATTTTTCAATGACTTCTCCTCACACACCCATTGCTCCCTCAAAACCTTTTCAGGGGAAAAGCGGCATTAGTAGATATGCGGACTTTCTGATGGAAACCGACTGGTGTGTTGGACAAATAATGAAAGCTCTGAAAGACAGGGGTATTGCCGACAATACCCTGCTGATCTTCACTGCGGATAACGGGACAAGTCCAAAATGTAACTTCACAGAATTAAGAGAGAAGAGGACTGATTTGCAGAATCACTGGCGAGGCATGAAGGCCGATGCATTTGAAGGCGGCCATCGCGTCCCGTTTATCGTTAGCTGGCCTGGACATATCAAGCCCGGCAGCAAATCGGACCAAACCATCTCTCTTGTAGACATTATGGCAACCTGCGCGGATGCCGTTGCCTTGACCCTTTCCGATAGTGCTGCTGAGGACAGCGTTAGCCTAATGCCGGTGCTAAAAGGCGAGGACATAGCAACCCCTCTACATGAAGCCGTTATTTGCCATTCGATATCCGGTGTGTTTGTTGTGCGCAAAGGGAAGTGGAAACTCCAGTATTCAGCGGGTTCCGGCGGATTGAGTTTGCCGAAAGATAAAAATGCCAAAAAGAAGGGTCTGCCAACATGGCAACTCTACGACCTATCCAGCGATCCCAAGGAAACAAACAACTTGATCAACGGACACCAGGAAATAGTGAAAGATCTTACCGCTATATTGCGCCGTTATATTGAAAATGGTCGCTCGACTCCCGGCACACCGCAGAAGAATCATAATGAAGCTATATGGTGGCCAGGTCTACCTTGGACCAAGAATTAGCGTACATCGTTAAGAATAGAGCACCAAAAATACCGTTAAAAGGCTAAGTCTTACAAGCGTGTGAGAACGGAGCCATGCGATAGAATAGAAAATGAATATCACTAGAATAAGGAAAAAAAATGGTTAAGATAACAAAACAATTAAGTCTATTGATAACGCTTATTTTTATAGGGCTTTACATCCAAGTGCAAGCCGCTCCACCCAATGTGGTGGTCATCTATTTCGACGACACGGGCTGGAAGGACTTTGGGTGTTTCGGCGGAGCAGTTGATACGACTCATATCGATAATCTTGCAAAAAACGGAATGCGCTTCACGGAATACTATGCTCCAGCGCCAAACTGCTCACCTTCACGCGCCGGGCTACTGACCGGCCGATTCCCTTTTAGGTTGGGCATGTATAGCTATCGGAGCAAAAATACACCAATGCACCTACCGGATTCCGAAATCACCATTGCAGAGGCCTTGAAGACCAAAGGCTACGCCACCGGTATGTTCGGTAAATGGCATTTGGGTAACCTTGATGGTAAATCGCATCCGACTCCAAGTGAGCAAGGCTTCGACTACTGGCTTGCCTGCGACAATAATCTGATTAAACACAACCCGAAAAGCCTTATCCGTAACGGCAAGCCAGTCGGTAAAATCGCGGGGTGGGCGGCACAAGTAGTAGCAGATGAAGCCAATGAATGGATGAAAAAACAGACCTCTCCCTTTTTTGCCTACATTGCCTTTAGCGAAACGCACTCACCACTCGATGCCCCCGAAGAGTTAATAACAAAATATATCGAGCGGGGAGAGAATAAAAAACGAGCGACCTACCGGGGAATGACTGAGTATAGCGATGCGGCCGTCGGCAGCATCCTAAAAACCTTGGATGACATGGGCGTGAGCGATAACACGCTCGTTTTCCTCGCCTCCGACAACGGTCCCACCTCTGAAGATTCCTGCGAAGGGCTGCGCGGCAAAAAGAGCTATACCTGGGAGGGAGGCATTCGCGTCCCCGCCATCATTCGCTGGCCAGGTAAAGTAAAGCCTGGTTCGGAATACAATGACCCCGTGGGAGGCATCGACCTATTACCAACACTCTGCGATATTGTCGGGGCAGAACTCCCAAAAAGACATATTGATGGTGTAAGCATACGTTCAGTCCTTGAAGGGAAGCCCTTTAAACGTAACACCCCCATCCTAAGCTTTTTTTATAGAACTAGCCCTGCAGCCTCAATGAGAATGGGCGACTATGTACTTATCGGACACTCCGATGACGAAGATCGCAAAAAATCACACAGCATGAGTGCGGAAGATATGCCCATAGTCAAGAGTAGCAAATTGGTTTCCTTCGAGCTTTACAACATCAAAAACGATCTCGGACAGGAGAAAAATATTGCCGCTACCTACCCCGAAAAACTGGCGGAGCTTCGCAAGATCATGCTTGCACTTCATCACGACGCCATAAGCGAAGGCCCCTTCTGGGAATTCCCGGAAGCCAAGACCAAGAAGACGAAACGCAAATTGAAGAAGCAAAATAATTAACTCAATGGGGACACTATAAATGAAAGCTTGGAAATATTTAAGATTTACTACGGTAACAATTGGATTAATACTGACGGCATCAGCAGATCAACGTCCCAATATTATTGTAATTATGTGCGATGATATGGGCTATTCAGATTTAGGTTGCTACGGTAGTGAGATTCAAACTCCAAACCTAGACAAACTAGCTGCAAACGGTCTGCGTTATTCACAGATGTACAATACATCTAAGTGCAACACAAGTCGCTCTAGCCTATTGACCGGACGCTATGTAATAGGTAAAACTTCTGATACTAATTATGATGCTGGACCATTGATCAGTGAAATCCTCCAAAATGCCGGCTATCGAACACTTTGGAGTGGCAAAAACCATAGTCGAGTTCGACCTCCCGAAAGAGGATTTGATCGTTTTTACGGTTTTCAGGGTGGTGCATGTAATTTCTGGAACCCAGGAGAAAAACTACAGGATGGAGGAAAGTTACCTCACATTAAAGCTTATGAATGGATGGTTAATGATAAATGGCATAAAACTTTTATTCCTGAAGATCCAAATTATTTTATGACTGATGCCATTACAGACAATGCCATTTCCTGGCTTAATGAATATGAGAAAGAAGATAAACCTTTCTTTCTCTATTTGGCTTACAATGCTCCTCATTGGCCTTTACATGCTCCGGAAAAAGACATCGCTAAATACAAAGGCGTTTACGATGCTGGTTATCAAAAAATTCGTACCGCAAGGTATAAACGCATGATTGAAAAAGGTATTATAGAAACGGAAACAGCTACGCTATTTCCAGAACAGATTAAAAGCTGGGAAAGGCTTTCTGAAAAAGAACGTAAGCTGGAAGCACAACGCATGGAAATTCATGCTGCCATGGTCGACAATATGGACCAGAACATTGGCAGAGTTATTAATACATTGCAAAAACAAGGAGAACTCGAGAATACTTTGATTCTATTCTTCTCAGATAATGGTGCTAGTCATGAGCGTGATAAAAGAGCTTTCAAAAATTATCAGCCTACTGGTAATGAAAAAATGGGCAGTGTGTTGAGCTATGAATGTATCGGCCGTGATTGGGCCCGCGTTGTAAATACTCCTCTAGCAAAGCATAAAGCCACCAGCCATGAAGGTGGGATCTGTACACCCATGGTGGCTTATTGGCCGAAAGGAATGACTAATACCGGGGGCTGGAATCATGAACCTGTCCATCTAGTTGATATAATGAGTACAGTGCTCGATTTATCTCATCAAAAGTATCCAATTAAATTTAATGGTAAGCAAACAAAGCCACTTCAAGGAACTAGTCTAGTACCAACGTTTTCACAGAAAGCACTCGCCCAGAGAAAATTCACAATGGGATTCGATTTTGCAAATAGCAAAGCTGTTCGCAAAGGAAAGTGGAAATTGGTCTCGTACAAAAAAGGTCCTTGGGAGCTTTACGATATGTCTAAAGACAGGACTGAAACGCTTAATCTTGCGAAACAAAATCCCGAGCTAGTCGAAACTCTCAAAAAAGAATTTTATCAATGGATAGCGAATTTATGACTGTTAATAAACCGCCGTCAAATTTTAGAGAATTATTAAATATCAATAGGAAAACTTAAATGTATAAACTTATTCAATCATTCAGCATACTTTTTTTTATAACTAGCCTCTCATTATTTGGGAAAAATAATCAAGTAAATATCCTTTGGATTTTTTCAGATGACCATGCCTACCAAGCTATAGGAACTTATGGTGGTCGCTTTGAAAGCTTAAACCTTACACCAAATCTTGACTCAATTGCCAATGAAGGGATGCGTTTTGACAAATGTTATGTTGCCAACTCCATCTGTGCACCCAGCCGCGCAACTCTGCTTACCGGTAAGCATAGCCACAAAAACGGAAAAATTGAGAACCGAGGCGAGTTTAATCATGATCAAATGCAATTCCAAAAGCTCTTACGTAGCAATGGCTATCAAACCGCTATGATTGGTAAGATTCACCTCAACGGTAGCATGCAAGGTTTTGATTACTGGGAGGTACTACCGGGTCAGGGCAAATACCTTAACCCCGATTTTATCAGCGAGAAAGGAAAGACCAAATATCAGGGTCATTCTACCGATATTATTACTGATCGTGCACTGAACTGGCTTTCTAACGGCCGTGATAAAACCAAGCCATTCATGGCTATGGTTCACTATAAAGCACCGCATCGTAATTGGATGCCTGCTGAACGCTTTCGCAAACAATTCGCAAAAATGGAATTTCCTGAACCAGAAACACTTTTTGATGATTATTCGACAAGGGGAGTCGCTGCCCATCAACAGAATATGTCGATCGAAACAACGATGAATAATAGTAAGGACTTAAAATCAAATACCTGGAAGTTTCGCGATGAATTACTTAATAAATCTGGTCTTAAGGGCAAAGAATTGGTCCGTGCAAAATATCAAGAATACATGCGTGACTACCTGGCATGTGTTGCCGGTGTAGATGAAAATATCGGTCGCTTATTAAAGTATCTAAAGGATAATGATTTGGAAGAAAATACCGTAGTCATGTACTCAGCTGATCAGGGCTTTTACTTGGGTGAGCATGGCTGGTTTGATAAGCGCTTTATGTATGAGGAATCGTTCCGTACTCCCCTACTGGCGAAATGGCCGAGCGTGATTAAAGCAGGTAGTGTAAATAAGGATCTGGTACAAAATATTGATTTTGCCGAAACCTTTCTCGACATAGCAAAAACTGATATCCCATCGGATATGCAGGGTAAAAGCCTTGTTCCACTAATGAAGGGGGATACCCCAAGCGACTGGCGCGAAAGCCTTTATTATCATTATTACGAATACCCAACTGGGCATCGTGTAAGACGTCACGAAGGGGTGACTACTGGGCGCTACAAGCTTATTCGGTTTTATGGATTAGATGTTCCCAATGGTGAAGAATGGGAACTCTATGATTTAAAAAATGATAAACATGAAATCAACAATAAATATAAAAATCCTGAATACGCTGCGATCATCGCAAATTTAAAACAAGAATTACAAAAGCTTCGTCAGCAATATGATGTTCAAGATATTCCTCAAACTGCGAAGAAGAAAAAGCAGATAAACAAATCTAAGTCCAATAAATAAATGCTCTAGTAACTAACTTGGTGGAATCCACGAGTATAGGGTCCATTGCAGCACGCTATACATGGGCAGAGAACCCAAGACTTGGTAAAGTCTGCTCAGAAGCCAACTACCTCGCCTCTTCTTTTAGAGCTAACAGTTAAAGTAATTCATCAATTCTCATTTGAATGTACAGGAAATTTCCCCTGTATTAGTATTGGTTCTACAAAGCTTAGATCATAGAAATTATCATTTTCGTAAAAATAATTTACTCTTTTGTAGCACAGTAAATTTGGCTCTGTCTAAATGTTTATACATAGACAAAAGGAAAGCTGAGACAAATGTTAATTTATTTTCAAATCATCACCAATCTTTTAATGCCAATTGCAGCTGGAGCCCTGTACTTGGCGTGCTTCTTCTTTTCAAGAATGCAAGGAAGCAAGCGATTAAAGTATTTTAACCTATTCTTATTATCTTTTACAATTTACCTAATTCTACGACCAATACAGCTTGGTCTAGGCGCTCACCCTTACCCCCTTTGGGTATGTCTTTTTAGGCATTTCCTCTTGGATGCTGTTTGTGCGCCTTTGGCTTTTTTAGCTCTATGTGCGTTTTCAGAGAGTGTCTCAAAACAAAAAATCACCAAAGCCTTTGTTGCGGGTTCAGTGCTGGGGGGTTTTTACTGTGTTATGAATTTTCTTGGTACAGACTCAAGCTATGTATTGTTGGATCTGGGGCCATTGCAATTCCACGACAACTACACGCCCTCCAATCATGCTCCTTACTATGGGCGAGAACTTACGACGCTCACACAATGTTTGGTAGCTACCATTTTTTTCATTGTACCATCAATTAATTGTCTAAAAAAATCGGAATTAAAGCAAACGAGTCAGTTACTTTTTGCAAAAGGCTTACTCCTTTTTGGGCTCGCCTACTTAATGGGTACTTTTTACCATCTCTGGGGACTCTATTATTTAGCTGCAGCTGTTAGTGCAATTTTGTTGAGTAAAGCAAATTATGATGATATTCAACAAATTAAAAACAATGCTAAACAAGCGGCTGATCTTATCAGAAATGAATTAGTAAACTCACTACTGAGATCACAGGGTAATGAAAATAAACTAAAAGAGCTATTTAAATTTATCGGCTTAGAAAAAAGCCCTAAACATTTCGTGATTTTGGAATGTAGTACCGACTCGAACAAAGGTGATTTTCAAAGAGAGTGTCTTAACCACATCGACAAAGATGAACGATCTAAGTTGTATCAAGTTTTCTCCATGACCGATGACTCTTTCGGCCTTGCCTGTGGCGATTTCTCGAAAAAAGAACTTGCTGACTTCGCAGAATCATTGCGACAAAAATTAAGAACTCATAAAGTATCAATAGGAGTGAGTACTAGGTTACACAGCCTATGCGAGGCTTATCGTGAATCTCTGGTCGCTCTCAACAGAGCTAAAGAACTTGGAGGCGATATTGTCGTTATATTTACCCCGCTCAGAGATCTATCTGAATTTGGCACGAGTCTTATCGATCAGCAAAACAAATTAATTCAATTGATTTTTGAATCGCGTCGCGAGGAGATTGACCAACAAGTAAATGACTATATCAAAAATTTGACGCGCAATTGTAAAATGAATTTATTCAAAATGAAATTAAATCTACAAGGGATACCAGTTTTAATCACTAAATCTTGCATCGATAAAAATATTAGTCCCGAAGATATTTTAAAATGTGAAGAGCAACAAACAATTGCATTACTGGAAGTCAAAGAAATTGATGAATTAACTCTCTGGCTAAGTAAAACTATTAAATTTTATCTAAATATAATCCGTGACTCCATGCAAAAGCCGGAACATTCGCAAATCAAGCGTGTTAAAGAATACGTTCAAGAAAAATTTAGAGAACCCATTTCTTTGGAAGACGCCGCTTCAATTGCATGTTTAAGTGCCTCACACTTTCGCCGGGTATTCAAAAAGGAATGTGGTGAGAGCTTTAATCAATTTCTCACCACATATAGAATTGATGCTAGTAAAGATTTTCTCAAAAACCCGAAGTACAGTATAAGTGACATCGCCTATGAAGTAGGATTCAAGGATTCAAATTACTTCAGTACTGTTTTCCGTAAAAGCCAAAACATTTCTCCACGTGATTACCGCAATAATGTATTAAAATCATAAGCTCGTAAATACTATAACACTTAACTCTTTAGTTGACTTAACGCAACTGTGAAATTTGATCAGATCTTAAAGTTCTTTAAGCACTTTCTTAAGGATTAATCATATTCAGATTTTATAAGTGCTTATAATTTAATTCACCTTACAAGGAAAATTCCATGACTAAAAAAGCAAAGATGATTTATTCACTTACATGCCTATTTTCACTCATTTGTACAGCTCATTCTTCTAATGCACCTAGTAGTTATAGAGCATGGTTGAGTTATCAAAAAATCGACAAGCAGAAAATTCTCAACACCTATCAAAACTTGTTCCAAGAATTGTCAGTGGCTGGAAAAAGTCCAATTATCCAATCCTCCATAAATGAGTTGCAGATCGGCCTAAAAGCTATACTTCAAACTGATTTAAAAATTTCAAACTCCTTTTCTAAAGGCTTAATAATTGGCACCGCCAAAGAATTAAGTATGAAAGGGATCGATTTGGACGTCAGCAATTTATCGAGCGAGGGCTTCCTCCTTCAAAGTGATAATCAAAAACTTATCCTTAGTGCTAAATCAGACCTAGGTTTACTATACGGTGCATTTCATATTCTTCGACTGATCCAAACACAGCAAGCCTTAAACACTCTTGACCTCAAAGAAAACCCTAAAATTCAACACCGCCTACTAAATCATTGGGATAATCCAGGTACAGTACCCGAAGGCAGGTCATATGTTGAGCGAGGCTATGCTGGAGATAGTATCTTTAAATGGGACGAGCTCAGCAAACATGAACAACGCTATATTGATTATTGTAGAATGTTAGCCTCCACTGGCATAAATGGCAGTGTAATGAATAATGTAAACACTGCGAAAAAAGGTCTTGAAGGCTGGAAACTCTTAACACCAGAATACTTGCCTAAGCTCAAGTACTTAGCAGGAATCTTTAGACAGTATGGCATTAAAATGTATATCTCCGTCAATTTCTTTAGCCCCGTAATTGTGGGGGGCTTACCTGAAGCTAACCCCAATGATCCAAAAGTTCAAAAATGGTGGAATGATAAGGCTAATGAGATATATAAAGAAATACCCGATTTTGGCGGTTATTTAGTTAAAGCTGACTCAGAAGGTGAGCCAGGCCCAATGAAGTACGGATTAACTCATGCGGATGGTGCCAACTTACTTGCACGCTCTCTAAAACCACACGGTGGCATAGTTATGTGGAGAGCATTTGTTTACGGTCACAAAAAATCTAATCCAGACAGAGCTGCTCAACCCTATGATCTATTTAAGCCAATTGATGGAAAGTTTGATGACAATGCCATCGTTCAAATCAAAAACGGCCCACATGACTTTCAAGTTAGGGAGCCCGTATCTACGCTTTTTTCTGCAATGCCAAAGACAAATCAAATGCTCGAGCTTCAAATAACTCAGGAATATACTGGTCATGAACGCCACGTCTGTTACCTAGTACCTCAATGGAAAACTATTTTTGATTTCGATACCCATGCAAAAGGGAAAGGAACTGAGATCAAAAAAATCCTAAGCGGCCAAGTTTACAAATACAAACACGCGGGGATCGCTGGTGTTTCAAATATAGGCGATGACACAAATTGGACTGGGCATTTATTAGCTCAGGCAAATTTTTATGGTTTTGGAAGACTATCTTGGAACCCCGACTTATCCACAGAGGAAATAACTGCAGAATGGATAAAGCAAACATTTGGTCACAATAAAAAAATAATGAAAGTTGTCAGCAAAATACTAAATACTTCATGGCGTACTTACGAAGATTACACTATGCCACTTGGAATTGGTTTTATGTCCAATGGTTGCCCCGATAACGATGAAAGTCACTTCCGTCCCGATCCTGCAAAAAGAAAAAAATACCATAAAGCAGACAAAAAGGGCTTAGGCTACGATAGAACTAAAAATAGCAAAGGTCATAGTCACTACGCAGGTCAGTACCATAAGCCTGTGTACGATATGTATAAAAACGTAGAGACCTGTCCCGAAGAATTATTACTATTTTTTCATCACCTGCCCTACACTCATAAGCTCAAGTCTGGTAAGACGATCATCCAACATATTTATGATGCACACAATGATGGTGTGAAGCAGGTAGAAAATTATTACAAAGAATGGCAAAGCCTTAATGGCTTAATGGATGCAGAACGCTTCGAAGAAGTTTCTCTTAAATTAAAAGAGCAAATCAAATATGCTGCCGAGTGGCGTGATTCTATTAATTCTTATTTCTATAAATTGTCGAAAATCAAAGAAATAAACAAGTAAATGACAATAAAAATGCGCGCCAAAATATTCGCTCAACTAAGTTTTTTCCTTTGCTTGTTACTAGCATTTAATGCGTCTAGCAATGATAAACAACCTAATATACTCCTCATCCTTGCAGATGATTTGGGTTGGTCAGACTTGGGATGCTACGGTAGTATTATTAAAACGCCAAATCTCGACAAGCTCGCTAAAGACGGTATTCGTTTTACTCAATTCCATAATACCGCGAAATGTTATCCATCGCGAGCATGTCTTTTAACAGGTGTATACGCTCAGCAAAATAACATGGCCCGTGGGGCCGGTAAAATTAAAAATGCTGTGACCCTAGCTGAAGTCCTACGAGAAGCCGGTTACAGAACTCTTGCTTCTGGAAAACACCACGGCGAAGACAACCTATATGATCGTGGTTTTGATCGTTACTTTGGCTTACGAGATGGTGTATGTAACTACTTTAACCCAGGTTATCAACGCCCAGGCGAAGTTGTTCCCGCTCACAAAAAAGGTAAATTCCCAAGGAAATGGTGTATCGATGGTCAAACTTTTTCACCCTACACTCCTAAAGAAAAAGACTTTTATACCACAGACTACTTCACCAATTATGCACTTGAATATTTAGAGGAATATAAAGATGAAGACAAGCCCTTTTTCCTATACCTCGCTTACACGGCTCCCCATGACCCTCTGCAAGCATGGCCAAAAGACATAAAAAAATACACTGGTAAATTCATGCAGGGCTACCAAGCCTATCGTCAAGCGCGCTATGAACGCATGCTTAAAATGAAATTAATAGATAAAGCCTCCTTTCCTTTATCGGAACCCAGTTACCGTGACTGGGATTCACTCAGCTCTGAAGAAAAAGTCCAAGAAGATCGACGCATGGCGGTTTATGCTGCGATGATTGACTGCATGGACCAGAACATTGGCAAAGTCATTGATAAATTAGATAAACTTGGCCAACTTGAAAATACATTAATTCTCTTTGCATCGGATAATGGTTGCTCCCCAGGTAGTGATTTTGGTGGATTTAAAGATTATAATCCAGATGCTAAAAATGGTGAAATTGGCTCAATGCAGCGCTACACCAAGCTAGGAATTGATTGGGCTAATGTAAGCAATACCCCTTTTAAGCTTTTCAAAACTAACGCCCACAAGGGCGGGACATGTACTCCCTTGATAGCTTACTGGCCTAAAGGAATTATTGGAAATAATCGAATTTCTCACAAACCTGGCCACTTCATCGATATAATGCCAACCATAATTGATATCGCTAAGGCCAAGTACCCTCAAGAATTTAAAGGAGAAAAAGTCGTCCCAATGCAAGGAGAAAGTCTGGTCTCAGTTTTCAAAAATAAAAATACTGCGAGAACCAACCCAATTTACTGGTACTACGGCAAGGGGAAAGCTATTCAATATGACAACTGGAGATTGGTCAGCGATGCTGAATCTCCTTGGGTTCTTTACAACATGGACACAGACCGTTCGGAAACTACAGATGTAAGTAATAAGTACCCAGAAGTTGTCAGTAAATTAAATGATTTACATAAAAAATGGATGAAAGAAAACCCGGTTAGTAAAAAGAGGAAAAAAAGCCGAAAGCTAGCCGCTAAATAGACCTTTAACAATGTAAATGCACCCAACTATTAATTGATTATTACAACACTCACAAACTATTTACAGACCCTAAAAAACTCAAGGAATACATATGTCTAAACAGAGAAAATCAGGCTTTTTTGCAGGTGTTCTAGTTGGGGTGCTTGCAGCCACAATCATTTTTTCTTTTGTAACACGATACAATAAATCGAATGGCTCCCAGCAAAAGAATATCACTACAATTAAGTTAGCTCATACCTTAGATACCAAACACCCTGTTCATTTGGGTATGGTGTACATGAAAAAAAGATTAGAAGAAATATCTAATAATCAAGCAACTCTAGAAATATTCCCAAGCGGTGTCTTAGGTAGTGAAACAAAATGTATAGAGATGCTACAAAATGGCGTCTTGGCCATGACCAAAACATCCACTTCTCCAATGGAGGGTTTTGTCCCTGAAATGGGAGTTTTTAGCTTGCCTTATGTGTTTAGAAGTCGAGAACACTTTTGGAATGTTCTCGACTCAAAGATAGGTAAAGATCTTTTGTTAAAAGGCGAATCAAGAAACCTGAGAGGCATCTGCTATTTTGATGCGGGCAGTCGGAATTTTTACACTACCAAAAAACCTGTTTTGACTCCTGAAGATTTAAACAAACAAAAAATCAGGGTTATGAACAGTAAAACTGCTATCGATATGATTAAAGCCTTGGGTGGGTCACCCACACCAATTGCTTGGGGCGAGTTATATTCAGCCTTAAATCAGGGCGTAGTAGACGGCGCAGAAAATAATCCTCCAAGTTACTACAATAACGGCCACCATAAAGTGAGTAAACACTTTTCACTCGATGGACATACACGTGTCCCAGACATGCTCGTTATTAGTAGTAAAATCTGGAAGAGTTATTCTCCCGAATTACAAACCTGGCTTCAACAAGCCGCAGATGAAGCATCTCAATACCAAAGAGAATTATGGGCACAAAAGTCAAAGGAAGCACTAGCTGCTGCCGAAAAAGAAGGCGCAAAAATATATTACCCAGATATTCAACCATTTATCGATAAAACAAAAAGTATGATCGATGGTTTAAAAGATACAGCTGTCGGAGATATCTACCGAAGAATACAAGAGACGAAATAATGACTTCTACACTTTTAAAACTTAAAAGCCAATTAGTAAAATTATTAAACGCCTTAGTAATCATTACTATGGGACTTTTAGTTCTAGATGTTCTATGGGGCGTACTATCCCGTTATCTTCTCGGTGGACAAAGTAGTTGGACCGATGAACTTGCTCAAGTTCTTTTAACCTGTCTGGTTCTTTTTGCCAGTGGCGTAGCCTACGGCAAAAATGAACACTTAGGTTTAGATTATTTCGTTGGAAAAATGGATTCTTCAACTCAAATAAAAATTAAATGCTTAGGAAACCTAATTGTCTTAATTTTCTCTATTTTTGTCCTCATTATTGGTGGTATAAATTTAGTAATTAACACTTACGAAATGCAACAAGTTATGCAGGCGCTGCAAATTCAAAAAGCCTATGTTTATAGTGTTATTCCTATCAGTGGTTTCTTTTTTCTGATTTTTAGTATCGAATCGTTTTTTGAAAAAGAGTGCGTTAAAAATGATTGAAATTTTACTCATTCTAATTGTCAGCTTTGTGGCAATGCTCTTACTAAATGTTCCCATTGCTATCACAATTGCCATGTCATCTTTCCTTGCTATTTTGGCCGCAGGTCTAGACCCCAATTATCAGGTTGCTTTTGATATGGCCGATGGTGTTGGTCGAATTGGCTTACTACCTATCCCGTTTTTTATTTTATCAGGCATACTTATGGGAAGGGGCGGAATAGCTTCACGCCTAATCGATTTGGCAAAGTCAATTATTGCTTGGTTCCCTGGTGGCCTTGCTTTAGTCAACACCGTTACTTGCATGATTTTTGGTGCACTATCTGGCTCTGCTGTTGCGGCAGTTTCTTCAATCGGTGGCTTTATGGTCCCTGAAATGGAGAAAGAAGGCTACGATAAAGATTTCAGTGTTGCAGTAACTTCCACTGCAGCGACTACAGGCTTACTCATCCCTCCAAGTAATATTATGATTATCTATGCAGTAGCTAGTGGTGTAACTGTAGAGGCCATGTTTATGGCAGGTATTATTCCAGGCTTACTTGTTGGTCTGTGTATAATGACTGTTTGTATTATTACGGCTTTAAAAAAAGGCTATAAAGCTGGAGAGTTTGTTGGATTTAAAACGATCGCTCAATCTTTTCGCAAAGCTTTTATGAGTTTATTGCTCATCGTCATTGTAATCGGTGGGATTTTAGGAGGTATCTTTACCGCTACAGAGGCTTCAGCAGTAGCAGTAGCCTACTCATTTTTTCTTGCGGTAATCTTTTATAAAAATGTTAAATTAAAAGATTTACCAGAGATATTTCTTCAGGCAGGAAAAACGACTTCAATAGTCATGCTCATGATCGGCGCTAGCTCGGCTATGTCCACAATTTTGACCTTGGAAAACATACCTCAAATGATCAGTCAATTCCTGATGCAAGTTTCAGATAATCCGATTATCATTTTATTAATCATTAATATCACCCTCCTTTTAGTGGGAACTTTTATGGACATGACTCCTGCATTACTAATTTTCACCCCAATTTTCCTTCCCGTAGTTAGTTCGGACTTAATTGGTATGCACCCAGTTCATTTTGGAATAATGATGATCGCCAACCTCTGTATTGGACTTTGTACACCTCCAGTTGGATCCTGTCTGTTTGTGGGATGCGGCGTGGGAAAAACAAGTATAAGTAAAGTTTCCAAACCCATGTTGCCTTTCTTTTTGGCCATGGTATTTGCCTTATTACTTACTACATACATACCAGCATTTTCTATGTGGCTCCCGGAAATACTTGGCTTAACTAATTAGTACTTAACGGAGATAATCTAGTAAATCTATCACATCAAAATATTTTAATTTGAATATCTCCTAAATTCACTCGATATATTGAAAAAACATATATATGATAAGTGTCTTACAAACTTAGCTAAATCTTGAAATAATTTATGCTTTAAACAAAGAACTCTGTATGAAAGTAATATTAGCTTTATCCTTACTACTTTTTCAGCAAATAATATCAGCTATTGAAATGACTGTTGAAAACATCGAGATAGTTGATTCTCACATTCATTTCTTTGATACATCGAGACCTGATGGAGTCATGTGGCCTCCTAAAAGAAACAAGGTCCTTCATGTACCGACTTTACCTGAGCATTACAAAGAAATAGTTAAGGAAAATAATGTTAAGAAAGCAGTAGTCGTTCAAGCCAGTAACTGGGTCAGTGATGCCAATTGGAACTTAAAAGTGACTGAAAATGAAGCTGACCTATACGCCGGTGTAGTTTGTAATCTTTCTACATTGGGAACAAAACAATTTAGAAAAGACATTGATAAACTGATACAAAATCCGCGTGCGGTTGGCATTAGAATAACGCATCCCCCAAAGGATAGAAAATTTTACTCTGCACAACTTATCAAAGACCTTAAATATATCGCCGAACACAATATGAGCCTAGACATTTTACATGCTCGATTTGAGTCAGATACCTTAATTGAAATCGCTAAGCAACTGCCTGAACTTAATATAATGATTGGACTTTCAGGTAAAAAAACTGATTTAATCCTAGAACTTGAAAGACTGCCAAATGTCTTCTGCAAATTCACTAATGACCTGAGTAAGTCTGAGACCAGAAAAAACTTTGAAATTATCTGGCAAAAATTTGGCCCCGATAGGATAGTCTTCGGCAGTAATTGGCCGGCGACTAAACTTACTCCCAATGGCTATGCTCAAACTAAGAAAGCACTTTTCGATATTTTAAAAGAGAAAGGCGATGATGCAGTAAAAAAGGTTTTCTATGACAATGCCTTAAAGTTCTACCAATTAGAAAATGGTCGAAAATTAAAGTAACACTGTTTCATAATTAAATTTTAAAGCTTTGAGTTAATTAGTAAATTCACTACAAGCCATAGATTAAATTCATTACCATATACGCTAAAAAATATAGCATCCAGTGGCAGGTACTTTTGATCAAGATTGTATATGAAAATCTTTTTCTCGTCGGGAGAAGGTTTTAGCAATTGTCATTATGACCTGTTATAAGCTTGGTCTACAATTAATCATCACACATTAAGGCGTCTTCTTGATATTCTCATTAACGCTGAGAATCAGCACTCTTTCTTATAAATAAAAGCATGCTTTTTATGCTTAAGGATCATATCTCAAAGCTATTTGAGCACTTTTTTAAGGTCCTACCCATCTTTTGATTTTAGCTTTTATCATTTGAATGAGACCTAAAGCTCAATAAACAAGGATTGATTTATATGAAATTATTAACGACACTTATTAGTCTATGCATAATTACCGCAGGTATGACTAATCGCTCCTATGCCCAAGCGTCGCCCAGTGACACCATCTTATGGAGCATCGCCGGCAATGGATCTGGTGATGTTACAGACAGTAGCACTACTGTTACAATAGCCGAAGGTGTATCAGGACCTGATGGTAGTGATTTTAATGATGGCGCAAATGGCTTAGATTCCTTCGTTGTTGGTGGTCAGTACACAGCAGGTGATCATTTTAAACTTAAAACATCTGGCGATACATATACATCTTTTGATTACAATAAAGACTACGTTGAATTCACGATCACAGCTGAATCCGGTTATGCTCTAAATCTTTCTAGCTTGGATTTCGATTCCGCAAGAGGAGGCGACTCTGGCACTCGAGGCTTTAAGATCTATGGTAAGACTCAAGGATCTCCTACAATAACAGATTTATTACTCAATATTGATAATGAATCAGGCACCAGAACAACACCTTCTAATCGCAGTGTCGATTTGTCAGCCTCCCAATATGACGAAGTTTATTCCATAACATTCAGATACTATCCATCAGTCACCAATGGTTCCGTTGAGTTTAACAATCTGAAGTTAATCGGCAGCGTTTTTCCATCTGATACCCCCGTCGAAACAGGCTATGACCTGTGGTTGCGTTATCCCGCCATAGATGATGCCGATTTACTCGCTACCTACCGTTCATTTGCTTCAGAAATCGTAGTTGATGGGAACTCAGAAACCTTTACGGCAATCAGAACGGAGTTAAATAATGGACTGGACGGACTTTTAGATAAAGACGTAACAGACTCAGCATCAATCACTCAAGATGGTGCTGTGCTTGTAGGAACACCAACATCTTCGGAGATTGTGGCTACTTTGGGTTGGGGGACAGAACTAGATGCAGTTGGTGAAGAGGGATTCTTAATAAAATCTACTACTATCAATGGAAAGGCTGTTACTGTAATCGCATCAAATGGTGAAATTGGCACACTTTATGGTACCTTTAACTTCTTGCGTTTAATGCAAACTAACCAAGCTTTAAATAGTTTAAATATTTCTGATAGCCCCAAAATTAAGCATCGCATGCTCAATCATTGGGATTGGGACAAAGACAACAATCAAAATCTCGTAGAACGTGGATATGCTGGTGAATCTATTTGGAAATGGGATGACCTTCCAACAGTTGTAGACCCTCGTTACACAGATTATGCTCGTGCAAATGCCTCAATTGGTATTAACGGCGTGGTTGTCAATAATGTAAATGCCCAACCACTCATTTTGTCCGCGGAATATTTAGAGAAGGTCGCAGTCTTAGCTGATGTTTTTCGTCCATATGGAATAAAAGTCTATCTAACGGCCCGATATGATGCGCCAATGCATCAGGATTCGGATGTAATCATTAGTAGCGCAAATACTACTTTACCTGAGGTTCAAACTTGGTGGAATAATAAAGTGGCAGAAATCTACAACACTTACATCCCTGATTTTGGTGGATTCCTAATGAAAGTTGACTCAGAGGGACAACCCGGGCCAAGCACAAATTATGGACTAAATCATGCCGAGGGTGCAAACCCCATTGCGGATGCTCTCGATGTTTATGGTGGCTTACTTATTTGGCGTACATTTGTTCATGATAAATCTCTAGATGATGACCGAGTAAAACGCCCTTACATACAATTCACACCCCTAGATAGTGAATTCAGAGATAATGTCATTTTACAAGCTAAAAATGGTCCCTTTGATTTTCAACCACGCGAACCAATCCATCCCTTATTTGGTTCTATGCCAAATACAACTATGGGAATGGAGTTCCAAATTACTCAAGAGTACTTAGGGCACTCCACACATTTGGTTTACAATGCACCAATGTGGAAAGAAGTACTCGACTTCGATACGTATGCCAATGGAGCAAATTCCACAGTCGCCAAGATTGTCGATGGCACCTTAGATTCCCGCGAACTTAGTATGATTGCAGGCGTAGCTAATATAGGCTCCGACACAAACTGGTGTGGACATCATTTCGCACAGGCTAACTGGTATGCCTATGGTCGTTTAGCATGGGATCACCAACTGAGCTCTGAAGGCATTGCTGATGAATGGATTCGTATGACCTGGAGTAACGACTCGGATGTTCGTACCGACTTATCATCCATGATGCTACCCTCTTGGGAAGCTGCTGTGAATTATATGACTCCATTGGGACTGGCTTTTACTGTGAGTGGAAGTGATTTCACACCTTCACATTATTATCCACAACCAAGCAAGAGAGATGGAAAATACTGGTTTTCTGACAGCTCTGGCTTAGGTTATGATCGCACGACCTCCGGATCAAATGCTGTGGGCCAATATTCAACAGAAGTAGAAGTCCTTTTTAACTCGCTGAATGATTGTCCAGAAAAATACCTACTTTGGTTTCATAAAGTTTCTTGGGATCACACAATGGATTCAGGTAGATCAATGTGGGAGGAACTTTGCTATAAATTTAACCATGGCGTCCAGCATATCAACAACATGCAAACAACATGGGACTCCCTAAGCGAAAAAATTGACTTCCGCCGCTTCGGGGATGTTCAAACAAAGCTCAGCAAGCACCTTATTGATGCTACTGATTTCAAAGATACATATATTGAATACTTTCAAAATGATAACGGCTTAGATATTCCTCCATACTCTGAATCTAATCAAGCACCAAGTTTTGGTTCTGAAACAATTACTGAAGCAAATGCCATAGTAAATTCAGCTTACAGCGGCAACGTGGCAAATGCTACAGACCCTGACAATGATATACTCACATATTCGAAAGTAAGTGGTCCGAACTGGTTAACTATCTATGCGAATGGTTCCCTATCTGGTACTCCGGGACAGTCGAACCTCGGTCCTAACTCCTTTAATATTAAGGTAGATGATGGAAATGGTGGCACTGACACGGCCATTCTTAACATAACAGTTAGCGAATCTCAAGTAAACACTTACATTTTGTGGGGAATCGCAGGTAATAGCAGTGCTGGTAACAACATTGGAGATGCAAATACAACTGTCACTTTAACCAACGGTGTAAGTGGACCGGATGGCAGCGATTTAAATGATGCGACTAATGGCTTAAATTCATTTGTTGTCGGTGGTTCTTACACGGCAGGCAATCATTTCAAAACCAAATTGGCTGCAAGTAAGACATCCATCGACTATGGCTCAGATTATATTGAATTCCAAATCTCAGCAGATCCTGGCTATGTCTTAAATCTTAACAACCTCAATTTTGATTCCGCCAGAGGTGGTTCATCTGGAACACGTGGTTTTGAAATCTATGCTGCGGTTGGATCTACTCCTACAATAACAGATCTCTTGCTCGATATCGACAATGAATCAGGAACACGCGACATCCCAGTTAGTCGCAGCATTGATTTGACCACAGCCCAGTACCAGGAAATTAGTTCCATCACCTTTAGGTACTACCCTTTGATGACTAACGGGTCCATGGAGTTTAATAATTTGAACTTGATCGGTAGCGTGGTAGCTGAAAATCCTGATGGCAATACAGCGCCTATTACGATAGCACAAAGCTTAACTACAGAAGAAAATATCCCTCTGAATATCACACTGGCTGGAACAGATGCTGATGAGGATGATCTTACCTTTGTTGAAGTTGGAACACCATCAAACGGTACTATATCCGGAACAGCTCCAAATCTACTTTACACTCCTAATCCTGATTTCAGTGGCAACGATAGTTTCACTTTCAAAGTTAATGATGGGACAGTTGACAGTGAACCCGCAACGATTTCGATCAGCGTTACTCCTGTAGGCGTCGAAACGTACACAGTCACCTTTATAACGGGAGACGGATCAGAAGTTCTTGTAAACAACATTGTATCAGGTTCTGATATAAGCTCTCAAATTCCAGAACCGATGGTAATAGAAGGTAAAACATTTACCGGATGGGATCAACCTGTCACAAATGTAAGTTCCGACCTCACTGTCACAGCTCTCTACGAATCAAAGCAATTACAGCTTTCATCTTTAACGATGTCGAATCCGAGTTCTCATACCCTGAGCTGGACTGCTCTGGACAATACGGCCTACTACTATTTAGCCGTTGGTACATCTGTAGGCATGGATGATCTCTATGGCATGTACCTTGATTCCGATGTTACGACTGTAGATCTTAATCTCAGTGGCTATGAAAATGTCTATGTGCGCCTGTGGACTTATGCCAATGGCGAATGGCATATCGAGGACTCGGTAATTACCGATCCTAATTTTACTCCGGCAAATGCCTCGTTCACTTCCTATAGTGGCGATGCCTCTGAGCTACGTATCGAATGGAACAGAAGTACCTATGATGGCTGGTACTACATTCAGCTAGTGAATAAATTTACTCAGGATGTTGAATGGAGTGATTATTTTGCTCGAACAAGTGCTGAAGCACTCGTGGGTGCAGTGAGTCAGCCGCTGGATTACTATGAAGTTCACATTTGGTCCTATGATATGAATCTTGGGCAATGGAATCAGGATATTAAGGACCTGGCCACAAGTGAAAATCAGGCCGCGACTTATGCTTCCCATGGTCTTGACGGTACGAGTTTAACTCTCAACTGGAATCAAAGTAACTACTTGGGTTGGTACTACATTGAGCTAGAAAGGATCTCAGACGGAGCCTTTATCGATGGCTCCTATTTCGACTGGAATGTGGATTCAGGTGTTTTTGATATCACCGGTACGCTAGTTAATGATATTCGAGTTAGAATTTGGACTTACAATGCGGACTTAGGTGAGTGGAACTCATCACAAAGTGACCTAAACACCCCCTAAGTATTAAAAACTGTAAACTTACGGGACTGTCGAGAATGAATTCTCGACAGCCTAGGATCCCCCTGCGCTTTTTACTGCAATTTGAGGATCAAGCATCTGTTTACACAAGATGGAAACAAGGAGATAAAATGAGAAAAATATTACTGGTATTCGGGACTCGTCCTGAAGCAATAAAAATGGCTCCCTTGGCACTGGAACTAAAAAAATCTGCGCACCTGAAAGTAAAAATCTGTGTCACGGCTCAGCATCGTGAAATGCTCGATCAAGTAATGACTTCCTTCGGTTTAAAAGCAGATTATGATTTAGACCTCATGCGTGCGGGTCAAAATTTAAATAGCATTACTTCTGATGTTGTGATGGAACTCAAGCCAGTTCTTCATGACTTCAAACCTGATTTAGTTTTAGTCCATGGTGATACTACAACCACAATGGCGGCATCTTTAGCTGCGTATTACGAGCAAATCCCCGTTGGTCATGTTGAGGCTGGCTTGCGGACTCATAATATCTACAGCCCCTGGCCTGAAGAAATTAACCGCCAATTAACGGGTAGAATTGCCAGCTATCATTTCGCTCCCACCGAAGAAGCTGCCATGAACTTGATGAAAGAAGGTGTGGATCGTGAAAAGATTTATGTCACGGGTAACACGGTTATCGATGCCCTACTATTCAAAGTAGAGAAAATACGCAATGACCTCGAACTGAACCAGGGCTGTCATCAAGCTATTTACAAATCTGGGTATGACCTTGATACAGCTAGGAAATTCATTTTAGTTACAGGTCATAGGAGAGAGAATTTTGGTCAGGGTTTTGAAAATATATGTCTGGCACTTAAAGATCTTGCCAAGCGCAATCCCAATATTGATTTTGTCTACCCAGTACATCTCAATCCCAATGTAAAAAAACCAGTAGAACAGCTGCTCACGGGCGTATCCAATATACATCTGATTGCACCTCAGGATTACGAACCCTTTATCTACCTCATGGATAATTGTTTGCTAATCATGAGCGACTCAGGTGGGATTCAGGAGGAGGCTCCAAGTCTAGGTAAGCCCGTTCTAGTGATGCGCGATACAACCGAGAGACCTGAGGCTGTAAAGGCCGGAACGGTTAAACTTGTGGGTACTGAAGTCGACGCTTTAGTTAAGGAAACTCAGCAGCTGATTGATGACTCCAAACTCTATGAAAAAATGAGCCGAGCTCACAATCCCTATGGCGATGGAACTGCCAGCAAACGAATTTTAGATATAATTTTAGCCAAAAGAAAAGAGGTAGCAAATGTTTAGCAAGAAATTATTAATTGGGCTGACCCTTATGAGTATGGCAACAGCCCTCAATGCCCAGCAAAACGGTAAAAAATTTAAGTATGATGGGGAACGTTATTACTCAATAGAAAAAGGCCCTGAACTAAGCCTAGAATCAATTCGGTTAGGCTATAACTATGTTGACTTAAGTGACGGCTTGGATGATGTCAATAATTACAGTGTTTTAGCTCGAATGAGTCTTGGCGAGCAGTGGAAACTGGGAGCTGAAGTATTTTACACAGATTTCTATGATCAGGCCATTGGCGGTGGAGCTTTTGCGGAATACAAAATTGATGGTCATTGGAGCCTCTATGGTGATTTATTTTTAGGAAGTGAAGGTAATGACATCCCCAAGCATAACTGGGCGACTGGAATCGTTTATGACGATAAAGTAAGTCGTGTCTACAGGGCCACATACCGCAATAAACGTTTTCGTAATAATCAGTCCATCTCGCTTTTGAGTATGGATCTTGTCCAGTATTTCACTGCTCAGCACGAATACTTCTCTGTGGGGCAAATTAATATCACACCCGAATACCTTGATCAAGACAGTAAAACTGGCTACAGCGCAAGTGCGCATTATAGCTATGGCAAGATACATGATTGGCGTTTAGGTGGTGAATTTCTTATTGGCAAATCAAATTACATCTCTGTAGTGGATAAAATCACCGAGGTGAAGCAAGATATCTGGGGCTTTAGTTTAGAAGCAGGAAAGTTCCTTAAAAAAGACCTGGAGCTTGGCGTTGAGTATGCATATACAGATGTGGAGTCCTATCACTCCCATTCAATCTTGATAAGCGCTACATGGTTGTTTTGAAATGATATTCTTTTTTATCTATATTCTAGTGGGGCTCATTTTACTTAGGTCCTTATTCATGACTTTTTATACTCTCTCAAATAATGAAAAAAACATTGATGAGGGATTGGAAATTGATGAGGAGTACAACCCAAAGGTTTCCGTTCTTGTTCCGGCACATAATGAAGAGGCTGTTATCGAAGGTTGCCTAGAATGTATGAATAAACTAGATTATAAAAAAGACCAATTGGAGGTAATTATTCTCAATGATCGCTCCAGTGATGGTACCAAAGATTTAATCGATAATTTCTTACGCAAAAACCCCAAAAGTCATATTCGAGCTCACCACCGCCCCATGAGCGCCGAGCCGGGTAAAGCTGCAGCCATGAAAGAGATTATTGCGACCCTGAAGTCAGAAATCATTGTGATCTTTGATGCTGATTACCTTCCTCAAGCAGATTTGATTAAACGCCTCATAAATCCTTTCAAAGATCCTGAGGTTGGCGCCACGATGGGGCGAGTTGTTACCTACAACGCCAATGCCAATATTATGACGAAACTCATTGATTTGGAAAGACGCTCAGGTTATGCAATCGACCAAAATGTAAGAAATCATTTTGATCTGCTACCGCAATTTGGTGGTACTACTGGAGGTATTCGATTGAGTGCATTAGAAGACGTAGGGGGATGGGACACTCGAACCCTCACAGAAGATACTGACTTGACCTACAAGCTTTATCTCAATGGCTACAAAATCAAATATCTCAATGCCGCCGCCTGTTATGAAGAAACACCAGAAACCTGGCAGGCTAGGTACAAGCAAGTGCGTCGCTGGGCTTATGGTCACAATGACTGTATGATTAAACACTTTATTCCAACACTCATGCATACGGATAAAAATCTGTTGAGAAAACTGGACGCGCTCCTGTTGCTGACTATTTATGCAGCTCCAGCGGCATTACTGGTTTTATCCATTGTAGCTTTTTTATTTGGTAATATAAGCGTGAATATGTCAGCTTCCCTCATTACTTTATTTTTATTGTTTTGTGGATTTGGCAATTTCAGTCCTTTCTTTCAAATGTTTGCCGCTTGCATCAAAGATCGGCAACCTCATTGTATTCGCTACATTCCCTATATTTTTGTATCGTCTACAATTAGTATGCTAGCTTCCACTCATGCCCTTCTTTTGTTGCCTATTGAAAAGCTGGGACTTAAAAAATCTTTGAGCTGGGATAAAACACTTAGGTATAGGAAAAAGGCTATCTCATGATTGTTTTTATCTTAATTGCTTGTCTGTATCTCATGATTCAGTTTTCTCAGCATAGCCTTTTGAAAAAATTTAATCATTGCAGTCGGCTCAACTTAGACGAAAAACAAAAACTTATTTGCATAAAAAAAATTACCTTTACACATGGCTTAGTCCTTTTGTTTGGCTCAATAATTTTTTATTTTAGCTTACAATTCAGCCCCAAAAATCATATGTCTAATCTTCTTGTTGACCCACAAACAAAAACCTGGGTCACGGGACTTGTTATGATGGCTTTTTTGCTAACTTTAAGGTGGCTCACATTGAATAAAAAAGACTCATTATTTTACCCAGTTTTGAGCTTTGTCATGATTATTATTTTACTTGCGGGCCTAAAAGACATGATTCAACCCGAACTTGTAAAGCAATTTGGCTATTATTATTTCTTTAGTCAAACTATTATTTTTATTGCTTTTGTTATAGCCATGATTTTTTCGTCTATTTATTTTTTCAAACGACAAGTAATAATTCACCTATTAAGATTGTATCTTTTTGCTAGCTTGAGTAATATTTTGGCCTTTGTAATTTCACAGTACCTGGCTCATTATTTGTACTCTAGTTTATATTTTATTACTTGTATTGCACTTTCAATTTATCTGCCCATGTGGCTCTCCTTGGTCAACCTTTGTCACATCTTTAATGACTACGATAACTTGGATGATGATTCAAGTGTGCAGGAAATTCAAGCATGACCAAGTCTATTGGTATCGCCTTATGTGTAATTGCTGCATTAGCTGCTTTTTTTATTTCAAATCACAATAATCAACACGAAGAAATTGAGCCTCAAATAAAAGAAATTAAAACGAACAAAAAAGACTTGAAAGAAAAAGAAAAACCAGCTTTAAGAATGAGCAAAGCACTTAAAGAAACACCTTCAATCATAGAAGCTGAAGCTCGTCTTGAAGAAAAAAAGCCAAGAGTAAAAATAAGAGGTGAAATCAGCACTCCAAGAATAGAGGCTGTTGACATTAGTGAACAAACTAAAGTTCACAATGAAAATATTGACGAGTTGAGAAAAGTCAGTCAATCTATTGAAAAAAATGTTTTGAAGAAATACACACCATTTCTCATGGGCCTTGATGATGAAAAATCATTAGAAGTCTATGAGGTTTTATTTGATCACCACATGAATATATTCGATAAAGTTGCAGCTCAGGAGAACATCGACATGAACGCAGAAAAAACTGCCCGAGATAATAAAATCAAAGAGCTTCTAAATGATAGCGAATTTAAAAAGTATCAGCTCTTCCTCCCCAAGTAAATCCAGCAGACTTCTACAGGGACACACTACATATGGGTCAGAATGTACGGTGCAAATGGCAAGGATGACTCATTACATGCCGGACTGGAGTCTCCAACGACATACGGAGGGGCCGGATTTACAAACAAATCGGCAACATGGACCTGGGTCGGTGAAGCCGCCGCTGCCAGAGTCACTGTTGAAGTTCCAAGTTCAGGAATTCACACCATTCGTATTTGGCAGCGAGAAGATGGCACCAGACTTGATAAAATCATTGTTTCTAACATTAGTTCATATACACCAGATGGCATCGGCCCGCCTGAAAGCCCTATGAATATAATAAGTACAGAATCATCTGTTGACGAAAACTCTATCGTTTCAAATGAAAACAGCAGTGATGATTCAAGCTCTCAAAGCTATGGCTCATCAAGTATTCTTACTGGTACTAATTCTATTTACGAGGATCTTAATTCAACACTTCTTGTATTGAATGGTTCTAATTTCATCCTTGAAATAGTGACTGCTGAAGGTTCTTACCTATTCGGCTGTACTTACGGGGATAGTTTTGAATCCACAATTATAGATGATTTCACATTTGATATTATTTATAGCGATTCAAGTGAAATTGAAGAATTCATACATAGCCTTTTTGATGAAAATGAAATTATAGATATTCTTCTTGTAGAGTAACAAACAATTGAAATCATGATCTTAACCTGATCATAAATATGAGGCGATTCGAGTGAATCGCCTCTAACTTTTTCATCATCAACTCAAGTGGGCCTTAATAGTTGCTACAACTAAACTCAAAAAAACCTAAGCTGAAATATAACCATTCAATACAGTTATTGAAAAATTAGTACTTTCATGTAGCAGCATAGTTTTCAAGTTGTCTAGCATTTACAGAGTTTAAAAAACCAATGCTAACCATCAACAACCAAATCAAACGAAAACACAGCTTCGATAACGATGAAAACACTAATCCCATTTTTATATTTATGCTTTTACTTGTCTTACTCAGGTACTGCTGAATCTCAACCATCTGGTAATTCTAAGCCAAATATTCTTTTTATCATGGCGGATGATCACACCAAACAGGCAATTGGCTGTTACGGGAGTCGCCTCAGTAAACTTAACCCTACCCCCACAATTGATAGGCTAGCCTCCCAAGGCATTCAATTTGATAATGTCTTTTGTAGCAACGCCATTTGCACCCCCAGTCGAGCGAGCATAATTACCGGACAATACTCACAGACTAATGGCGTTTTAGATCTAAATGGAAGTATTGGCCCTGACAAACAATTCTTACCTAAAGAAATGAAAAAAGCCGGATATGAAACAGCCATGATCGGCAAATGGCACCTCAAAAAAGAGCCCGCCACCTTTGATTATTACTGCGTCTTACCTGGACAAGGCCTGTATCACAACCCCATTTTTAATATCCGTGGTTCAAAACCATGGCCTAAAAATACCATCACAAAAAAAGATCAACATTCTAGTGATGCCATAACCGACATCAGCCTTCATTGGCTTAAAAATGAGCGTGATAAATCAAAGCCCTTTTTTCTCATGCATCATTTCAAAGCTCCCCATGATATGTTTGAATACGCCAAAAGATATGAATCTTATCTCGAGGATGTACATATCCCCGAACCGGAAAGTTTATTTTCGGTGCCTGCGGGCTCAGCTGGCAGTAAGGACCTTGGTTCAGGTCTAAGTAAAAATCATAATCCTTGGCAGCTACCACAAAAATTAGGTGTAAGTGATGACATCCCTGAGCCTGAATACACAAGGTTATCTTACCAAAAGTATTTAAAGGCTTATTTGCGCTGCGTAAAAGGCATAGATGACAATATCGCCCGCTTACTTTCGTATTTAAAAGATTCTAATCAGCTTGATAATACCATCATTATTTACACCAGTGATCAGGGATTTTTCCTTGGCGAACACAATCTCATCGATAAACGCTGGATGTACGAAGAAGCCATGGGCATGCCCTTTATCGTTTATGCGCCCGGCATGATTAAAAACAATTTTAAAAATAATTGCTTAATTAATAATACTGATTTCGCTCCGACTTTGTTGGAAATCGCTGGCTTGAAAAAAACTCCAAATTACATGCAGGGCAAAAGTTTTTATAAAGCTTTATCAAATCAACAAAAGCCCGATGAATGGAGGACCGTGACTTATTACCGTTACTGGATGCACATGGCTCATAAACTGGCCGTACCAGCACACTTTGGAATTCGATCTGAGTCTCATAAGCTGATTTTTTTCTACGGCAGGAAATATGGACGTCGTGGAGGCAAGCCCACGCCAATTTCATGGGAGTTTTATGATCTAGACAAAGACCCCAAAGAAATGAAAAACGAATATAAGAACCCAGAATATAAAGAGATAATCAAAAGACTTAAAACACAGTTATTGGAAATTCGTAAAGATCTTAATGAGGAGGATAAAAAATATCCAGAAATACAAAAAATCATTGAAAATAACTGGGACCAAATCCTAGACTAATCATAAAAAATTAAATCAAAATGAATTTCACAGTCAAATTACTTATAATTATTTCTTTTGCCTTCGCCATTGAGAGTAGCTATGCCGCACAACCGAATAAAATCAAAAATGTTTTATTCATTATTGCAGATGACTTAAAAGCCAGTGTATTAGCTTGCTATGGGGACAAAATCTGCCAAACTCCAAATTTAGATAAACTGGCTAGCCAAAGCATTGTCTTTGATCGCGCTTATTGCCAAGGTCTATCTTGCGGTCCATCTCGTACATCTTTAATGCATAGCCGCTATCTTGGTTCAGAAGGCATCAACCTCCCCGAGCACCTCAAGAATAATGGTTGGTATACTGTTAGAGTTGGGAAAATTTATCACATGCGTGTTCCCTATGATATTATTCATGGTATTGATGGTCAAGATATCCCGTCTTCATGGACTGAAAAGTTTAACTCCAAGGGAGCCGAATCTCACACTCCCGGTGACTATGCTTGTCTAAATAAAAATATTTTTACCAAAAGTCTTAAAAACCGCGAAAGTTCTGGAATGAAAAATCGCATGTTTGTAAGTGTTATTTCAGAAGGTGATGGATCTGATCAACCAGACGTTAAAAGCGCCGAGAAAACTATTGAGCTGCTAAATCAGCGTAAAAATGAGCCTTTCTTCATTGCTACCGGTTTAGTTCGTCCCCATTACCCAAATGTCGCCCCTAAAGAATTCTTCCAAAACTACCCTTGGGAAAAGATAGACTTACCAGAACTAAGGAATCCAACTTCTTTAGGTATACCGGCAGCAGGTCACCCGCGAATAACTAACTCAAATAACTCAATTGGTAAATATCCAGACAATCAAAAACGCATGTGGTCAGCTTATTACGCAACCGTCGAATTTATGGACCGCCAAATTGGACGTATTTTAGACGAAGTTGATAGACTTGGACTAAAAAGTAATACCGCCATCATTTTTTTGAGTGACCATGGTTACCATTTAGGGGAACATGGCTTTTGGCAAAAAAATAATTTACATGAAGAAGTCACTCGAGTTCCTCTTATTGCCTACATACCAGGTCTAGCTCCTCGACGTATAAATGAAGTCACTGAATTAGTTGATATCTACCCAAGTCTTACTGAACTTTTAGGGGTTTACAAACCAAAAACCGTACAAGGAAAAAGCTTTTTGCCCTTCTTGAAAAATAAAACTGAAGACTTTCGGAATTCTGCTTTATCGCTTATGCCAGGCAAAAAAGGCTACTCTATCAGAACTGAAGACTTTAGTTATATTCGCTACCAAAATGGTGCTGCAGAACTTTACAACATGAATAAAGATCCCAAACAGTTAGTCAATCTCATCCAAAATCCCGAACATAAACAAACCATCAGTAAACTTGATCGGGAGCTTAATACTCGTCTAAAAGAAGCTGACCTCGTAAATAATTAAAGGAAAACAATGATTCATTCAATTAAAAAAATTCTTTTCGCGATTGGTCTTTTGTTTATTGCAGGAAATAGCCTTGTGGCTAAAGATAGCAAGAAGCCCAATATATTACTGATTTTAACTGATGACCTCGGGTATGGTGATCTTCAGTGCTACAACAAAAACTCACAGATCCCTACTCCTCATCTAAACAAGTTGGCTGAGTCAGGTATGCGTTTCACAGATGCTCACAGTCCCTCGACCGTTTGTACCCCAAGTCGATATAGCTTATTAACTGGGAGAATGCAGTTCCGTACAGGTATGAAAGGCGTATTTACGGGTGCAGGTGGGCCATGCCTAATCGAAGAATCACGTCTGACCCTACCCCAAATGCTTAAAGAAAAGGGCTATGCCACAGCCTGTGTCGGCAAGTGGCACATAGGCATGAGCTTCTTTGACAAAAATGGTACGCGCATTACGGACCAACGCATTAAGGGTATTCAGCAAATTGATTACTCACGCCCCATACCCGATGGCCCCGTCAATCGTGGCTTCGATTACTTTTATGGCACGGTAAGTTGTCCCACAACTGACTTTCTATACGCCTATATTGAAAATGATCGTATACCTATACCTCCAACAAAAATTCTTGATCGCTCTAAGCTCCCAAAACATGCTTACAGTCATGATTGTCGCATTGGCATGATTGCCGATAACTTTGATCACGAAGAAGCCGACATGGTCTTTCTCAAAAAAAGTCAGGACTATATTCGCCAGCATATTCAAAAGAAAAACAGTCAACCATTTTTTCTCTTTCACTCCATGCAAGCCGTTCACCTACCCTCGTTCCCCGCGAAACAATTCCATGGGAAGACTAAATTAGGACCACACGGTGATTTTATTTTCCAAATGGATCATATCGTTGGCGAACTCATGAAGACCTTAGAGGAACTTAATGCTCTAGAGAACACAATAATTATTTTTTGCAGCGATAACGGCGTAGAAGTTCCCACTGCTTTAAATATGATAAAAACCTATAATCACGATGGCTCTTATCCTTGGCGTGGGCTTAAAAGAGATCAATGGGAAGGTGGTCACAGAACTCCGCTCATTATTTCATGGCCAAATAAAATAAAACCTTCTGTCAGCAATGAGCTTGTCTCGCTATGTGATATCATGGCAAGCTCTGCCGCTCTCGTGGATTATAAACTCCTGCAAAACAGTGCCGAAGATAGTTACAATATCTTACCAGTCCTGCTCAATGAAAAAACTAATATCCGCCCATACTTACTAACTCAAACCATTTCTTTAAACCTAGCTATTCGCAAAGGACCTTGGAAATACCTCGATCACCCGAGTTCAGGAGGGAATAACTACAACGGCAAAAGGCTCAAACACCTTCTTCCAGAAAAATTCGATTCCAAAGCTCCCGTACAGCTCTATAACCTAGAGAAAGACCCGCAAGAACTGGAAAACCTCTACCTAAAACACCCCGAAGTCGTCAAAGAATTGAAAGCCAAGCTCGATCAATTTAAAAAATCTGGAAGAAGTAATTAACTCATTTAATTTCAGATAGCATCTGTAAAGCCATAACACGAACTGGCGCGCATATCATTTAAATGAATTTCAGCATATAAGCAAATTTATTGGTTTACTACACTTTTTGCTCGAAGTCCTTGTAACATCAATATCCCAAATCGGTCTAATAATAAAAACATCAATTCTTAGAGAAGTTATAATGACTCGTTCAATATTCATCATCATAGTTTTCACTTTATTAACCTCAGCGACCAGTAGAGGCGCCGAATTAATTGAGTCTGTAAAAAACACCATTCGCTCAACAACTCCCGAAAAAAGAAAAAAACGGGAAGCTCGTTGGTGGATGAAGCGACATAAATTAAAACTCTCTGAAAAAGCCGCGCTAGGTGATGTAAAACTAGTCTTTCTCGGTGATTCCATCACTCATGCTTGGGATAAATATAAATCTGAATGGGACAAGTATTTTGCGAAGTACAAGGCTCTAAACCTAGGTTACAGTGGTGATCGTACCGAGAATGTGTTATGGCGTCTTGACAACGGTGAAGTTGACGGAATTAATCCAAAAGTACTCGTTATGATGATAGGTACTAATAATGCAGGTCATCGCAAAGAAAAATCGCAGGACACGGCCTTGGGCATAAAGGCGATTTTACAGGAACTGCGTATAAAGCTCCCAGAAACTAAAATCTTGATGCTAGCCATATTCCCAAGAGGGAAAAATGACAATGACGAGCTTCGAAAGTTAACTATGGGAACAAATGAAATCATAAAAACCTACGCAGATGATAAACATATTTTCTACATGAATATCAACAAGATATTTTTAGATCAAGATAGAGTTCTTCATAAAAATGTAATGCGAGACTTTCTACACCCAAATGAAAGCATGTACCCAAAGTGGGATGAAGCAATTCTACCCAAAATTGAGGAATTAATGCAATGAAAAAAATTTTAGCTCATCCATTAAATTTTAATACTTCTATTTTAAGTTTCTGTTTCTTCTTATGCTTTGCGATAAACGCAAACAACAAGCCAAACATCCTGCTAATCATGGCCGATGATATGGGCTATTCCGATATCGGTTGTTTTGGCAGCGAAATACAAACTCCTAATATTGATCGTCTGGCAAATGAAGGGATGCGTTTCCGCCAATTTTATAACAATTCAAAATGTATGACAACACGCGCCTCTTTGGTGACTGGCCTCTACCCCCAAAGAGATAATGGAAAAATCGAAATGTTGGACAGTAGCATGTTCACCATTGCTGATGCCATGAACAAAGCAGGATACTATACTTTTTTAAGCGGCAAATGGCATTTAGGCTCTCGTAAAGGTCATCGCCCTATCGATCGCGGATTTCAGGAATTCTACGGACTCATGGATGGCTGCTCAAACTTCTTTAACCCCGTTCAGCCAGACCCTAAATTCAAGGGTGGAAAAACTCGAGTTTTTGGTCACAATGATAAACTCATTAGAAGTTTCCCGGATGATTACTACGCAACGGATGCCTTCACGGATCATGCCATTGAGCAAATCAAAAAAGCGACTTCTGAAAACAAACCTTTTTTTGGGCACATCACTTACACTGCTCCGCATTACCCACTCCACGCCAAAGCAGAGGATATTGCAAAATATAAAGGCCGATATAAGGAAGGCTGGCATGTGCTAAGAAATGAACGTTACCAAAGAATGATCGAAATGGGAGTAATTTCTGCATCGGTTAAACTCACTCCAGAAGACCCAAGAATGCAAAGCTGGGATTCTCGTAAAAATAAAGACTGGGATCAAAGCCTCATGGAAGTCTACGCTGCTATGGTCGATTCCATGGATCAAAACATCGGTAGAATCCTAAAAACTCTTGATCAAACTGGTGTCAGCGAAAATACACTCGTCCTCTTTATCTCCGATAATGGTGGATGCGCAGAGATGCCTGGTGGCGACAATAATATATCCCACATCCCCGGGCCAAAGGAGTTTTATACCGCATGTGGCCCAAGCTGGGCAAATGCTCAAAATACTCCTTTCAAAAGATATAAAGTTAACATGCACGAAGGCGGCATTTGCACTCCATGTGTCGTTCGTTGGCCCGCTAAAATAAAAGCAAATTCTTGGACTGACTCAATTGCCCATGTCATTGATCTCCAACCCACATGTATGGCGTTAGCAGGACTAGATCCAGTTAAAGACATCCCCTCAGACAAACGCCAACTGGACGGCGAAAACATTCTGAGTATTTTTGAGGGCCAAAACTATGTGCGAGAAAAACCGCTATTCTTCGCTTACGGAAAAACCCGTGCGATGCGTCAGGGCGACTGGAAAATTGTCTATGAAAAAAAATGGCAACTCTTCAATATTTCCGAAGATCGAAGTGAGTTAAATGATATAGCTGACCAACACCCCGAAAAGTTAAAAAAAATGATCTCAAACTGGGACCAATGGGCTCAGCGCACTGGAATAAAAAGAGGAAGGTAAAATCATTTTAGTACAAATTAGTCAAATTTAAAGATTATTTCATAGTTAACTCAAATAAAACCCCACAATGTACATATATCATTATATATAAACAACTTAAGATTTTTAAACTAAGCTATGAACTCCTGATTTGGAATAATAAATATGATTGAAGAAGACAATTTTGGAGTCCTCACACAAGAGGACTTAATTAAAATACAAGAAGACTACAAAAAGCAAAAACTCAAGGACACCCTAACTGGACCTATTATTTCAACTTGTTTGCATGTAATTTTAATTTTAATCGCAAGTCTCTTTAAAGGAGAAATTAAAACAGCTAATGCTAATGTTGAAATTACTCAAAAGGTTGAAGAAATCATCGAAGAACCACCTCCTCCACCTCCTCCACCTCCACCTCCACCCGAACCAGAACTTGAAACCGAATCAGAAACCATTAACCCTGAAATTTCTGAGTCAGTCGATGTCACAGAAGATATTGCCACAGAAGTAGAAGAGATAACAGACGAACCACCTGCAGCTGATGTAATGGACGACATGGAAATAATTTCAGATATTAAACCTTCTACTTCACCTCTCACTTCAGCTAAAATGTTTTCTTCTAGATCACCAAATGCTAAAGCTGTTGCTATTCGTAAATATGGTGGTTCAAGTACCGCTCAACAGTCTCTTGGCAAAGCTCTCGATTGGTTGGCTAAAAATCAAAACCCTGACGGTACTTGGGGACACGGACACCCAGAGGCTATGACGAGCTTAGCTATTCTAACTTATTTAGCTCACGGAGAAACTGGTAAATCAAAACGATATGGTAGTGTAGTAACAAAAGGTATTGCACAACTTTCTGAATGGGGTAATTCAGGACGTTTTCCACTTGGAAAAAGCAAAGAAAGAAATGTTTATGAACATGCTTTAGTAGCTTATGCTCTATCAGAAGCGTATGCAATGACAAATAACTATGCCCTCCAAAATCCAATGAATAAAACGATAAAATTCATTTGTGACAATCAACATGAAAATGGTTCTTACATGTATGGCTATGCGAAAAGTGGTGATTCAAATTTTTCTAATGCTTGTTGGAATTGGCAGGCTTTAAAAGCCGCAAAAGTTGCCGGTTGTACCGTTGAAAATCTATCTAGCACTATAGAGAAATCTATTGCTCATATGAAAAAATATGCCACTGATACAGGCTTCTATTACCGCTTACAAAATAAAGGCAAACGAGATCCTTCAATGAGAGCTGTTGGAGTACTTTGTATGCAATTACTTGGGGAGCAAGATCACCCTGCATGTAGACGATTGGGCGATCTAATCGTCAAAGAAGACGTGAAATTATTGACATGGGAATCTCATGGCAGACACAATGACCCCGCGGGATTTTATCTTTATTGGATGTACTACGCTACTCAAGCTGTTTTTCAAAGAGGCGGTAGCGATTGGAAGTCTTGGAATCAATCATTTCAAAAAATTCTTGTAGAAAATCAACATCCAGATGGCTATTGGCAGAGCCCTGCTGAAGGTATTGAAACGGAAAGAGAAGCAATGAAAGACATAGATAATAAAGTATATTCAACCACACTTTGTGCTTTACAACTCACGGTTTATTATCGATACTTACCATCCTCTGTTTTAAAGAAAACTAATTCCAAAGAATCACAATCTAAAGAATATATAGAGAGCGATGAGGATGTAGATATTTTCTGATTAGCAGCTGTGATATAAAGTTGGATTTCAATTCATCATACACACGCAATAAAAATAACAAATTAGACATTGTAAATAATTGTTAATTAGATGTTTATGATAATTAATCTATAATATTTATAATGAAAAATATCATTCTTTATAACATCTTTGAATCAAGTTTGTCTCATATAATAATATTAACTATTAGATTTTAAAAATACTTCAAAATGAATTACATAAAAACACTTTGCCTGACAATCTTTTGTTTACCAATGATTTCTCTCTGGAGTCAAAACAATGACATAAAAGGCTCACGACCCAATATTATTTTGGTGATGACTGACGATCAGGGTATGGGCGATTTGTCTTGCATGGGAAACAAAGTTCTTGAAACACCACACATAGATAAGTTCTATTCGCAATCCACTCGATTTACTGAATTTCATGTGAGCCCAACTTGTGCCCCAACACGTTCAGCAATAATGACCGGTCGCCATGAATTCCGAAATGGCGTGACCCACACCATAAGCCAGCGGGAACTGATGAATATTAATTACACAACGATGCCTCAAGTTCTACAATCGGCAGGCTATCAAACCGGTATTTTTGGAAAGTGGCACTTAGGTGAATTAGAGCCCTACCCACCTCACAATCGTGGTTTTTCTGAGGTCTTCATTCACGGTGGAGGCGCTATCGGAAAAGCTCACCAGGGAAGCTGTTCGGATTTCCCTCCCAACTTCGAAAATCTTTACTTTGACAATGTTTTTCTTCATAATCAGACCATAGTCCAAACCAAAGGCTTCTGTACAGATGTATTTTTCCAAGCCGCTCTTGGCTGGATTAAAGAACAGCATCAAGCAAATAAGCCCTTCTTTGCTTACATCACGCCAAACGCACCTCATGCACCCATGATCGCCCCAGAGAGATATACCCAACGTTTCATTAAACTCGGTTGGGATAAAGAAACTGCCGGCCGCTATGGAATGATCGAAAACCTCGACGACAACTTTGGACTTCTCATAAGTAAGCTCGAAGAGTGGCAAATTTTAGACAATACCTTAGTCATTTTCATGACGGATAATGGTCAATCGGCTAAGCCTGCCAAATTTAATGGGAAAAAATTAAAAGTTTATAATGCAGGCTTTAAGAGTGGCAAAGGTTCAATTTTCGAAGGCGGATCTCACGTACCTGCCTTTTGGCGTTGGCAAGGAGTATTAAATGAGAGCAAAGATATCAATGCTCTTAGCGCCCATATCGATTTGTTTAAAACCTTTGCTGAACTTGCAGGAGCAAAAATCCCTTATACATGCCAAGATATCGACGGCACAAGCCTCGTTCCACTTCTAGAAAACCCTGAATCAAATTGGCCTGATCGTGAACTCTTCTTTCATCGAGGCAGATGGAAAAAAGGTCAAAACCCTGAAAAATCTAAATCAAAAGGATACGCGGTGCGTACTCAACGTTGGCGCATGGTCGAAAAAAGACTCTATGACATAAGCAATGACCCATACGAATCTAAAGATGTCTCAAAGCAATATCCCGAAGTCATGCAACGCTTAACTCAATCATATGAAAAATGGTGGCATGATACCGTCCCAATGATGATCAACGAAGACCGTCCTTTGTCCAGTGAATTTCCCTATGTGATTCGCTATGAAAAACAAAAAGCAGAACGCGGTATCCCAGATTGGGTACCACCAAAAATTTAACTTTAATCAACGCTACTAAAGGATTAGTAATGCATACCATTAGAAATCTTATAACTTCCACAAGTCTATTCTTTCTTTTGTCAGCCTATTCGGCTGATAATAAAAAACTGGACATCAACAAACCTAACCTTGTAATATTTTTTACAGATGACCAAGGGACACTCGACGTTAATTGTTACGGCTCTAAAGACCTTTACACTCCCAACATGGATAAACTCGCTGAAGATGGCGTGCGCTTTACTCAGGCCTACGCTCATCAGGTCTGCTGTCCTGCTCGTGCCATGCTAATGACAGGTCGCCACCCCCAGCGCAGTAATGTTAATCACTGGACACAAGGTGATGCCAAAGGTCCTAAAACCAGAAATATGAACCTAGAAGAATACACTCTGGCGGAGGCCCTTAAAGATTCGGGTTATAAAACGGCACTCTTTGGCAAATGGCACTTGGGAGCTCACCTTGATTATGGTCCAACTAAGCAGGGATTTGATGAATTTTATGGGATTCGAGGAGGTTTCATCGATAACTACAATCACTACTTCCTTCATGGTGAAGGTTTTCACGATTTATACGAAGGGACAAAAGAAGTCTTTGATGAAGGAAAATACTTCCCTAATTTAGTGACTGATCGTGCGCTTAATTTTATTGATCGAAATAAAAACAATCCATTCTTTCTCTTTCTTGCCTTCAATATCCCCCATTATCCTGAACAAGCAGACCCAAAATTTGACGAACGATATAAAAACATGAAAATGCCTCGTCAATCCTATGCCAAAATGATTTCTACCACCGATGATCACATGGGCCAAATCATGAGTAAATTACAGGAACATGGCATCTATGATAACACCATAATCATATTTATGAGTGATAATGGTCATTCTAGAGAACGGAATCATATAAAATTTGATAATCACAAAAGCGGACTCGCCAAAAACACTAAATATGGCGCCCTTGGCGGAGGTGGAAATACTGGTAAATGGCGTGGAAATAAAAGTAATTTTTATGAAGGTGGGATTCGAGTTCCCGCTATAATTACCTTCCCCAACAAGCTACCCAAAGGCGCGGTTAGAGATCAGGCTATTACAGCAATGGATTGGATGCCTACAGTTTTGGAACTTTGTAATATTGAACCACCAAAAATAAAATTTGATGGCAAGAGCCTCACCCAGGTCATTGCATCGGAGGACAATCCTTCTCCCCATAAAGTGTTAAACTGGCAATGGCATTTGGCCTGGGCTATTCGTCAAGGTAGTTGGAAACTAATGGGTCGCGGCACCGAGCCCACCTTTCTGGGCAATTTGGATGACAAACAGCCTGAGAAAACCAATTATCTAACTGAAAAACCGGAATTAGTAAAGACACTTCACCAGCTTCATAAGCAGTGGGCTTTAGACGTGGATGCTCCACAAAGGAGAAAAAAATGAAACTTTTAACCTACTCAAGGATCTCTCTTAAATTAATTTGTACGATAGCGCTTTTTACTTGTAACTTAATTTCCAAAGAACAAGAAAGACCAAATTTCATTTTCCTTATGGCCGATGATCTAGGCTATGGAGATACAGGGTTTAATGGTAACAAAATTATCAAGACCCCACATTTGGATAATATGGCCAAAGAAGGTGCTCGCTTCACACATTTTTATTCAATAGGCCCCGTTTGCGCCCCTACCCGAGGCTCGGCCTTAACTGGTCGCCACTACATGCGTTATGGCATGATGGATGTAAACGTAGGAAAACTCCCACATCAGGAAATAACTATCGCGCGACTCTGTAAACAACAGGGATATACAACTGGTCACTTCGGCAAATGGCATTTGGGAACCCTCAGTAAAATTGAATCGCCACGACACAAGAACCCCGCCAAAGATTTCGCCCCGCCATGGGAACGAGATTATGACGATGCATTTGCCACTGAAATCTCTGTCCCCACCTGGGATCCCGCAGCTGGTAGATACCCTAAGCATGATAGTCCATATTGGCACAATGGTCAGAAAGTTACCGATAATCTATTAGGTGATGATTCACGAGTTATCATGGATCGTGCCATACCGTTCATACGTAAGGCCGTAACCGACAAAAAATCTTTCATGACGACAATTTGGTTCCATACCCCACATAGCCCGGTGGTCGCTGGCCCTGAATATCTAAAAATGTACGAAGGCTACAAGGAAGGCGAGCAACACTACTACGGTTGTATCACTGCCATGGATGAACAAATCGGCCGTCTTCGTGAAGAATTAAGAAAGCTTAATGTCGATCAAAATACTATCATCTGGTTTTGCTCCGATAATGGCCCCGAAGGCCGTGGAAACCCAAAGAAAAAATATGACGCCTACCACGGCGCCTTTTATGGTACTGCAGGGAAGTTAAGAGGCCGTAAAAGGTCTCTTTACAACGGTGGTGTTTGCGTACCAGCCTTGGTAAGCTGGCCGGGAAAAATAGATGCTGGAAAAGTCATTAATACTCCCTGCTCCACTCTCGACTACCTTGAAAGTACTTTAGCTCAAATGAATGTTAAATACCCAGACTCAAGACCACTTGATGGCGAGAATATTATTCCAATTTTATTGGGAAAAACCAATAAACGCAATAAGCCAATTATATTTGCATCAAAAATCAGTTCACCTAAAACTTCTATTATTCAGGGTGATTACAAATTCTGTTCTAATCTTGACGGGAAAAACAAAGATGAACTCTATCACCTTCACGATGATTTTTCTGAATCAAAAAATATCATAAAAAATCACCAAGAACGCTCAATAACTATGAAAAAAATGATCTATCAATGGCTAGAATCCTGCAATAAGAGTTTTCATGGAAATGATTACAAGGAAAAATACGAAGTCCAGGGAAGCTTTCTCAAGTACAATCAAGCAAATTAGCCAAAAACTCAGCTCATCCATATACACCAATCGTTAAGCCGCCTAAGCAAATTAGGTACATTTAATTCCCTTATTTACAACGTTTAATTGTAACAGCCTCATACGAGCCTTGTCACCTATTTATAATAGACAAATAATCAGGACAAGACCCGGAGATGAAAACAAATAAATTTACATTAATTGAATTGCTCATTGTTGTTGCAATCATTGGTATTTTAGCTTCATTATTGCTACCCGTCTTAAGCAAGGCTCGACAATCTGCTCGAGACATAACTTGTAGAAATAATCTAAAGCAACAGGGGCAGTTATACTATCTTTATGCTGATGATAATGACAGCTCACTCCCTTTGGAATTTGTAGATGCCAATTATCGAAATTCAAACCACATCCGTAGGGGTAATGGTAAATACGTCAACCTTGGACTGATTTATTCTGGTGGTTATTCAATCACTACTGAAACATTGATTGATCCAACATTTGAAAATAACTCAAATAATGAGAAAATGCTTTCCACGGGTAGTGACTCAAGAAAAGACATTGCAAATTTACCAGACGGTGAAGAGAGCAAATCTCACTACAGTGTAAGACCAGTTTATCAGACTTCTGACCAACCTCGCTTAACACCTTTTACATCGTTTATTTCAAACTATGCTTTAATTACTTGTGGTCTTTACCCCCTTTATGATGGAGATTTATTCCATCAGATCAAAGGTGTTAATGCTGTAGCGTCAGATGGTAGTGCAAAATTCGTGAAAGATCAAAATGGTTGGATGGTGAACCTACTCACAAAAAGAGGAAACAAGAGGTACTACGACAAAAAGAATACCTCCAAATTCTCTCCTAGTAATGATCCTGATCCTTTAGATCTAGAGTTGGAAGGTGGCGCTTGGTTTTATCTTGATAATGCCTGGCGCTAAACATATGTCTAATAAAACGAAGCTTAAAGTTCATTCTGTAATTTTATTTAATGACATGAACTAATACAAAGATGTATTCAGCCTGATTTTAAAGTTATCTGATCAAATATTTAAGGATTATTCCCTAAACTTAAAGAACATTGAGCTAGAAGTTAACGAAAAAAAGAACAATCAAAATCAAATATATGAATTTTTAGATTTGTAGGTTTAAAAGGAGTACAAAAATGAAGAAGTATTTTTCACTGGTAGAAATGATGGCAGTTCTTGCGATAGTTGCAATCTTAACCTCATTGCTTGTTCCCGCTCTGCGCAAGGCAAGACGTGCAGCGCGAGACCTCTCGTGTTTAAATAATCTGAACCAACAAGGTCAGATTTACCATATTTTTGCAATAGATAATGATAACAAATTCCCCTTAGAATATGCTGAATCAAGAAGAAATAGTAATATTATAAGAAAAGGTGGATACGGCTCTGACTGGGGGAGATATAGAAATCAAGGTTTAATACACCAAGAGGGATATGATTTTCCAATAGAGACTTTGGCATGCCCCACCTTTGATGAATCGGGTATACTTGCTGATGATTCGAGTGCCATGAAAGATAAAGATAAAATGGTTATAACTGGCGTAAACAGAGATAACTTAGATACTCTCCCCGATCATGAACAAACAAAAATCCATTACAGTGTTAGACCCGTAGATTTAAGTGATAGCATTAAAAGATTCACACCCATGAGACTCTTCAATGGGCATGGCTTGATTAGCTGCGGTCTTTACCCACTAAGAAGAGGTTTTATGTTTCATGATCTTAGAGGTACTAATGCAGTTTATGGCGATGGGAGTGCCAGATTTGTGAAAAATACAAATGGCTGGTTAACGGCTTTAACTGAAAATAGTGATGACGCTCACAAAGATAAACGTTATTATAATCGCATTAACGTAAACGGGAAATATTACCCTAATAACGTCAAAAAAGATAATACTGCTAATGAAAACACCCAGACGAATTTAGACTTAGATGGTGGTGTTTGGTTTTTCATCGATTCAGCTCATTAAACTATACAGAAAATCTCATTTAATAAACATTGAATCGTTATCTGTAACGAAATTAAAAATACTTTGTCAAAATCACTAAGATAATAACATAAGTAAATAAGCGGAAAACATGATAAAGTTTCATTGTCAAAGTTGTCAACAAAAACTAAGTGCCCCGGAAGAATTCTCTGGCACTGATGTGCAGTGTCCATCTTGTCATTATCTAAATACAATTCCGGAAGTCGTCGAGACCTGTGAAACGATCACTTTTAAATTCCTATGTCACTCTTGTGACCAAAAACTAAGTATTGATACTGAACTCATTGGAACTTACATAAATTGCCCAGCTTGTTCAAGTACGATTTCTGTGCCAGATAATAATTCTTTTGAAGAGGATCTAAATAACACTCGAGTAGATGCTGAACATTCTACAAAAAGCCCAAGACCATCGAGACATAAAACGATCCGAGCTCAAAAGCTTAAAAAACAAACAAAAAGTTCCAGTAGAAAAGCCAAACACACTCGTATCAAAGCAAAGAAAAAAAGCTCAAAAGCTCCTGTTATCTCAATATTATTTATTTTAATAACTATTGGAGTTATTATTGGCTTTCAGAACTTATCAAATGAAGAAAAGCAAGTGTCTGTAGCAAATGGCTCACACTCATCATTAGATAAAGAAATTACTGCCTCCCAAAAAACCACACATGGACTAAGATCCCAAGATATACGAGCCTTAGAAAAAAAGGTACAGGGACTCAAACCCTTTTTGACAAAATATTGCTTTGAATGTCATAATGAGGAAAAAGAGAAAGGTGGAATTCGCTTAGATAACATAGATTACAAATTTAATGATTCCGCTTCTGTTCATATGTGGCAGGATGTTCTGGATGTTCTAAATATCGAAGAAATGCCTCCCGAAGACAAAGCTCAACCATCCGCTGATGAACTGACTGATTTTATTGGAGACATCGCTCAGAATATTAAATTAGCACACAAGAGATTAGCGGCGACTGGCGGAAAAATTTCAATGCGCTATCTGACCAAAAGAGAATACCTTAGCAGTGTGACAGATCTTTTCGGCGTTGACATTCCAGAAGATTTTTTACCAGACGAAGTAAGTCCTGAATTTGATACCATTGGCTCCGATCAGTATTTCTCTTTAAAGCAGTATGAGCAATTCTATAAAGCTGGCAGAAAAGTGGTCGAAACAAATATTATCGATATAACGGCCCCTTTTGACTCCAATACCATACGGTATGATCCTGAAATACTGCCCGCGAAAAAAGCAAAAGAATATTACCTAAGGATGAAAGCCGTTAAGAAGTTAATCGAAGCTAATGCCCCGCTTTCTGAAATAACTAAGGTTGATCCCCATATCGCTGATCAAGGCCAGCTTGAAATATTTAAAAGGCGATACAACGGGAAATTGGCAAAAGCAATAAAAAAGTATAACCAAACTAATATACCAGGTGTTGCCGAAAACGTTATATATAAAAAGACCTTAAGGCCAAATAGCCTCTATAAAGTAACTGTTACTGCTCTAAGCTTTTCAGAAAAGAAAAAAGGGAAGAAAGAGAAAACAGCAGTAGCCTATATTAATCATGAGCGTACGACATTAAATTTCGATTCCAAGTCCGGCACAATGACTTCGTCTGAAGCAAGCTTCAAAACGGGATTATTTGATTCTAACGTACTTATTCGAATCAAAGGCCATGAAGACGATATTTACGATTACCTTTCCTTGACGGGGCCATTTAAACTTAAAGAAAAGAAGATGACTTTCTTTAAATCCTTAGTCAGTCCGATCACTAAAAAAAGCAATGCCAGTGAAAGTGAAATTGCGGAATTGTTGACAAAATTTGCCGAAAGAGCTTTTCGTTACCAAGGAGTAGACAAAGATTATATTACTGCATTACTCAAGTTGTATCGACTGGAAAGAGAAAATGGTAAAGACATTGGCAACTCTTTGATTGAGCCTCTTACAGCAATCCTTACGGCACCGGCATTTTTATATATTAAAGAGAAAAATGATGGCAAGAGAAATAAGTTAACTCAGAGCGAATTTGCAATTCGCATGGCCTATTTCTTATGGCGCGCGCCACCGGATAAAGAACTCTATGAACTGGCAGAATCAAATAAATTATTTGCCCAAGGTGTCTTAAGAAATCAGTTTGAACGAATGCTATCATCTAATAAAGCTGATCATTTTTTAGTTGATTTTATAAATCAATGGTCGGATATAGAGCGCTTTGACGAAATTGATATTCCTGGTGACTTGGGTAAGGGCGGATTCCCTTATTCAGCACGTCGTGAAATTGGCGAATTTTTCAAAGTTTTAGTTAGAGAAAACCTGCCTGTGGATAATATGATTGCATCAGACTTTGTGGTAGCTGATCATCGGCTGTCTGGTCACTATGGTTTCAAGAAAAAAAGTTTTAAGGGCTTCAAGAAATTTAAATTGCCAGACCTAAACTCTGAATCCTCCGTTGGTCCTCGTGGTGGAATGTTGACTCAATTTGCCTTTCTCATAATGGGTACTAATGACAGTCGTACTTCTCCCACCATTCGTGGAACACTCATTAGGGAGAAGTTTCTTTTTGACGAACCTCCACCTCCACCTCCTAATGTTCCTGCTATTGAGCCTCCTAAGGGAGCTAAACTGACTGTGAGACAGTTGGTAGACCGTCATATGAGCATTCCTCAGTGTGCCTCCTGCCACAAAAAAATAGACCCCATTGGTTTGGGTCTAGAAAACTTTGACTACCTTGGACAATGGCGAACAGAAGAACTTATCAAAGCCGAACCGGTAAACAACACTAGAAAAGGGAAAGCCAAGACAAAAACAACACCTCCTGAAACAGTACCCGTACTCGCGAACGGTCATTTAGACGGAGAGTCATTCAAAGATTTTAAAGGATTGCAGAGAGTCCTTTTAAAGCATAAAGACAAACTCGCCATGTCTATTTTTGAGTCAATGATGTCCTATGGTATTGGCCGAAAAATTGAGTTTGTTGATGATGCGGAGATTCAAGAGATTTTAAGCAAAATGAAAAAGAAAAATTATCCACTTAAAGAGATGGTTTTTGAAATTCTCTCTTCACAAATGTTTGCCACTAAATAATATATTGAGATAAATAATGAGCCTAATAACAAACACATATTCACGCCGATCTTTTTTAAAGTCAGCTTCTGCCTGCCTGGCTTTACCCTATCTCGAAACATTTGCCTCCACTGGTTCTAAAGCAACTAAAGGGCCAATAAAGAGAATGCTTTTCCTATCGCAAGGTTATGGTTTTCTTCCCTCTTTTTACCCTAAGGAAAGCGGTAAATTTTCTAAAATAGGTTTGACCGAAGGACTGTCGCCTCTCAAGAGGCATAAAGATGACATTACCCTGTTAGGAAATTTACTTAATGTGGGAGCCGCAGGACCACATGCCGGTAGTCTGACCTTTCTAACTGGCGCCCCCCAAAGTAATAAGTTCAAAAATACGATTTCCTGTGATCAGGTTGCTGCTGAACATTTGTGCAAGAACAACAGATACGCCCACTTAACTTTGAGTACAAAAGAAAATAGCGGCCATGGTGGTTGCTTATCATTGGCCTGGAATAAGCAGGGCAGCCCAATCCCCGGTTTAAATACTTCTTTAGAACTTTATAAAAAGCTTTTTTCAGCAGATGAATCACCGGAACAGGTGAGAAGGAGAATTCAGACGCGAAGAAGTGTACTCGATAGTTTAAAAGTAAACGCTAAGTCTATATCTCACCAGATTGCCAGAACAGACCTTGAAAAGCTCGATGAGTATTACCAAACCATTCGACAGGTTGAGTTGGGATTGGAAAGGCAAATTAAATGGGCTAATACCCCCAAACCAAAGTCGCCGTTTGGCCATCACCCAAATTATATAGATGGAGAGGCTGAGGTTAAACTGATGTTTGACATGATTGCCCTCGCCTTCCAGACCGACCAAACACGCGTGGCAACTTACATGATGCCTTCCCAGTCGGTTCTCAGCAGTATGGGCATCACGACTCTGGTACATGCTTTGTCTCACTACAACGTTTCCGAGGAAAGAAAGCAGCAAGCGGGCCTTCGCGACAAAAAATGCACTGAGCTTTTTGCCTATCTATTGGATCGGTTGAAAGGAACTAAGGACCCTGATGGCAGGAGTGTTTACGACAGTTGCATTGTCAGTTATGGAACTAACATTAAGTCTGCTCATGGGATTAAAGGTTTTCCCTTATTTCTATCGGGAGGCGGCATTAAAAATCTTCGTCTTGGGGAAAGTATTAAACTTCCGAAAAATACGCCTTTGCAAAATGTCTGGCTCACACTTCTTCAAGAGACTGGAATTGATATCGATACTTTCAGTCACAGTACAGGACGATTAGATCAACTAATCAGCTAACTTTTAGAGTCACTTTTTTGTAACTTATAAACCTTAGAGCTTACTAAATGAAAATGAGAACTTTTTTTATATTACTAATGTTACTAATCCATTCGGCATGGGCAAGTGATAAAAGCAGTCATACTAATTTCATCATCATTTTTTTAGATGATGCAGGATGGGAAGATTTTCAACCTTTTGGGAAAGATCATTATCTCACTCCTAAAGTCAAACAACTTGCAGATGAGGGCGGAGTTTATTCCCAATTCTATGTACCTCAAGCCGTTTGTTCTTCATCCAGAGCTGCATTGCTTAGCGGTTCATATCCAGGAAGAAACAAAGTCTTTGGTGCTCATGGCCCCAATGGCAAAGGCTTGCCAACTCAATTTGCGACCATCGCAGAACAAAATCGATGGTAAAACTAAAAAACCACATGATTATGATTTCTCAACAGAGAAATCGCTTGAAGCAATTATGACTAGCCTTGGACGCTGGAAACTCCATATCACCCCATCGCTACCGCCATATCGACCCTGTGGGTAAAGATGGTTACGACGTAAAATACATTCGTAAAAAGCAGAAACTCGTCCTCTACGATTTAGTCAATGACCCAAAAGAATCGACTAACCTGATTTCTAATCATCCTGAATTAGTAGATAAACTTAAAAAACCCGCTTTAAAGTATCAAAAAGAATTTCATTAGAAAATTTATTTAAATTCGCTTCCATGAGAGATAATATAAATAACTAAATTAAAATTTTCTTATCAGTCTTTTCAATTTTTTTTACATCGTCTTCGACTTCTTTAGTTTTTTTGCTGTCTAAATCTTTGTTCTTTTCATTATTTTTAGAATCAATTTCAACTTCTGATTCGGCAACTTTTATAGATGATTTTTTAGATGTTTTTTTATCAGAAATATTAGAATCTACTGCGACATTGTTTATAATTATTTCTTTAATTGAAACGAGTTGAGTGTCCTCTCTAGGAGAAATAAAAACATGTATTCGTCTCGTTTTTACATTAAATTCAGTTAAGTCAAAATTATCTGGTGAAGAGTCATTTTTTTCCAGATATCTTGGCCCAGATAATTTTTTACGCCCATTTGTTTTAAATTTAACTTCTAAGTCCTTAGGTACAGCATTCCCCCATATAATAGTCATGGATTCCAAATCTACAGCATTTGATAACTGGAGTACTAATTCAATTTTATAATCGCATTTCTTTTCCCAATGCGTCTCCAGGTCTCCATCTATTACTGGTGCTATGTTTTCCTCCCAACTTTTTTTCTTAGCAGGTGAAGCGACTGCAGAAGCTACTTCAACCGAATAAATATTAGAAGTTAAAAGGAAAATAATTAAGCAAAACATTTTTTTCATAAATCCACCACTATTTCAATAAATTAGTTACCATGATATACGACAAAAATTTAGCCTCCGTGTTACAAAATATAATAACTGAATTGTAGAGCTTAGCGAGAATACAACAGAAATGATCAAATTGAGCATTTTTTTAGTCAAATCGTTTCAAAACTCATAACATATTAAAAATGAACTTGTCTATAATTACAAATAAACGAACATTGGAGTCACTTTTATGAAATTATTTTTAAGTCTATCACTCATTTTTGTAAGTATTCTTACTGCATCAGAAAAACCAACAGATGCTATTCAACTAATTGGTCAAGATGGAACTGTAGATCTCGTTAACGAAAAAAATCCAGAAGGCCCACTCGGCTGGGTATTTAAAGATGGTATATTAACAGTTGGCAAAGGACATATTATTACAAAATCCCCTGTTACTAACTTCAAAGCACACTTGGAGTTCAAGGTAATCAACAAACCCAAGAAAAAGAAGAAAAACAAAAGAACTAATGATGGCAATAGTGGTGTCTATATTCAGCAACGTTATGAGATCCAAATCCTAGACTCCCATGGTCATGATGATGACTACCAAAATTATGACTGTGCCTCCATTTATAAATTTAAAAAACCAGACCAAATTGCCTGCAAGCCCGCCGGTGAATGGCAAAGCTATGACATCGAATTTCATGCTGCTAAATGGGATGGGGACAAAAAAGTGGCAAATGCTCGCCTCACCCTAATCCACAATGGTGTTAAAGTTCACGACAATGTTGAAATTCCCGATAAAACAGGAAACGGGAAAAAAGAAACTCCTCAGGCCTTTCCACTTCGCCTTCAAGATCACGGTAATCCAGTTCAATTTAGAAACTTCTGGCTCCAAGAAATCAAATGAAACACCTACTCATGATTGCAGTAGTCTTAGCCTTTGTTATGACTTCACAGGCTAAGCCCAAGAAGAAAGGCAAGGCTGATCCCGTTGCACAAAAACTCTTCGAAACAAATTGCCTAGCCTGTCATGATCCAATAAAAATGATTGCAGGTCCCACCCTTCACGAGATCCATAAAATTTACCAGGGGAACCCCACTGGCATCGTAACTTGGGCTAAAAAACCAGGTCGTAAGAGAACCGAAGGCATTGCGATGCCCGCAATGGCGCATATTGCCGATGCAGATCTCAAACTCATTGCCGATTATATGCTCTACGCAGGCTCTAAAGTTTCTCGAAAAGCCCTTCGTGCCAACAATATTTTTAAAGAAGAATTAGCTAGAACTCAAAGAAGTTTTATGCCTGATTCCAGTGTTGTATCTTTTGCTCTACGATACAATGATGACCTTTCAGTTTGCTGGGATGCTGAAAAGGGAATGACCCGCTACATCTGGAAAGGAAAAATCGATCCTCTATCTCATTTCACGGGGAACGGTAAAGTTATTCCTGCCATTGTTGGTGAAGTCATTGCTAAATCTTCCCAACAACCCTTTTCAGGACTAGAGGGAAAAATAAATTTACAAGGTTACAAAATAAATTCAGATGGTCTACCAACATTTTTCTATCAACGAGGCTCTGTAAAAATTCATGAAACTCACAGTGGTGAAAATGGGAACATAAGCTGGAGCTATAAGGTCTCTGGTCTAAGCTCACTCACTTATCAACTCCCAAAAGTTCAGGGCTACAAAGTGTCTTGTGACAAAGGTAAAAATGATAATGGTCTGGTTCTTTTGAACAAAAATGAACTTAATAATTTCACCATAAATTTAACTAAGGAGAATTAATATGAAATACTTATTCCTATTCATAAGCCTCCTAATTTCTGTACAACTAAGTGCCGGTTATCAAATAGAGCGAATCGACACTCCAAAAGGTGTTGATGCCCAAATCGGTGGAATGGCATTTATGCCCGATGGGCGCTTGGCCGTATCATTCAACTACGGAAAAATTTTCACCTACAACCCAATTATTAAAGAGTGGAAACTCTTTGCAGAGGGGCTTCACCTTCCTTTGGGCATGCTGGCCATTAACAATCACGAACTCATGGTCATGCAACGCCCTGAACTAACGCGTGTGATTGATTCAAATAAAGATGGCAAGGCTGATACATACCTGAAGTTTAACGACGATTTTGGCCTCTCCGGCAATTACCATGAATTTAATTTTGGTCCAGTCCAAGATAGCGATGGCAACTTTTACATCGGCCTCAATGTCGCCTCAAATAACGGTGGCATTCTCGCAGAACCAAGAGGAAAATTCCTCAGCTACGACATCGAGAAAAAAAATCTTGAGGGCAAATATAACCAAAAACTCGTTAAAAAAACAGTCACTCGCATGTATAGCTGCGTCCCCTATCGCGGTTGGATTATGAAAATTGATTCCAAAGGTAATGCTACCCCCTATGCGTCTGGTGTGCGTTCTCCCAATGGCTTGGGTTTTGACCACAAAGGTCGTCTTTTTGTAAGTGATAATCAGGGAGACTGGCTCGGAACCAGTAAGCTACATCACATCCGTGAGGGCGCCTTTCACGGTCACCCAGCATCATTAATTTGGAAGAAAAATTGGACCAAGGACCCTAAAAAAATCCCCGTAAAAGAACTCGACGAAATGCGTCAGCCCGCGGCGGCCCTCTTCCCACAAGGCATTTTAGCTAACAGCCCGACTCAACCGCTTCTCGATGATACCAAAGGAAAATTTGGTCCATTTTCTAATCAATTGTTTGTGGGTGAAATGAACCTCAAGCGTCTCTTACGCTTCATTCCCGATGAAGTCAATGGCACCGTTCAGGGCACCCTCATTCCATTTCTCGATGGCAATGATCTGGGAAATGGCAATAATCGCCTCGCTTTCGATAAAGACGGCGCTTTATGGGTTGGTAAGACTCACCTCTCCTGGGCTGGCGATGAAGGCATAAAGAAAATAACCTGGGATGGCAAAACCGATTTTGATGTCCTTAGCGTTAAACAAATCCCCAATGGCTTTCGCATAAATTTCACTCAGAAACTAGACGAAAAAACAGCGTCTGAAGCATCGAATTATCTCGTCAAAAAATATCGTTTCGATTATAACTCTAAATATGGTTCGCCACGGAAAAACGAAACAAAGCTTAAGCCTTCAAAAATTAGTATAAGTCAAGATGGCATGAGTTTAGAAATAACTTTCCCAGAGTTGAGTCAAGGACATGTCTATCAATTTGAACTAGACAAGCTCAAAAGCGCCAAGGGGCAAAACCTAGCTAGCGCATTGTTTTGCTATAACTTGATTAAAAAGCACAGTCATCCCATAAGAAATTATAATTTGGACTAACTGAAAGTAAGTCTGACTTCATTGAGTACTTTAGATTACCACAAATAAAGGAACTACAATGAAGCCAAACAAGAGTAATTTATCGACCTTAAAACAGATCTGCCAATTAATTCCACCTCACATAGTCAATAAACTTGCTAAGAAGCATGGAATAAAGACCCGAAAATTTAGTTCGTGGAGTCACGTCGTAAGTTTATTATATACTCAGCTCTCTCATGCTTTAAGTTTAAATGATGTATGTGATGGTTTACATTATCACTCCAGTGCATTATTTCAGATTAGAGGTGCGACAGCACCCAAAAGAAACACTTTCTCTAATGCCAACCGAACACGGGATGCAGCAATGGCGGAAGATTTGTTTTGGGAAGTTTTAAATTCACTGCAGTCTCAACTTCCTAGCTTTGGTTTAGATAAACAGAATTCAAACTTCCCAAAACGTTTCAAAAGAGCCGTATATGCGGTTGATTCTACGACAATTCAGTTAGTAGCGCATTGTTTGAACTGGGCTAAACATCGTCGCCGCAAAGCTGCGGCTAAATGTCATATGCAATTAAACCTTCAGACCTTTTTACCTTCCTATGCAATTGTTAAAGAAGCTAATACTCACGATTCACAGAAGCCAAGGAGATGTGTGCTACTATTAAAGACAGTGAAATCGTTGTGTTCGATAAAGCTTATGTCGATTTCAAACACCTTTATCATCTTGATATCCGGGGAGTCAATTGGGTGACCCGTTCTAAAGACAATATGACTTATGATATAATCGAGGAACGATCCTCTAAAAGTAATATTATATCAGATCAACTCATTAAACTGAATGGTGTGAATACCGAAAAACATTATCCCAAAATACTCCGTTTGGTTGCCGCTAATGTTGAGATTGATGGAAAAATGAAGGTCCTGAAATTTCTAAGCAATAATTTACAGTGGGCACCAAGCTCTATCGCTTCTATTTATCAATCGCGATGGGGCATTGAAGTTTTCTTTAAGCAATTAAAACAAAACTTGAAGTTAGCTGATTTTTTAGGACATAACAAAAATGCAATTCAATGGCAAGTTTGGACTGCTCTGCTTACCTATGTTTTACTAAGGTTTCTAGCTTTCAGATCTCAATGGCCACATTCCTTCTCAAGAATTACGACTTTAATACGGGGAGTGTTATGGAGCTATTTCGATTTGTCTTCACTTTTAAAAACTTGTGGGACAGTCAGTGATCCGCCAAAGATCAAAGCCGTTCCAGATCAAGCGTATCTACCAAACTTTGATAAGGCATTCTATGGGACAGCATGTGTTTGATTAAGTCCAGTTTTAATTAAAACCGTCAAACCCCTTCAACGAAAATAATAGCTAACACGCACAAACATTAAGCGATATGAGCTAATTCAGAAATTTATGGGATGATTGTGATTAAAAAGTTAAAATAGCCACGAATCAAGAAAGTCATTCTTCACAAAAAACAGTTTAAGGATAGTCAAATCCGCCAAATCGAAAAGGTCATAAACTCACCCTAAAAAAAGACTCAATAACCTAAAAATAAAGAAGTTACATAAATCTCAATGAGTTTTTATAATTTTATCAACTTTTTTGCCGAATTTGTAGCAAAAGTTTTTTTCGCTTGCTTTCTAAGATATATTACTTTCAAGCAAATGGGAAAAAATGGAAAATAAACAATTCAGTCTAATTGAGCTCTTGGTCGTGGTTGCGATCATTGGAATTCTCGCATCGCTCTTGATGCCATCGCTGAAATCTGCCCGCGGATCAGCAAAACAAGCTTCCTGTAAAAATAATATGAAGCAACTAGGCATCGGCATTCTCATGTACCATGGTGATCAAGATGAAAAAATTCCTTATGCCAACATAAATGGCTCAATAGATGGTTGGGATAGTCTTATTAGAAGCTACCTGACAACTAAGACGGCTAGTGGATTTTGGGATAGCACTGAAAAAATAGACTCCATGCGTTGCCCAAGTGCTCGACAGCCTGAAATCATAGGAACAATCTACACAGGAACTTATGCCATGCCTGCTGGAAATGCCAATGATGCGACTATGACTAACCTAGCTGTTCCGCATTATGGTTATCGTATAGTAGGAGGCTCTCCCTACCGTAAAATATCCGACCTTCCCGACCCCACAGGAACCATGGCTTTAACAGAAGTCGACACCAGTAGTGGTGCCTCTCGTCAAGGCATAGGTTTCTTTACACATAGGGCAGACTTTCAAACCAATGATGGAGCCAATGGCTCATCCAACGACGGCTCTTCAAACACCACACTCAATCTCCACAATAGATCCAATGTTAATTACCTATTTGCCGATGGCCATGTCGAATCACTCTACCCGCTCTCCACACGAGTTGTTGGTGCGGGTGGCCCTAGTTCTGCTTGGGATGGCATTTGGAGTGTAGCTGCTGGTGATTAATTATAGCTTTGCTTTCACGAAGAACTGAGCTTCGATAAAAGGGCTTGCCCCAGCCGTTTTGATGCTGAAATTGTGATGTCCCTGGGCTAAGTCAAAGCTCGCAGAGTCAACTTTTACTTCTCTAAGTTTATTCCAATTTTGATCGTAAACCCCAACTGTACCCCCTCCCTGGTACCAGAGGTATTCCCCTGTTTGGAAAGCCCCTTTTATCTCTAACTTATTATTTCCCGCTGTGACTTGGATCTCATTTACTTGAACCTGACGTTCCTCCATCAGTTCTAGAGCTTTAATTTTCACTCTCGGCTTACTACCCGCTAAGACTTTACCAAAGCCCAAACGCAGCGAATGAATATCCTTATAATCAAAATAGTTAATTCCAGTGCGCCAAGACCAATTCGCATTTGAACTGGCGACTTCCCCACAGGGAATGACGACTTCTTTCTCTCCTTTAAAATTTATCGGCAGAATATAATCCTTTTCACCACGGCCACGCAAAGTCACCACAAGTAGAGCACCTGAAGCATCACCCTCTACGACCATTTTCAAGCCTCTAGCCTTTCTCATAGATGACTGCACCGACCACATGGGACGGTCGTCCACATAATACTTATCTTTGCTAATTGATTCAGACTGCGTAAGAACTAAGACATCATTGCTAAGAGCTAAATCTTGATTTTTGTTTGAATGGATAACTTTTTGATTCTTGGGCATGAGATTTAGAGATTGGTACACAGCCTTCACATTGGCTCGTGTGTACTTCCCCTGACCATAAGTTGAAACTTCAGTACAAGGCTGCCATTCACCTTTCACTTCACCTTTGTGATTCCAATGTTGATCAAAATCAGTCATGCAAAGCCACTGCTTATTACTCGGATAAACTTGTTTAGAACCTTCTAAATGGAGCTCAATCGCAGATGCATAATTAGCTAAATGTTTATTGCCATTATTGACCTGAACAATCAATTCATTTTTCCCCTGGCGTAGGAACTTTGAAATATCAAGCATCAAAGTCTTTGAACCATGACCGCCTCGAAAAACTCTCTCACCGTTTAATTGAACTAAGGAATGCTCGTCAGTGTGAAAGTAGTAATTCGCTAAATTAATCTTTGTGAGATCATCAATGATAAACTCTCGTTTAATGAGGAAGTTCCCCAGTTTGCAGCTTTCACCTGCAATTAGCTCAGCTGCCCAAATTTGTTGCGCCTGACTCAAAGGGTGATTCGCATTGGCCAAGCCTGCTCCATTGTGGTAGGACTCCACAATCTCTTTCGTTTTTTCTTGCAGTTCTTCATGACTTTTTGCACCATCAAGTGGCCTATCCGATTTATTAAATGAAGGCATAATTCGCAAGATAAATTCAGGAACTTGGTCGGCGTAAGGATTTTCTAAACTCATAGATTTTCTGTCATTTGACTGAAAATAAACCTTGGGAACTAGCGGTCCATATTCCTGCCCCCAGCCCCAATTGATGCTATCCTTATTTCCCATCACACGAAACTTCTCAAAACCAGCACCATGAGCAATAGGACGAATGAGTTCGCTAAAAGCTCGTTGATTTGTCGCATAGCCCAAAGGAGCTTTGAATTGCTCAGGCAATTCTTTAGCTTTCATTTGGTCTCGACTACTCGCAGAACTTAAGGCTTTTTTCCAGCTCTTCACCTGCTCAGCAAGATAAGAACTAAGCCCATAATTGTTGAGCTCTTTTTCACTGACGCCAAACATCGGAATCGGACGCATAAAATTCACCGTCTTGCCCTTTTGCCCCAACCTTTGAGTTGGTTTCAGGTGAATCTCATAGGGGCTTGTCGCTAGACGTTTCGAATTGTGCGAAATGATCGGCACGCCATCTCCACCTGCCACGCCACCCGTCGGATGATTCGCCATCACTTTCGAAGAACTCTTGAACCAATAATCCACCTGAAAGGGCAAGGGCTTACCTCCCGAAGTATTACTCATATATTGATGGTTAATTTTCTGGTTGAGTAACCACGCAAATTTTTGACTCCCCCAAGGACGAGACATATGAATTTCTAAGCCGTCGAGTTCCAAATGAGTGATTTCATTGGAATTATAAAAGTTTGCGATCTTCGCAACTAAATCTTCGAGCATGCCATTATCGACTCCAGCTGTAAAAGACTGACCATAAGGACGGTAATAAGCCTTCGTGGGAGAACCCTTAGCATGTTTTTGAGCCTTGGTTTCAATCCCTCCACGCCTGCAGTTTTTCAAAAGCCAAGTGCCATTTTTATTGTCAATAATTTCTCTTGGAAAGAGAAACTCATCACCTACCTTAAAACACTTTAAATCCAGCCAACTGTAGTTTGAGTTAGGAGCAAACCACTCATGACCCGCTACGGTCTTGGGAATGACTGCGCCCTTCTCCACTTTGATAAGAACATCAGTATCTTTCTCATCTATCGGGGAATGCAATACAGCTTCATTCCACACAGCTAATTTTGGGCTGACACTTTCTTTCAAGTAATCCGGATCATAACTACCGATAGCACCACTCACCGTGTGCAAAGCTAATAGCAAGCCTTTTGATTTAAGATGCTGAGAATATTCTTTTAAAGATTTTTCTCCTTCGGGAAATACATCTTTGTTAATATGTAAAAATGAATTTTTATGAGGCCAGTATTCACCGCGCCAAGTATCTGTGTGCAAATAAACTTTTTTCATGCCCATCTCGATAGCGTAGTCAGTTAAATTATAGAGTTCCCCGGAACTGGAAGCCTGAAGTACCATGGTGCTCTGGTCTTCAAACTTGGCTCGCCACTCTTTCAGCCACTTTCGAGCGACAGTTTTGCTCCACTCACCTTCAATAACGGGGCGGGGCAAAGCTTCATCTACCCAAATATCTAACAAAGTCTCATCAGCATGGAAGTCGCTCTTGGGAAAATAGATGGCAAAGCCGCCAAGAGGGTTCACTTCACTTCGTCCCCACAACCACGGCCATGTCAGGCTATGACTTGGTCCATGAGACTTATGCGTCACCATATAATCCAAGGAAATAATACGAGGCTTATCTTGGCAATTAAATTTCAACTCGCAAGACATCAATTCCTGCCCTGATTCAGACCAAAAGTCATTCATGCGTAAAGCCAGGTAATCAGCTTTAGCTTCAAGCTTAAAAGACAGGCCTAACTTGCCATTGCCAATTAATAAATGTTCGCCTTCTTTTCGCACCTTATTCAGTACAAGCTCAGCATAACTGTTGCCAGCATTCTTAACTTTTACAGTAAAGATCCCATCCCCCATGTGCGGAATGCTAACTTGCTGACCATTGCTAGTATCGATAATTTTATTGATCCGACAATCATCTGTAAAATAGATTTCATTCTTACCAACTTTAACCGAAAAGGACTGGGGATTCATCAAAAGATTTTTCTGCTCATCCTTTGCTAGTGCTGGCCCAGCCAAAACAATCAATTGTTTAGTTTTTATTTGCGGATCCCGCAAATTCTCTTCTGCGGATTCTAAGCCTGCCTGCTCTAATGATGGTTTTACACCTGGAATGAAAAAATACGCCACTCCGCAAGCAAGTATCAAAAATGATAAAATGAAGCAAACTTTTAATGCCTCACCACTGCTTTTTTGGGGGATAGGTCGACGTGCCCGTGTTCGTGATGTCGTTGAAATTTTACGCTTCTTAGAATTCTTCCTTAGCCAAGCTTCCGGTTTCTCCCAACGATCTTGATCTTCACTGACCAAATCATCTTGTGCAGGCACAATGGATCTTAGGTAGGATCGAAAATCCAACCTTTTATCAAACTCATACACTTCATCACTCTCTGCCAAGTAATAATAATATTTCTTCATGTACGTTCCAAATAGTAAATTTTGACCCAGAAAATGTTTTTCCGGATCAAGTTGAGGCCTCATTAAAACATAGATACGACACTCGCAGGATGTGCTTTAACAAAAGCAGGCTTTTTTCTTTAAAAATTTTGTCACTTTGTATCAAAAAGTTTTATTTTTTGCTTAAGAACTTATTCCTTAGCAAAAAACCAATCAAAAAAAGGTTCAAATGAAGTTCGCGACTCTCCTCTGTTTTTTATTTTCCTTCACCTTATTATCAAACAACTCACTCATAAACCCCCAGCAGCTCTGGGCTGATTTTGACCCCGACAAAGGTGCCTTTAAAGAAGAAATCATCCTCGAAGAAGTTCGCGATGGGATCTACCACAAAGAGTCCTACATCTCCGCCTACGTGCTCGGAGAAGAAGTTCGCATCTACTGCAAATACGCCGTCAAAGAAGGTGCGAACAAAGCTCCTGCACTCATGGATGTGCATGGTTGGATGGGTCGCCCGCATATCAGCATGTCTTATGTCAACGATGGCTGGGCGGTACTCGCTCACGATTACTGTGGTAAATCTGGTGATCGTGCTCATTACACCAAGTACCCTGAAAAACTTCGCTACGGCAATATCGATGCCAAAGTGGGCTACCGCATCAAGAGTAAACTGCCCGATGGCTCTTACATCACTGATCCCAAACAAACCGATGATTATCTTTGGTATGCATTGCAAAGACGTGCCCTCAGCTACCTACTCACACAAAAAGAAGTGGATACCGAGCGCGTTGGCGCCAAAGGTTATTCCTACGGTGGGACTATCATGTGGAACCTCGGCATGGATGAACGCGTCAAAGCAATCGTCGCTTATTTCGGAATTGGCTACCTTGAGTACTACCGCACAAAAAGTGTCTGGCTCTACAACAATCCTTCCAAATCCCCCGAAAAAACTCCCGGGGAAAAACTCTACTTAAAATCCATTGCCCCCCAAGCTCACGCACCTTACATAAAAGCAGCCGCCTTATGGCTCAATGGCACCAACGATCACCACGGCGGGCACGAACGCAGTGAACACATTTTTAAAGATCTGCCGAAATCTACTCCTTGGGACTTCGCTCTCCAGGCGCGCGGCCATCATAATACCGAAAAGCTCGGCGACGATGACAAAATCTGGCTCGAAAAACATGTGCTCGGTAAAAAACATTTTTGGCCTAAGCGCCCTGTTTCAACACTTGCTTTAAACAGTGAGGGTGTGCCCCACTACACCATCACTCCTGCATCGCCTAAAGAAATTGAATCGGTCAAGATTTATTACGCCCTCAAAAATCCTGTGAGCTACACACGCGCCTGGCGTGATGCGATCGCAATCAAAAAAGGCAATAGCTGGGAGGCCGATCTTCCGGTCCTCAATATAGATGACTATGTCTTTGCTTTTGCGAATATTCGCTACAAAAATAATATCGTGATTTCTGGTGATTTCGAAGCAGCGATCCCCGCAAAACTCGGCAAGGCTATTGCCACAGATAAACCCTCTTCTGAAATGTCTCAAAATGCTTGGTCAGATACCGCACCACTAGAAGGCGTCGGTGGCATCATGGGTTTCCGTCCCTTCAATAAACACCGCGGCACCAGCAACGAGCAATTTAGCGACCCAAAATATCAGGCTCCTAAAGGCGCCCAACTTACATTCAAATTTTATTGCACTCAGCCCCAAAACCTCATCATGAAGGTCAATGGCCGTTATCAATACGATCTCGAGATCACCGCTTCAAATGATTGGCAGGAAATCACCCTCGATTGCAAAAAATTCATCCATAGCCATCACAACTTCCCTCTCAAGAATTGGTCTGAAGCTCAAAAAATCCAAATCCTCCCAAAAGCAGGTGCCGACATCACAAAAGTGATCTTTGCAAAATTCACTTGGACAAAAAACTAAGGGGCAGCGTCCTTTTCGTATGGGGCGCATCATATCCACTATTTTGACTAAGCCTGCCCCCCCTTAAATCGTAAAAGAGACCAGAAAATCCACCTCTTCAAAAAAAATTAAAAAACTTTCATCAATTTGTATCAAAGCGCCAAACACCTTGCTTTTAATCACAAGTAAAAAAATATCACAAACTCATTGAGATTGGCTTAAGCCATCTCGTATTAATATATAAAGAAATAATTATCACACAAAATCGGAGCCCGATATGATTAAGAAAAATAGATTCAAGCTTTTCAGCTCTCTATTCATTGCTTCAATGCTTTCTGCAACAGCCGCAGAAGCCACCTTCACCCCAAAAGCAGATAGCTACACAGTTAAGAGCGACTTCTCGGCTAACTTTACTGCCAGTGCATCGGCCGTCTACAATGTCGATGGCAAAAACCACCGCGTTGGAACAAAAAACCTTCCACTTAATGGCAAAGTTTCTGTTTCCACTGTGAGCACACCATTTGGTGATGCCATTCAAACTGAAGCTCTTTATGGTGCGGATAACGCAGATTATAAATTCACACTCAAGATTAAACAGCTCAAGGACCTCAAAGCTTTTACTGTTCAAGGTATCTTCCACAATCATAGCGATAAAAATGCGAACCTCGCCGTTATCGACCTCTTTGATACCATTGGTGGTTCTGGCTCATTCGGAATTGCAGATCCCGCAAAATGGCTCATCACGCCGCTCATGCAGCACGACCACGCCAAAACCCTTGCGGAAATGAATGGCTCGGCTAAAGAAGTCGCCCTCTTTGTTAATACTGATAACGACAAGAGTTTCCTCATGGGTCCCGCTGGACCTGCAGAAGCTCACTGCCGCATCGAAGTCCGCGGCAAAGAAATCAAAGCCTACGCCGAAATGGATCGCGTCCTTGTTGAGCCAGGTGAGAGCCGTCGTTCAGAAGAAATGCTTTTCATCTTTGAAGATTCAAAAACCAATACCGATGTTTGGACTCAATGGGTCGCACACACACACAAAGCATTGAGTAACAAAGGTCCCGTCTACGGCTGGTGCAGTTGGTACGACCGCACAACTAAAATTGACGAAGCTCACGTTATGGACGTGCTCGAAACACTCGATTCCAACCCCAATACTTTCGGTAAGGGCATCGTTCAAATTGACGATGGTTACCAAATCATGGATGGTAACTGGAATGGCAATGCAAAATTCCCTTCCAATATGTCTCGCGTCGCTAAAAAAGTTCGCGAAGCTGGCATGATCCCAGGCGTTTGGTTTGCTCCACTCATGGTGAATCCTGAGCACCCTTGGAAAAAAGCTAATCCTGAAGCCATCCAAACGAATGCCAAAGGTATTTCTAGCTTCATGAATCCCAATCCCTTCCACCCGGATGGCGCTAACTGGATCAATCCCTCGCACCCCAAGTCAAAGAAATTCCTTCGTCAGGTAATCGAAACAGCTCGTGACAATGGCTACGGCTACATCAAAATTGACTTCAATGGCATTGGTAATCAATATGTCGATCCAAAAATCACTCGCCTGCAAGCCTTCCGTAATCTCTACACGCTTTACCGCGATGCTGCGGGTGAAGATATGTACATCCTCTCTTGCCTTGGTCAGCCGACTCGTGGCGTCATCGGCTTTGTTAATGCGGCTCGTGTCGGACCAGATTCTCACCCGGCTCACTTCTCTCACTGCCTCGAATCCGTGCTCCGCTTCCAAATCTTTAACCGCATTTGGTGGAACAACGATGCCGACGTTTCTTACCTCGATGTCAAACTTCCTTCACGCCGTGTGGGCTACACGCCTCAGGGTGAAGATATGTGGAAAACTTGGCACAACACTGTCGCCCTCACAGGTGGTACAGCAATGATTTCTGAGCCTATCAATAAGGACGACGTAAAAGCTGTATGGCGCAACTACGAAATCATGCGTCCAGGTAGTGCGGAAAACTCACGTTTACTCACTCTCGGTAAATCTGCAGAAAACTCAGTCTTTGGTTTTAATGCCCAGCGTACATTCGGTAATTTCGCCGTCTACAATTTGTATAATTCCGACAAAGAGAAATCTCACGATATCGCTCTCGACTTTGCAGATGCAGGCCTCCCAGCTGATACTCAGTGCGCGATTTACGACTTCTGGAAGAACGAAGTAACGGGCTACACAAAGGATAGCTACACGGCAAAAGCTCTCGCTAAAAATGCTTCTGAGCTTCTCCGCTTCACACCAATCAAGGGCGGCGCTCCTCAGCTCGTCGGTTCCAACCTTCACCTCTCTATTGGTGCAACTGAGATCAAAGAGATCTTCACGACTAAGAGCATGGTAAAAATAAATCTTACTGATGCCGGTGCTCAAAATGGTGACCTCGTGTTCTACTCAGAGAAAGAACTCACTGCGGGTTCCGCAGAAAACTGCAAAATTGCGGGCATCGCAAAAGCTGGTAAGAATCTTTGGAAAGTCAGCCTCACTGGCAGAAAGTTTGATACTAAGCAAAGCGTGACGCTTAAAATCAAATAATTAAGTTTCATTGATAAAAGCGGGGTCATTTCGACTCCGCTTTTTTGTGTCTAAAGACTGTTACCACTGATTAACACGGATAAACACGGATAAACACGGATAAACACGGATATTTTTGTGCTGTTCTAAGATGGCTGATATAGACCGCTACGCTACAATACCATTTCATTGTAAGAACATTTCATTGTAAGAACATTTCATTGTAAGACCATTTCATTGTAAGACCGTTCGCTTTGCTCACTGTGAGACCGTGAAGATACAGAGTTTTAATTGAGTGTATTTAATCCCCAGATTTACTCAGATGCTTCTGTGTTATTCCGTGATTTTCCGTGGTTGATTAATATAGTTTTTTCGGTAAATGCCGAGCTAGAGCTCAGCGGTCCCAGGTATAATTTGCCTTTTGTCATTGAGAATAAGCTTTCAACAGTTAGACGAATCCACAATTTATTCAGTCCCTATCCGTGTTAATCGGTGTTCATCCGTGGTTAACTCAATCCAAAAGACAAACTCGACTACCCTTAAAGCTATCCGTGTTAATCGGTGTTCATCCGTGGTTAACTCAATCAGAAAGACAAACTCCACCATCCTTAAAGCTATCTCTGTCCACCAGTACTTAATTAAGTTTAACTTTCAGCAAATTTGTATCGAAAATTATAAACTCATGTTATATAATAATTAGAGTGAAAAAACCAAAACGAAAATAGGTAAGACATGAGCGACTGGAATACGAGACATACCTTAATTCAAAGGGCTCAAAACTCCCGTGACAACGAAACCTGGGAAGAGTTTGTCGACTCATACAAAAAATTCATTTTCTACATGCTCAATCAAATGCAGGTTCCGCAAAACCTCATCGATGATTTAGCTCAAGAAATTCTCCTGAATTTATGGTCCAAACTAGAGCTCTACGCAAAGGAAAAAGGTAAATTCCGCAGTTGGCTGACTCGCGTTATTCGTAATTCCGCTACCGATTGCCTCATTAAAGAACAACGCTATAACAAGCGACAAGAAAAGGGCGCCGAAGTCTTGGAACTGCTAGAATCCATGTCCGAAACTGAATTCGAGAAAATTATTGACCGCGAATGGCGTACGCACATGGTCAAAATCACACTAGAGAGCTTAGAGTCACAATTATCTGAAACTGCAATAAAAGTTTTTAAACTCAGCCTCGAGCAAGTTCCTGCAGAAGCCATTGCCGAACAAATGGATATCACCATCGGCTCCGTTTACACCCTCAAAAACCGCGTTAAAGAACAATTTGGTCGCCGCCTCAAACACCTCGTCCAAGAACTGGAGTTTTAATAGCCCCAATGAATAACATCCTTAAAGATGTCCCTGATGACCTCGACTCAAACTTGAGTGAGCTCTATGGGGAAGTTTTAGCTGATGACACCCCAAGCCAGAGTGATCACGAGTCTTCCTTAGATTACCTCAGTGCTCAGCAAGAACGCTACACCCCTGAAGAAGAAGTGGGGCGTGGTGGAGCCAAAAAAATCCTTCGCGTTTATGATAACCGAGCCCGTCGCTACCTCGCTATGGCTCTCCCCCGTACGAAAGCAGGTTCTTCTGATCACGACTCCTTTATCCGCGAGAGTTGGATCACAGCTCAATTGGATCATCCCAATATAATTAACATTCATGAAATTGGCATTAACACAGAAAACATCCCTTTCTTCACCATGGACCTGCAAACGGAAGATAGTTTAGAACACATTCTTAGGCGTCTAAAAAATAAGGACGAATCCTATCTTCGGCGCTTTCCTCGTAAAGTTCTTATCGATTTTTTTATCAAAATTTGCGACGCTATTGCCTATGCCCATTCAATCAATATTTTGCACTTGGACATTAAACCCGCAAATGTCCAAATCGGGGAATATGGTGAAGTCATTGTCTGTGACTGGGGGCTTGCCAAATTTTTTGGTGGTCGCAAATCACAAAACCTTAATCGTGACCTCCTTGAACTAGACCTAATCGAAGAAGATTCTTCACTTGTGAAAGGTACTCCTGGTTACATGGCTCCAGAACAAATTATAGGTGAGCAAGCCTCCATCATAAGCGATGTTTATAGTCTGTCTGCATTACTTTATCATTTAGTCACATTTGAACCTATTATAACATCCAAAGGTGTCACTATCGCCCTAACACAAACTGCCTTGGGAGATATAAAAAAACCAGAAGAATTAACTCATTTATCAGAAGGCTTGTCTTCAATAATTATGAAGGGACTTTCAACAAAACCAGAAGATCGCTACCAATCTGTGATCGACTTGAAAAATGACCTCGTCAAATACCTCGATGGCTACGTCACCAATGCCGAAAATCCAGGCTTAGTAAAGGAAGCCTTGTTTTTTTTCCGACGTAACAAAACAATTTGTATTCAGGCTCTACTTTTCATTATTCTTATCATAAGCTCTACCGCCGTGTTTATTAGCAATCTCCAGCAAAGCTGGAAATCTGAACAATTGGCTCGTGTTGAGGCTGAAGAAAATGCCTTCAAGCATCAACAAGCACTTGCTCTTTACAAGAGAGCCAAAGCACAGGGTGCCAAAGTTAAAAAAGAATTCTCAGGTGTGTTACTTGGACAAGCTCAAATTTTCAATAATGCGAACTACGCAAACATCCCTGAAAAATTATTACAAAGTGCCTTAAAAGGTGCGCAGTATAAACTGGAGCAAAATCCGGACGACAAATCACTAAAAGACATATCGCTTATCAGTTTATTCCTTCTTCAAAGATATGAAGAAGCTCAGCAGTACCTCGCTGAAAGCCACAAATTTAAATACCTAAAAATGAGCCTGAATACGGCTCTCAAAGAAGCTCAAGACTATAATGGCAGAAACGTCCCACTCACAACTTTTGTTGCCGCCCTTAAGGGCTTACGAGAATTTGGCCCTGCAACTCAGGCCACCGCTTATCGCGCCATTGCCTATGATCTCAAAACACGCGCAGATTTCAATAATTATGAACTCGTCCTTGAGGAAGCCTTCATGCTGTGGAACGATCATTGGCGTGAACGAACTTTTCAATACGACAAAAAAAATCAACACTTAAAAGTAAGCGGCGATAATTTTGCTAACCTTGGCATCACCGACAAGTTTGGCCGAATACTCCTTCTTCCCTATATCCCCATCAAACACCTAGATGTCAGCAATAGCGAAGTCAAAGACTTGACCTACCTCTATGGCAGTAAAATTGAAACTTTAGACATTCGAAGAACTTTTGTGAGGGACCTTAAGCCACTACGCCATATTCCAACATTGAAAATAATTATTGTAAATCCTAGACAATTTTCTGAAGACTTATTATCAGTTGTCCCAAATCATATAAAAATCATAAAAAAAAATTAAGGTTATAGATATTTAATAAATCTTATGGCAGCTTCTTTTGACTTTCTTATGCCAATTTATAGATTCGGTTCTGTTCAGCTAAATGAATTATGCTTGACTTCTTCGCCAGTTAACTTAAAGGGTTGTATGATTGTCTGCATCACAGTTAGATAAGTTTCGTCATTGCCTTCTCTTATTACATAATTTAGCAATAAATTTACATCTAAATTATCATTGTAAATGAAGAGCTTCATAGGTGATCTTGCAAGCTTCAAAAGAGCCTTCCTCTTTAACCGTATATTTAGATCATCCACAGACTCCATTTCCTCGTCATCCATTTCATGGAATTTATCTAATGCCTAATTCAGAGGGTAAGAGGTAACTCAACCAGAAAAGAACTGATTAAGATAACTTTGTGTTGAGAATTAAATATTATTACAGATCTGGACTAATAAAAAGCTGGTATTTTTTAAACTCATTTTCATTTATAAGCTCTTTGATTTTATTATCTCGCGCAGTTTTTTCAGCGTTCATGTCGATGTTCTCCTGAGCAGCAACTTTATCGAATATATTCATGTGGTGATCAAATAAAACCTCATAGACTTCTAATGATTTTTCATCATCAAGGCCCATGAGAAATGGTGTGTATTTCTTCAAAACATTTTTTTCAATAGATTGACTGACTTTTCTCAACTCGTCAATATTTTCATTGTGAACTTTAGTTTGTTCACTAATGTCAACAGCCTCTATTCTTGGAGTGCTGATTTCACCTCTTATTTTTACTCTTGGCTTTTTTTCTTCAAGACGAGCTTCAGCTTCTATGATTGAAGGTGTTTCTTTAAGTGCTTTGCTCATTCTTAAAGCTGGTTTTTCTTTTTCTTTCAAGTCTTTTTTGTTCGTTTTAATTTCTTTTATTTGAGGCTCAATTTCTTCGTGTTGATTATTGTGATTTGAAATAAAAAAAGCAGCTAATGCAGCAATTACACATAAGGCGATACCAATAGACTTGGTCATGCTTGAATTTCCTGCACACTTGAATCATCATCCAAGTTATCGTAGTCATTAAAGATGTGACAAAGGTTGACCAAGGAGAGCCACATGGGCAGATAAATTGAAAGTGCAATACAAGTAATAAAATATAAACTAGAGTACAAATAATGAGCCAGGTACTGTGAAATTACAAAGGCCAAAATATTACTCAAGCTAGCAAAAAGATACAATCTTAATAGGTGAATTATTACTTGTCGTTTGAAAAAATAAATAGACGAAAAAATCATGGCTATAACAAAAGCAATAAAAATAATAGTTTGACTAAAGAAATAATAATAGCCAAATTGCTTTACAAGTTCGGGTTGAATCATGTCTTTTAGGCCCGCAAGTAAAATAATAATCATGACAAAGCTCAAAACTGGGTAAAATAATGAGTCTTTTTTATTCAATGTGAGCCACCTTAAAGTTAGCAAAAAAGCCATCATAACAAGTCCCGTGACCCAGGTTTTTGTTTGTGGGTCAACAAGAAGATTAGACATATGATTTTTGGGGCTGAATTGTAAGCTAAAATAAAAAATTATTGAGCCAAACAAAAGGACTAAGCCATGTGTAAAGGTAATTTTTTTTATGCAAATAAGTTTTTGTTTTTCGTCTAAGTTGAGCCGACTGCAATGATTAAATTTTTTCAAAAGGCTATGCTGAGAAAACTGAATCATGAGATACAGACAAGCAATTAAGATAAAAACAATCATGAGATAGCCTTTTTCCTATACCTAAGTGTTTTATCCCAGCTCAAAGATTTTTTAAGTCCCAGCTTTTCAATAGGCAACAAAAGAAGGGCATGAGTGGAAGCTAGCATACTAATTGTAGACGATACAAAAATATAGGGAATGTAGCGAATACAATGAGGTTGCCGATCTTTGATGCAAGCGGCAAACATTTGAAAGAAAGGACTGAAATTGCCAAATCCACAAAACAATAAAAATAAAGTAATGAGGGAAGCTGACATATTCACGCTTATATTACCAAATAAAAAAGCTACAATGGATAAAACCAGTAATGCCGCTGGAGCTGCATAAATAGTCAGCAACAGGAGCGCGTCCAGTTTTCTCAACAGATTTTTATCCGTATGCATGAGTGTTGGAATAAAGTGCTTAATCATACAGTCATTGTGACCATAAGCCCAGCGACGCACTTGCTTGTACCTAGCCTGCCAGGTTTCCGGCGTTTCTTCGAAGCAGGCTGCCGCATTGAGGTATTTGATTTTGTAGCCATTGAGATAAAGCTTGTAGGTCAAGTCAGTATCTTCTGTGAGGGTTCGAGTGTCCCATCCCCCTACGTCTTCTAATGCACTCAATCGAATACCTCCAGTAGTACCACCAAATTGCGGTAGCAGATCAAAATGATTTCTTACATTTTGGTCGATTGCATAACCTGAGCGTCTTTCCAAATCAATGAGTTTCGTCATAATATTGGCATTGGCGTTGTAGGTAACAACTCGCCCCATCGTGGCGCCAACCTCAGGATCTTTGAAAGGATTTATGAGGCGTTTAATCAAATCTGCTTGAGGAAGGTAATCAGCATCAAAGATCACAATGATTTCTGACTTCAGGGTCGCAATAATCTCTTTCATGGCTGCAGCTTTACCCGGCTCGGCGCTCATGGGGCGGTGGTGAGCTCGAATATGACTTTTGGGGTTTTTGCGTAAGAAATTATCGATTAAATCTTTGGTACCATCACTGGAGCGATCATTGAGAATAATTACCTCCAATTGGTCTTTTTTATAATCTAGTTTATTCATACATTCTAGGCAACCTTCGATAACAGCCTCTTCATTATGTGCCGGAACAAGAACGGAAACCTTTGGGTTGTACTCCTCATCAATTTCCAATCCCTCATCAATGTTTTTTTCATTATTTGAGAGAGTATAAAAAGTCATGAATAAGGACCTAAGTAAAATGAGCCCCACTAGAATATAGATAAAAAAGAATATCATTTCAAAACAACCATGTAGCGCTTATCAAGATTGAATGGGAGTGATAGGACTCCACATCTGTATATGCATACTCAACGCCAAGCTCCAGGTCTTTTTTAAGGAACTTTCCTGCTTCTAAACTAAAGCCCCAGATATCTTGCTTCACCTCGGTGATTTTATCCACTACAGAGATGTAATTTGATTTGCCAATAAGAAATTCACCACCTAAACGCCAATCATGTATCTTGCCATAGCTATAATGCGCACTTGCGCTGTAGCCAGTTTTACTGTCTTGATCAAGGTATTCGGGTGTGATATTAATTTGCCCCACAGAGAAGTATTCGTGCTGAGCAGTGAAATACTGGACAAGATCCATACTCAAAAGCGAGATGGACTGATTATTACGAAAACGTTTATTGCGGTATGTGGCCCTGTAGACACGACTTACTTTATCGTCATAAACGATTCCAGTCGCCCAGTTATGCTTGGGGATGTCATTACCTTCACTTCCTAAAAATAAATCACCATAGAGGCTCCAATGACCATCAATTTTGTATTCCGCAAAAGCTCCACCGCCAATGGCCTGATCATAGAAATCTGTGTAAAATACTTCAGCTCCCAGTTTCCACTGCTCGCCAAGACTCATTCGAGCTAAAACACTGTAATTATTGACATCATCCAAGCCGTCACTTAAGTCAACATAGTTATAGCCTAACCGAATTGATTCTAGGCTTAGTTCAGGGCCTTTTTCTATTGAGTAATAACGTTCCCCATCATACTTAAATTTTTTACCGTTTTGCTGGGCATTGAGGGCTGTTGCCATACTCATAAGGGTCAGCCCAATTAATAATTTCTTGCTAAACATTTGCTACCTCTTTTCTTTTGGCTAAAATTATATCTAAAATTCGTTTGCTGGCAGTTCCATCGCCATAGGGATTGTGAGCTCGGCTCATTTTTTCATAGAGTTTGGAGTCATCAATCAGCTGCTGAGTTTCCTTAACTAAAGCGTCGACTTCAGTACCCACAAGTTTAACCGTTCCGGCCTTTACAGCCTCAGGTCTCTCGGTTGTATCGCGCATCACTAGAACGGGCTTACCTAGACTTGGAGCCTCCTCCTGAATCCCACCTGAGTCGCTCATGATTAGCAAACAATTATCCATGAGGTAGATAAAGGGTTCGTAATCCTGAGGTGCAATCAGATGTATATTGGATACGCCCGTGAGCAGCTGTTCTACTGGTTTTTTTACATTGGGATTGAGATGTACTGGGTAGACAAAATCAATATTGGGATTGCGCTTGGCAAGATCTTTAAGTGCCAGACATATATTTTCAAAACCCTGACCAAAATTCTCTCTCCTATGACCTGTAACTAAAATGAATTTCCTAGCTGTATCAAGGTCATACCCAGATTTGTAAATAGCTTGATGACAGCCCTGGTTCAGTTCGAGGTCATTGCGTATTTTCTCTACTTTGAATAGTAGGGCATCGATAACCGTGTTACCCGTGACATAAATCTTTTCACGATCCACACCTTCTTTCATCAAGTTCATGGCAGCTTCTTCGGTGGGAGCGAAATGATAGCTGGCAATTCTACCCGTTAATTGGCGGTTAATTTCTTCAGGCCAGGGGCTGTAGATATTATGAGTCCGCAAGCCAGCCTCAACATGACCAACGGGGATTTGCTCGTAATACGCAGCTAAAGATGCCGCCATTGTGGTTGTAGTATCACCATGGACTAAAACTAAATCAGGTTTGAAGTCATGAAGAACTGGCTTGAGTTCCATCACAACATCAGAAGTAATGCTATTTAAATTTTGACCCGCACGCATGAGGTCTAAATCATAATCTGCTTTTAAACCGAAGGAAGTCATTACTTGATCGAGCATTTCACGATGCTGAGCCGTGACACAGATTTTTACTTTCAGGTGCGCAGATTTTTTTAGTTCCAGTGCCAAGGGAGCCATTTTTATTGCTTCAGGACGAGTCCCGAATACCAGTAATATTTTTCTCATTTTATCTCCTTGTTTCCATCTTGTGTAAACAGATGCTTGATCCTCAAATTGCAGTAAAAAGCGCAGGGGGATCCTAGACTGTCGAGAATTCATTCTCGACAGTCCCGTAAGTTTACAGTTTTTAATACTTAGGGGGTGTTTAGGTCACTTTGTGATGAGTTCCACTCACCTAAGTCCGCATTGTAAGTCCAAATTCTAACTCGAATATCATTAACTAGCGTACCGGTGATATCAAAACACTGATCCACATCCAGTCGAATAGGAGCATCGATAAGGCTCGTCTGAGATCCTTCTAGCTCAATGTAGTACAACCCAAGTAGTACTTGATTCCAGTGAGAGTAAACTCGTACCGTCAAGACCATGGAAGCATAAGTCGCGGCTGATTTCACTTGTGGCCAGGTCCTTAATATCTGATTCCATTGCCCAAGATTCATATCATAGGACCAAATGTGAACTTCATAGTAATCCAGCGGCTGACTCACTGCACCCACGAGTGCTTCTGCACTTGTTCGAGCAAAATAATCACTCCATTCAACATCCTGAGTAAATTTATTCACTAGCTGAATGTAGTACCAGCCATCGTAAGTACTTCTGTTCCATTCGATACGTAGCTCAGAGGCATCGCCACTATAGGAAGTGAACGAGGCATTTGCCGGAGTAAAATTAGGATCGGTAATTACCGAGTCCTCGATATGCCATTCGCCATTGGCATAAGTCCACAGGCGCACATAGACATTTTCATAGCCACTGAGATTAAGATCTACAGTCGTAACATCGGAATCAAGGTACATGCCATAGAGATCATCCATGCCTACAGATGTACCAACGGCTAAATAGTAGTAGGCCGTATTGTCCAGAGCAGTCCAGCTCAGGGTATGAGAACTCGGATTCGACATCGTTAAAGATGAAAGCTGTAATTGCTTTGATTCGTAGAGAGCTGTGACAGTGAGATTGGAACTTACATTTGTGAAGCTCGTACTCCAACCCGTAAATGACTGTCCTTCAGTAGCTTCTAAATCTGGCTCAATGGCGGAATCACCATGCAAAACGTCCTGACTTAAGTTACCACTTACTAATATTGAATCACCTATTTCAAATGTAACTGTATATTTTTTTAATGAAAAGTTGGCTGTGTAAGTCTCATTTGCGGAGACATTTGTGAGCTGTAAAGCCGTACTTGTACTCACAACATTATTTAATGAATCTGTCCAATTAACAAAATCATAAGTTGAAGAGGGGGTAGCCGTTATTATACTTGAGGATTCCCCGACAAGAATATCTTCGCTTGTAATCTCTCCGATACTACCGCCTGTACTCGATAAATACTCAAGTGTATAGATAGAATTATTGTTTTCATTCAATAAATTCAATTCATCAGCATATGCTTCTCCAACTTCAAACATGTCATTGATTCCGTCGCCATCAACATCACTGCTAATACCTCTTTCGCCGCTTCCTAAATGGCTGTTAAAAACTCCATCAATATGAGCTTGACCAAAATCCTCCGAGTTAACAAAACCAACATAATCATCCAGTGCTGCAACTCCATCTTCCAAATCAGAGCCCCATGCATTATCCGTGCCAGTAATTACAAAAGGTAATTGAGCGGAGTTTTGCACGCCGTAGTTGACATTTAGATGATTTCTTACTTCGGCTATAAATGAATTTAAGTCTGTTGCACTAGTTCCGCTCTCACCTTGCCACCAAATAACACCTTTTATATTCGGCACATAGTTTTTAGCTTCCAAACTGGTAATACCATTTGATAAAGCAGATTGAAAACCTCGCCAACAATCACCATCCTGTTCACCTGTCTCATTTAAATCCCAATCTGAAACAGCCGGATTATATGTTAATGAAGTCCCACCAACCGCATATTTAATAATGGCAATTGGATTTGCATTTATACCAAGTTCATTGATGCGATTTACAAAACCTAACTCAGGACCAAAGTAGTCTGAACCGCCGAGGTTAGATTGCCCAGGATTGCCTTTAGAAAAACCCGCCTCTGTGAAGGGTAATACATTTGAAAAATATTGTTGACTTTCTGCATTGCCATCTATCTCATGCCAAGAAGTAAAAAACAAAGCATTTTGTATTTGCTGATCGATATTTAAATCGCTTATTAAACCTTGACCATAGGCATTGGATTGACCAGCAATTATGTAGACATCTACTTCTGTTGAATCAGTAGGAGTATTAGACTCAAAAGAGGCATAATAACTGGTATTTGCTGAAGCTTCTAAAACAGTTGGCCATGACACAAAAGTTTTATCTGCCGTATTCGTTCCCAATGGTGGAACAGCTACTTCCCCCTCATTGACGGTTTGAACTGTTTGTGAACCATCGACATTAACAAAAGTAATATCATAAGTTGGTCCTGTTGGAGGCGCCACATTTACAGCTTTAAGTGAGAATGCCTCTTGAGCAAAAATGTAACTTCCACCACCATTTTTTACCATGTCCAAGTTAAGTGTATCAGGGCCCTCAGTAGTGAAGTCAACAGTATACTCGTATTTCTCAACACTATTGGCTACATAGTTTCCGTCGAATTGAGCCACTACAGTTCCTGAAGATAAACTTGCAGTTGCATCCAAGTTCAAATCATAAGTTGTTGTGTAAAACTTAAGTTGGTATGTACCAGCGGCTCCAACATTTACAGTAAGGCGTACTCCATCTCCGTTGGAATTAAGACTTGCACTACCCGCCAAACTACTTGACCCAGACAAAGTTGGTGAACCATTTGTCCAACTATACAAGTTCTGACCGTAAAACGACCCTGAATTAAACGTTGTGTTGCCAATTGCTGAAAAGCTCACAAATCCGAAGCCCTCTACCATTGTTTCAATGGGTGTAGCCGCACCTCCATTCCAGATGGCCCAATCAAGTTCACCATCTGCAGTAAGATCAATACTTGTTGAGCCGGGGTTTCCATGACTACTCTGACTTAGAGATACCTCAGCAGATGCTACAAACTCGCCAGTCTCATTTAAAGTATGAAGTGCCGTATAAGTAGCATTTTCATACGCAGGTTCAATTGTCGGCCAACCAGTGAATGTTTTATCTGCTGTACTGATACCCTCAGGCAGTGTCGCCACCACGCCTTCATTAACAGTTTGAACCGTTTGTGAAGCATCCACATTGATAAAAGTAATATCATAAGTTGTTTCAATTGGCGGTGTTGAATTGATAAATGTATCTATAAATAACTGGGCATTGGCTCTACCAACCATGACATGATCATAGTCGTGAAGATTTCCATAACTTGCCTCAACAATTACATCCTGATCATGATACGGAGAATTAACGGCGTCGTAAATTGTACCTTTGTCACTATGAGTGCCCTGATTAGCAATATAATTCAGAATCGTATTAATTTTGTCACCTGACTCAGCAACGGTATTTACCACAAATTTATACTCAGTATTACTAACGCCAGCAGCCTGCAGATCGGAATCAAGTTGAGCGAGTAGCCCATTCCAACGGGTTTCATAATCGGCCTGAGAAGTATCTGCAGTTGCATAGGGACCAAGTCCATCACTTTCGCCTTGGAACCAGAAAAAACCTCTAAAACGAGGAGTATCACCATTGGCAATAATTTCATTAATTTTGGCTTCCAGTTGGCCTTCGCCACTGTTATCTATATCAAAGAAATTACTATCATAACCAGAGTAAGCTCCAGGCCAAAACTCTGCCCACCAATAAGCTATTGGTCGACTAGGTTCTCCGGCGAGAACTACTGTCGGATTAGAAAAAAGACCTGATTCAGTCAGTTTAGTCTGTATGCCGCGACCAAAACCAAATTTATTTTCTTCACCATCGTAGAGTGGGTATGCCGCATTGGACTGTCCAGTAGCAATAAATACATCCACCAAATTCCCACCTGAACTAACCGGCTCATAGAGAGCCTCATAAACTGCATTCTCATAGGCAGGATCAATTGTAGGCCAAGCAGTGAATGTTTTGTCTACCGTGCTAGCTCCAGCTGGTGGATTGGCTACTGTACCCTCTTCTACATTTTGAACTGTTTGCGAACCATCAACATTTATGAAAGTGATATCGTAAGTTGGATCAGAAACTGGTGTCGAGCTCACTAACTTAAGTGAAAATGCCTCTTGTGCATAAATGTAGCTTGCACCGCCGTTCTTTACCATATCTAAAGTGATTGTATCAGCCCCCTCGGTAGTAAAATCAATAGTGTACTCATACTTTTGAACACTGTTACTCACGTAAGTTCCATTAGCTTCACCAACTACAGCTCCTGAACTGAGACTTGCAGTAGCATCTAAATTAAGGTCATATGTTGTCGTGTAAAATTTCAACTGATATGTACCTGCGGAAGCAATATTTATGCTTAAACGTACACCATCTCCATTTGCTGAAACATTGGAGCTACCGGCTAACGAAGTTGAACCCGACACACTGGGCGTGCCATTTGTCCATGTATAATTATTTTCTCCATAAAAGGAACCCGTGCTAAAAGTCGTAGATCCAATAGCCGTAAAAGCACTGAAACCTGATCCACCCTCCATGGTCACATTAGGACTTGAGCCACCACCATTCCAAACCGCCCAGTCAAGATTGCCATGTCCTGAAAGATTTATATTTGATGTAGCCGTGCCACCATTAGCGCTCTGTATTAAAGAAAGTGATACAGTTGCGTTGTTATTACCCGAATTATTATCAATGTACAAGGCTATGTAAGTTGCATTAGCGCTCGCAGCTACAATGCTTGGCCAGGAGGTAAAAGTTTTATTTGCCGTACTTACGCCATCAGGAGGTGTAGCTACAACGCCCTCTTCAACGGTTTGAGTTGATTGGCTTCCATCTACGTTTATAAATGTAATTTCATACTCAACCGTGGGATCAATGCCACCATCATTATTTTCTACAATTGTTGCCATTTCATCTGCATAGGCCTGACCAATATCAAACATGTCATTAACACCATTGCCATCTACATCTAAGGACTGACCATTCTCTCCACTACCTAAATGCACATTTGCCCAACCACCTTGACCAAAATCGTTGGGATCAATATAGCCAATGTCGTCATCCGGATCCGATACTAATGATTTCAAATCAGCTCCCCAAGCAAAACTACCTGTTATTACAACAGGAAAATCGCTGGCATTTTGAACGCCGTGATTTGTCGCTAAATGACTGCGAACTTCACCAATAAATGTATTTAATGCTGCGGCATTCGTTCCGCTCTCACCTTGCCACCAAACCATACCCTTAAAATTGGGTGTAGTCCCAACTGGCAAATCACCGATAGCTTTATCAAGAGCAATTTGAAACCCCCTCCAACAATCACCTGCATATTCTCCAGTCGCTACTGTATCCCAATCTGACGTTGTTCCAGCAAGCTGTGGGTTAACTGAGTTATTAATAGCAGAGCCATCAACTGCATATTTTATGATAGCGATTGGGTTTGGGGAAAGATTTATTTCATTTGCTCTTGCAGCAAAACCCACTTCAGGTCCAAACCAAGCACTACTACCAAAATTTTCACTTATATTCCCATCATTTCTAGTTTCACCGGCAATAGTCTGCGACCTCCAGCCTGAGAAGAGCTGCGGATTTATCGATGCTACAGAGGCATTATTCGTAAACTTATGCCAAGAACCATAAAACATCGCTTCTTGTGTCTTCTGATCATTACTTAAATTACTTACTAAGCCTCGTCCATTAACATTTGACTGACCTGCAATTATAAAAACATCGACTTCAGCTTGAGGGAAGAGCGGAATCGAAAATAATAATGAAAATAAAATTGATATTAGAAGTTTATGCATTTTTTGTACTCTGTTATTTGTTGTCTTTTAACAGAGAACGATCGACAAAATATAAATCTCAACAGATTTTTAAATTTTTATAAGGAGTAAAGTCTGATTTCTAATCAAATCCTCAATTTGTATATAATCACTCCAAAAATCTGTGCTGATATAAACCTAAATTATCCCTCATTTTTTGAGCATATATACTTACGCTATCAAATTATTATAAAAAATTAGTAAAACTCGTTGAGCTCCCATAAATCATTATCGTTTTAATAATAAACGAGGTGAATCGGACTGATTAAACAGCGCCCAAATTGCTGTATCACCTCATAACAAAACTTTAAAATTGTTAAGAGGCTCAACATGAAAACTAAACAAAACATCAAGTTCTTTAATATTTTAGAATTACTTATCGTCATCGCCATTATCGGCATCCTGCTCTCACTCCTATTCCCCGCTTTAAAATCAGCTCGAAGTACGGCTAGACAGACCGAATGTATGAATAATCAAAGTCAGATCGGCAAGGCCATCTTTATCTTCACGGTAGATAACGAAAAGAAAGTCCCATACGCTTATGCTCCTTACCCTTTGGCTCCTGCCGCACCTTTTGGTTGGGATGATCAGCTCAGGACTTACCTCGGTGGCAGTGAAATGAGCTATACAGATCAAATATCTAGAGCTTGGACCGCTGAAGAAAGCCTAGAAGTCCTACAATGCCCAAGTGCTAAAGAAAAAACTGTTAACGGACACCCAGATCGTATGAGGAATAACTACGTCATGCCCGCTTATGAAAATGGCCACATGGCTCGTGGTGCTCGTCCACAAAGGTTTTCGACCTATGCTGTAGATGATCGGGAGCCCTATCACAGAAAAATTACGGCCCTATCCAATCCCGGTGGAACACTTGCGCTTACTGAATTGGATTACACTGGTCCAGACTGGACGGCATGGCAAGGAGGCGGAAACATGGTTTTTACTGCCGAACTTCAGGCAGGTGCAAATGGCAACGGATTCTTCAATTTCTTAACTACTACTATCAACACTACTTTAGAGCTTCACAATCGTGAAAAAGTTAACTTCCTCCTTGCGGATGGCCATATAGAAAGCCATCATCCCTTTTCACCAGATGTCATTGGCGATGGCGACCCCGCCAATCCAGAAGGCATGTGGATTGCTAAATAAACAAGATTATATAATTCGCATTTTTTAGGCGAAACTCTTGCGATAAACAAAGCTTAATCAAAAAATTTAAATTTTTTCCACAAACTCGTTGAGATCGCCTCCAGCCCTGCCGTTTTAATGGTTAAAGAGACAAAAGTTTGTCATCCCATTATAATCGAACTAAAACTTAAGGGGTCTTAATATGATTAGTTCAAAACAGAAACGTTTCACCCTCATCGAAGTACTTGTCGTCGTTGCCATTATCGGCATCTTGGCATCACTCCTACTTCCCGCCTTAAAATCAGCCCGTGATTCAGCCCGCCAAGCCGCATGCAAAAGCAACCAAAAGCAAATCGGCGTTGCCTTTACCATGTATTTTGGTGATAACGACGACAGAGTACCAGCAGCTAATAACCAAACTGGTGGTATCAATTATGGATGGGATGATAAAATCAGACCTTACATGACGAGTGACGAAATCCCCACGCCGACCCTCATGATCGATTCTAATTGGACTGCCGATAAAGCTATGGATATATTTGTTTGTGCTAGCGCCAGCGAACCACAATGGGGCGGAAATGCAGACCGTACAATCAACAGTTATGCTATGTCTGCAGGCTGGCCCACTCCCACTGGAGGTGTCGATCCAAAAAGATTTTCTTCTTGGGTCAATAACGGGAATTTACCTACGTATAAAGTTACAGATCTCGATGACCCTACTGGTTCATTTGTCCTATCTGAAATAGATCTATCAACTGGTGGTTCTGCAAATACATCTTTACTTCAAGGCTCAGGAAATATGATTTTTGATCCCGAAATGCAAGTTTCACAAGGACAAAATGGTTTGCCCTCTTATGTCGTTGGAACCAACCCAAATTTTGAAAATAAAACTCTCGACTTACATAATAAAGCAAAAGTGAACTACATGTTTGTCGATGGTCATGTTGAAAGCCACCACCCCTTTTCTTCATCAGTCATTGGCGCTGGAACTCCAGCTGCTCCAGCAGGCATGTGGACTACTATTAAAGGTGATTAATCCCCCCTTTATCGACATGATAATAAAATATGAAAAAAACTTAAAAACTCGTTGAGATCATCTTAAGCCTCGTCGTTTTAATGTTTAAAGACATGAGAAAGTTGATCAAAAATTGCTTTCCAAAATCTTAAATATAAACGAACTAAAATTAAGGGGGCTTAATATGCTTAGTTCAAAAAAAGCTGAAGTAAAATTCACTCTCATTGAGTTACTTGTAGTTGTTGCCATCATCGGCATCCTTGCATCACTATTACTACCATCCTTAAAGTCAGCTCGAGGTTCTGCGAGGCAAGCAAGTTGCATGAATAACCAAAAACAGATTGGTATGGCCATGGCGCTATTCGCAGGTGACGATGAAAATAGACTACCCTATGCCCGTGGCCCGCACAGTGGCGGTTGGTTTTACGGCTGGGAAGATCAACTTAGAATTTATCTTGGTGGAGATAATATTGAGTACTCTACTCAGATCTATGGAATGAGGAACAAGCTCTTGATGTCCTCAGTTGCCCAAGTGCAAAGGAAAAGACTTGTGCTGGACGTTCTGATCGCCAAAGAAATAGCTATGCAATGAATGCCCATGATGTCACTGGTCAATCACTCTATGATGGTACTGGATCTGCTGCATATGAAGGTTACGACCGTTTTGGTGTCTACACGGTAGAATTCCCACAGGTTTTGCTTGATCTCGGCACTGAAGAATCCCGCAAAGAAAGAAAAATTAGAAGCCTAGAAGACTTAGGTGGAACTTTTGCCATAAGTGAGATTGACTATACTGGAAACAATTGGTACTTCGCTCAGGGAGGAGGAACAATGATTCAACAGGCCATCTATCAAGCAGGTGCAAATGGCGTAGGTTTTTGGACTGATGCAGGTGTAGAAAATACAACTTTAGATCTTCATACCAATGGCAAAGTAACCTACCTATTAGCTGATGGCGGTGTTGAAGCCCACCACCCCTTTTCCAGTGAAGTTATTGGTACTGGCACTATTGAACTCCCCAAAGGAATGTGGTCTAAAACTGCAGGTGATTAAGGACTCAAAAGTTAACACACTCTAAATCAGGGAAAAGTGTGCAAATAACTACAAATCCTTTAATTTAGATACGTTTATATTTATCTTTCCGCATCCCACATAGTATCTCTCACATCTTGCCAATTGTAGGGTAAACCAAGCATAGTTTCATAGAAATCCATGAGTTCCACGTGACCATCAACGAATGAGTAATTAAATTTACCCGAATGTGGTACAGGTCCTGACCATAGTCCAGCTCCAGCGATCGAGTTATATTGTGTCAATGAAAATACCATCCCCTCTTTATTTCCCATTGTATTTTGTTCATTGAGGTTTTCACTTTTTAAGATCGTATCGCTTGAGTTACTTATTTCACTTACTTTCCTTGACGCTCCTAAGGATTCATAATCTCCTGATATACCTCGTACTCCGTTGAGAACGTGCGCTGGATTAGGCTCATCTTTTCTGAGGACCGATATTCCATAGGACTTTTTAACCTCATTTCCTGCTCGTACTACGTCATCTTCCGGACATACGTAAAGATCGTTTTGATTTTCGGTGATTCCGCTCGATTGTGATGTTACCATCTCTGCATAACTCAAACTACTTCTACCATCATACCCAGATATCAAATCATCCCAAGTTATGACACCACCAACAACAACACCATGACTTGGAAAGTGGCTGTCATTATCATCAGTATAATTATAAAGTGCAACACTTAACTGCCTTAATTGACTGACACATGTTGCTCGTCTTGCGCTTTTTCTAGCCTTTCCTAAGGCCGGCAACAATAAGCTGGCTAATATGCCAATGATGGCTACTACAACTAATAACTCTATTAAAGTAAAACGTTTCATAAGTTAAATATATTCCTTTTGTTTTAAATCTTAAACATATAAAATTAAAAAGCGATACAAATAAAATGAAAAAAAATACAATTTATTTAAATTTCTTACACAGACTTTAACAATAGGCAAAAAACATTCACCACTTCACAGAAAATGTATATAAAATACTGTTTAAAAAAAAACTTAAAATATAATTATAGAAGAAATTAACATGTAAACTAACATTTTTTAAATATAAACTTCAAAAAAAATGATTTATACCAATCTAAAAAAACATTTAAATACAATTACTAATCAATAAATCACAAAAGTAGTAATCTTAGTAAAATCTTCACAGGACCAATGCCTCAATTATACCTCACTGAGAAAAATTCAGATCTAGAAATAGCAGATACTTTTTAAATTCGTTCTCATTTAGAAGTTCTTTGATTTTATTATCTCGCGCAGTTTTTTCAGCGTTCATGTCGATGTTTTTCTGAGTGGCAACTTTATCGAATATATTCATGTGGTGATCAAATAAAACCTCATAGACTTCTAAGGATTTTTCATCATCAAGGCCCATGAGAAATGGTGTGTACTTCTTCAAAACATTTTTTTCGATAGATTGGCTGACTTTTCTCAACTCGTCAATATTTTCATTATGCACTTTAGTTTGTTCGCTAATATCAACAGATTCTTTTGTTGGAGAGCTGATTTCACCTTCAACATTTACTCTTGGCTTTTTTTCTTCAAGACGAGCTTCAGCTTCAACTATTGAAGGGGTTTCTCTAGGTACTTTGCTCATCTTAAAAGCTTTTTTTTCTTTTTCTTTCAAGTGTTTTTTATGCGTTTTAATTTCTTGAATTTGCGGCTCATTTTCTTCGACTTGATTATTGTGATTTGTGACAAAATATCCAGCTAAACCAGCAAGTATGCAGATAGTGATGCCAATAGGTTTGGTCATGTTTGAATCTCCTGCACAGTTGAATCACTATCAAAGCTATCGTACTCATTAAAGATCTGACAAAGGTTGACCAAAGAGAGCCACATGGGCAGATAAATTGAAAGTGCAAGACAAGTAATAAAATATAAACTAGAGTACAAATAATGACCCAGGTACTGTGAAAGTGCAAAGGCCAAAATATTACTCAAGTTAGCAAAAAGATACGATCTTAATAAGTGAATTATGGCTCGTCTTTTGAAAAAATAAATAGACGAAAAAATTATGGCGATAGCAAAAGCAATAAAAATAATTGTTTGACTAAAGAAATAATAATAGCTAAACTTCTTTACAAGCTCGGGTTGAATCATGTCTTTTAGTCCCGCCAGTAAAATGACAACCATGACAAGGCTCAAAACTGGATAAAATAATGAGTCTTTTTTATATGATCCTAGCCACTTTAAACTTATTAGAATAACCATGACAACAAGCCCCGTGACCCAGGTATTTATTTGTGGATCAACAATAAGATTCGACATATAATTTTGAGGATTAAACTGTAGGGAAAAATAATAAATTATTGAGCCAATCACAAAAACTAGGCCATGTGTAAAGGTGATTTTTTTTATGCAAATAAGTTTTTGTTTTTCGTCTAAGTTGAGCCGACTGCAATGATTAAATTTTTTCAAAAGGCTATGCTGAGAAAACTGAATCATGAGATACAGACAAGCAATTAATATAAAAACAATCATGAGATAGCCTTTTTCCTATACCTAAGTGTTTTATCCCAGCTCAAAGATTTTTTAAGTCCCAGCTTTTCAATAGGCAACAAAAGAAGGGCATGAGTGGAAGCTAGCATACTAATTGTAGACGATACAAAAATATAGGGAATGTAGCGAATACAATGAGGTTGCCGATCTTTGATGCAAGCGGCAAACATTTGAAAGAAAGGACTGAAATTGCCAAATCCACAAAACAATAAAAATAAAGTAATGAGGGAAGCTGACATATTCACGCTTATATTTCCAAACAAAAAAGCTACAATGGATAAAACCAGCAAAGCGGCAGGGGCTGCATAAATAGTCAGCAATAAGAGCGCATCCAGCTTTCTCAATAGGTTTTTATCTTTATGCATGAGTGTGGGAATTAAGTGTTTAATCATACAGTCATTGTGACCATAAGCCCAGCGACGCACTTGCTTGTACCTAGCCTGCCAGGTTTCTGGTGTTTCTTCATAACAGGCGGCGGCATTGAGATATTTAATTTTGTAGCCATTGAGATAAAGCTTGTAGGTCAAGTCAGTATCTTCTGTGAGGGTTCGAGTGTCCCATCCACCCACGTCTTCTAATGCACTCAATCGAATACCTCCAGTAGTACCACCAAATTGCGGTAGCAGATCAAAATAATTTCTTACATTTTGGTCAATGGCATAACCTGAGCGTCTTTCCAAATCAATGAGCTTTGTCATGATATTGGCATTGGCGTTATAGGTGACAACTCGCCCCATGGTGGCACCAACTTGAGGATCTTTGAAAGGGCTTATGAGGCGTTTAATCAAATCTGCCTGAGGAAGGTAATCAGCATCAAAGATGACAATAATCTCTGACTTCAGGGTCGCAATAATCTCCTTCATGGCGGCAGCTTTACCTGGCTCGGAACTCATGGGGCGATGGTGAGCTCGAATATGACTTTGTGGATTCTTGCATAAGAAATTATCGATTAATTCTTTGGTGCCATCACTGGAGCGATCATTGAGAATAATTACCTCAAGTTGCCCAGTCTTATACTCCAGCTTATTCATACAGTCCAGGCAACCTTCGATAACCGCTTCTTCGTTGTGGGCCGGAACAAGCACAGAAACCTTTGGGTTGTACTCCAAATCAATTTCCAATCCCTCATCAATGTTTTTTTCATTATTTGAGAGAGTATAAAAAGTCATGAATAAGGACCTAAGTAAAATGAGCCCCACCAGAATATAGATAAAAAAGAATATCACTTTAAAATAACCATGTAGCGCTTATCAAGATTGAATGGGAGTGATAGGACTCCACATCTGTATATGCATACTCAACGCCAAGCTCCAGGTCTTTTTTAAGGAACTTTCCTGCTTCTAAACTAAAGCCCCAGATATCTTGCTTCACCTCGGTGATTTTATCCACTACAGAAATATAATTTGATTTGCCAATGAGAAGTTCACCACCTAAACGCCAATCATGTATCTTGCCATAGCTATAATGCGCACTTGCGCTGTAGCCAGTTTTACTGTCTTGATCAAGGTATTCGGGTGTGATATTAATTTGCCCCACAGAGAAATATTCGTGCTGAGCAGTGAAATACTGGACAAGATCCATACTCAAAAGCGAGATGGACTGATTATTACGAAAACGTTTATTGCGGTATGTGGCCCTGTAGACACGACTTACTTTATCGTCATAAACGATTCCAGTCGCCCAGTTATGCTTGGGGATGTCATTACCTTCACTTCCTAAAAATAAATCACCATAGAGGCTCCAATGACCATCAATTTTGTATTCCGCAAAAGCTCCACCGCCAATGGCCTGATCATAGAAATCTGTGTAAAATACTTCAGCTCCCAGTTTCCACTGCTCGCCAAGACTCATTCGAGCTAAAACACTGTAATTATTGACATCATCCAAGCCGTCACTTAAGTCAACATAGTTATAGCCTAACCGAATTGATTCTAGGCTTAGTTCAGGGCCTTTTTCTATTGAGTAATAACGTTCCCCATCATACTTAAATTTTTTACCGTTTTGCTGGGCATTGAGGGCTGTTGCCATACTCATAAGGGTCAGCCCAATTAATAATTTCTTGCTAAACATTTGCTACCTCTTTTCTTTTGGCTAAAATTATATCTAAAATTCGTTTGCTGGCAGTTCCATCGCCATAGGGATTGTGAGCTCGGCTCATTTTTTCATAGAGTTTGGAGTCATCAATCAGCTGCTGAGTTTCCTTAACTAAAGCGTCGACTTCAGTACCCACAAGTTTAACCGTTCCGGCCTTTACAGCCTCAGGTCTCTCGGTTGTATCGCGCATCACTAGAACGGGCTTACCTAGACTTGGAGCCTCCTCCTGAATCCCACCTGAGTCGCTCATGATTAGCAAACAATTATCCATGAGGTAGATAAAGGGTTCGTAATCCTGAGGTGCAATCAGATGTATATTGGATACGCCCGTGAGCAGCTGTTCTACTGGTTTTTTTACATTGGGATTGAGATGTACTGGGTAGACAAAATCAATATTGGGATTGCGCTTGGCAAGATCTTTAAGTGCCAGACATATATTTTCAAAACCCTGACCAAAATTCTCTCTCCTATGACCTGTAACTAAAATGAATTTCCTAGCTGTATCAAGGTCATACCCAGATTTGTAAATAGCTTGATGACAGCCCTGGTTCAGTTCGAGGTCATTGCGTATTTTCTCTACTTTGAATAGTAGGGCATCGATAACCGTGTTACCCGTGACATAAATCTTTTCACGATCCACACCTTCTTTCATCAAGTTCATGGCAGCTTCTTCGGTGGGAGCGAAATGATAGCTGGCAATTCTACCCGTTAATTGGCGGTTAATTTCTTCAGGCCAGGGGCTGTAGATATTATGAGTCCGCAAGCCAGCCTCAACATGACCAACGGGGATTTGCTCGTAATACGCAGCTAAAGATGCCGCCATTGTGGTTGTAGTATCACCATGGACTAAAACTAAATCAGGTTTGAAGTCATGAAGAACTGGCTTGAGTTCCATCACAACATCAGAAGTAATGCTATTTAAATTTTGACCCGCACGCATGAGGTCTAAATCATAATCTGCTTTTAAACCGAAGGAAGTCATTACTTGATCGAGCATTTCACGATGCTGAGCCGTGACACAGATTTTTACTTTCAGGTGCGCAGATTTTTTTAGTTCCAGTGCCAAGGGAGCCATTTTTATTGCTTCAGGACGAGTCCCGAATACCAGTAATATTTTTCTCATTTTATCTCCTTGTTTCCATCTTGTGTAAACAGATGCTTGATCCTCAAATTGCAGTAAAAAGCGCAGGGGGATCCTAGACTGTCGAGAATTCATTGTCGACAGCCCCGTAAGTTTACAGTTTTAATACTTAGGGGGTGTTTAGGTCACTTTGTGATGAGTTCCACTCACCTAAGTCCGCATTGTAAGTCCAAATTCTAACTCGAATATCATTAACTAGCGTACCGGTGATATCAAAAACACCTGAATCCACATTCCAGTCGAAATAGGAGCCATCGATAAAGGCTCCGTCTGAGATCCTTTCTAGCTCAATGTAGTACCAACCCAAGTAGTTACTTTGATTCCAGTTGAGAGTTAAACTCGTACCGTCAAGACCATGGGAAGAATAAGTCGCGGCCTGATTTTCACTTGTGGCCAGATCCTTAATGTCCTGATTCCATTGCCCAAGATTCATATCATAGGACCAAATGTGAACTTCATAGTAATCCAGCGGCTGACTCACTGCACCCACGAGTGCTTCTGCACTTGTTCGAGCAAAATAATCACTCCATTCAACTTCCAGAGTGAATTTATTCACCAACTGAATGTAATACCAGCCATCGTAGGTGCTTCTATTCCACTTAATAGTTAGCTCAGAGGCGTCTCCAGTATAGGATGTAAATGAGGCATTTGCCGGAGCAAAATTAGGATCAGTAATTACCGAGTCCTCGATATGCCATTCGCCATTGGCATAAGTCCACAGGCGCACATAGACATTTTCATAGCCACTGAGATTAAGATCTACAGTCGTAACATCTGAATCAAGGTACATGCCATAGAGATCATCCATGCCTTCAGATGTACCAACGGCTAAATAGTAGTAAGCCGTATTGTCTAGTGCAGTCCAAGTCAGGGTATGAGAACTCGGATTTGTCATCGTTAAAGATGAAAGCTGTAATTGTTTTGATTCGTAGAGAGCTGTGACAGTGAGATCGGCTGTAATGTTGTCAAAAGCCAAATCCCAACCTGTATGAGCATAGCCATTAGGTGGATTTATCGAGGGTTCGACTGCACCGCTTCCGTAAGCAATACTTTGACTCAACTCACCACCGCCAATTCGAGTTCCTGCTCCCAAATCAAAGCTCACATTATAATTTTTAATGGCAAATTGTGCTACTACTGTTAGATCGCCAGTGATGTTTAAAAAATCAGCGGACCAATCGACAAAATTATGGCTAATAGGAACAATAATTTCTGGTGCCTGAGCACTACCTCCATGAGTAACCGTTTGAACTAATTCACCCGACTCTAAGCTCGCAATTCCTAGATCAAAAGTAACAGTATATTGATTATAATCGTATAATGCAGTGTATGTCACATTTTCAACAGCAGGTAAAATCTCAGGCCAAGCCCTAAATATTTTATCGTCTGTATCGACTCCCGCAGGGGGAACAGCTACCCACCCCTCATCGACAAGCTGAGTACTTGTTGAACCATCAACGTTTACGAAGATAATTTCATAACTAGAGGTCGCCGGCGTTGGCAAAGTTACTTTTTTAAATGAAAATGCTTCGTGAGCAAAAATATCAGTGCCAGAGATTTTAGAGATATCCAAAAAAAAAGTATCTGCACCCTCCGTTCGAAAATCAATAGTGTACTCATATCTCTCAAGATTACTACTAACATAGTTACAACTCAACTCTTCTGTAACTCCTGCTGAGGCTAAACTTGCAGTTGCCTTTAAATTCAAATCATAAGTTGATGCATAAAATTTCACCTGATAATTACCCTCATCACTTACATTTACAGTAAGGCGGACACCATCACCAATAGCATTAAACGACGCTCGCCCCGCAAGAACACTGCAATCTAGTTCACTCGGATCTCCATTAGACCATACATAATTATTTTCACTTTCAAATGCCCCACTGCTGAATGTAGCGCTGGCTATTGCTTCAATCCCTCCAAACCCAACACCATCCAACATACTCTGATTTGGCACCTGAGCTCCTCCGTCCCAAGCTGCCCAGTCAAGGTTACCATGGTCGGTAAGATTAACATCATTTAGACCCGGACCTATATACCCTTCCTGATTAAGGTTAATTGATATCTTAGACCCACCATCTTTAAGGATATACAAGGCTGTGTAGGTCGCATCTGAATATGCATTAGAGATACTTGGCCAGGAGAGAAAAGATCTGATATCCGTATCAACTCCTTCTGGAGGAACAGGGACTTCCCCCGCATTAACCGTTGTACTTACCTGACTGCCATCCACATTGATGAATTTTATAGAGTACGTCGTAATCGGCGGAGGAGATGTAATGAAAGTGTTAATAAATAATTGCACATTTGCCTGACCAACGGCATCATGATCATAACCATGAATATCACTGAAATTAGTTCGATAAGGCGCTACTTGAGTGTCGAATAAAACTCCTTTTGAATCCCCATTACTAATATTCATTAAAGCTGTATTAATACCTTCCCCTGAATTCCCCACAGTATTCATTACAAATTTGTATTGATCACTCACAAGCCCCATATCCTGCAGATCAGCTTCCACTTGATTTAAAAGCCCTCTCCACCTATTAGCATAATTGAATTCACAGGTATTATTCTGGTATGGAGGCGTCCCTACGCCATCACTTTCTCCTTGAAACCAAAATAAACCTCTAAATCTTGGCACTCCTCCTTCTGAAATAATTTGAGCTAATTTAGCTTGTAATTTTGCAGTCGTATTGTCGTAAGTCCCAAAAAATTGTTTCTTGTAAATCCACTGCGGACTGGAACCATCGTGCCAATTGGATATCTGCTCACCAGGTTCACCATCAATAACAACAACAGGATCCGAAAACAATCCCGAGTTCGCCAAGACATCTTCCACTCCTTTCCCATAATAATAAAGCCCCTCACTCCCAGAAGATTCGGGGTCAACGGGCCAAAAGGCATTGGATTGCCCCGTAGCCATAAAAACATCTACATAATTACCAGCTCCCGATTTATCAGTATAGAGAGCCGTGTAAGTTACATCTTGACTTGCGGGCTTAACATTTGGCCACCCCGTAAATGTTTTATCAGCAGTACTCACTCCTGATGGTGGCACCGCAATTCCCCCCTCATGAATCGTCTCAACTGTTTCCGTACCATCTACATTAATAAATATCGTTTCATGTGTTTTTTGTATCGGAGGTGGAACAGTGGTCAATGTTTTCAAAGAAAAAGCTTCATGCGCAAAAATCGCTTGACCACCCCCATTTTTCACCAAATCAAGAGATAGAGTATCTGAACCCTGAGTAGAAAAATCGATCGTGTATTCATATCTTTGAATTGCATTAGCAACATAACTACCATTTACTACATCTTGTATGCCCGCTGAACTTAAGCTAGCGGTAGCATCTAAGTTAAGGTCGTATGTTGAAGCGTAAAATTTAAGTTGATAATCTCCTGCGTTAGCCACACTAACAACAAGACGAACACCATCACCCGTGTTAGCTATACTCGCACTTCCCGACAAAGTACTTGAGCCAATAGAAGTAGGTGCTCCATTAGTCCAAGTGTAATTATTGGCACTATCAAAATTCCCCACGGCAAAACTAGTAGATCCAATTGCGGAAAAACTTACAAAGCCACCACCAGAACTCATGGTTTGATTAGGCGCAGACGCACCACCATCCCATGCAGCCCAATCTAAATCTCCATGCGCAGATAAGTCAACATTTGTCACACCTTTGCCAGAAAAAGCTTTTTGTGTAAGACTTATATTTACAGAATTATTAGCGCAAACAAAGAGCTGCAAGGAAAATATAATATAAACAAATATGTGGGTTGGTATTTTGGTCATCTGTGTAAGCCTAATGTGGTTAATAATAAAATGGCTAATATGCCAATGATGGCTACTACCACTAATAACTCTATTAAAGTAAAACGTTTCATAAGTTATATATTCCTTTTTTGTTTTAAGTCTTAAACATATAAAATTAAAAAGCGATACAAATAAAATGAAAAAAAAATACAATTTTTTTAAGAAGACTTTAATAATAGAAAAATAAACATTCACCAATTCACATAAAATATTTTTTAATAACAATTTAAAATATAGATAAGAGGGCTTTTAACATAAAAAATACCATTTCTAAAAAAAATAAACTCCCAATAGTTTTGGCTGGGATGACCAACTAAGGACCTACTTAACTAGTAATGAAATCCCCCGTGCCACCCTTCTCAATGACTGGCAGTGGAATGCTGATAAAGCGCTAGATATTTTAGTTTGTCCCAGTGCCTCAGAACCTCAAACTGCTGGTAATGCTAATCTAACCATCAATAGTTACGGCATGTCAACAGGGTGGGCCGATATCGTTGCTGGAGTCATGCAGGGTATTCAAAACAACCGTTTTTCTGTCTGGAGGAGCGGGGCCAATATAACAACTTATAGAGTGACGGAAATCGACGATCCGACTGGATCTTTGGTTCTCACAGAAGTTGACGTCAAGAGTGCTGCACACACGTCCCTGTACCAAGGCTCTGCAAATATGATTTTTGATCCCGAAGTCCAAACAGGTCAAACTTTTAACGGTCTCCCTTCATACATTGCAACAAATGCCGCTTGGGAAAATAAAACTCTCGACTTACATAATAAAGCAAAAGTGAACTACATGTTTGTCGATGGTCATGTTGAAAGCCACCACCCCTTTTCTTCATCAGTCATTGGCGCTGGAACTCCAGCTGCTCCAGCAGGCATGTGGACTACTATTAAAGGTGATTAATCCCCCCTTTATCGACATGATAATAAAATATGAAAAAAACTTAAAAACTCGTTGAGATCATCTTAAGCCTCGTCGTTTTAATGTTTAAAGGATGAGAAAGTTGATCAAAAATCGCTTTCCAAATCTTCAACATCAACGAACTAAAATTAAGGGGGCTTAATATGCTTAGTTCAAAAAAAACTGAAGTAAAATTCACTCTCATTGAGTTACTGGTAGTTATTGCCATCATCGGCATACTTGCATCACTATTACTCCCATCGTTAAAGTCAGCTCGCGGAGCCGCTCGCCAAGCAAGTTGCATGAATAACCAAAAACAGATTGGGATTGCATTGCAACTATATTATGATGATAGCAACGGCGAATTACCCTACGCTAAAAATCCAATTATTGGCGCTTACGGCTGGGAAGACCAATTAAGGGGGTACATGGGAGGTAGTACACTCGCTAATCCAGCAGTAACAATATGGAATGAAGAACAGGCTCTTGAACTATTAAGATGTCCCAGCGCCAAAGAAAAAACTTGTGCTGGTAGAGACGACCGCCAAAGAATAAGTTATGGCATGGCCGCTGGCGATGCCAATCGAATAAATGATGGTAGCAAAGATAGGTTTGCTTATCATGCAGTAGGTACAGCTCCTTACACAAGAACAATTGATAGTATAGAAGATACCAGCGGAACGTTAGCTATAACTGAAATAGATTACACAGGCGGATCTAGATGGGACTATTCTCAAGGCTTAGGTTCAATGTTGTTGGAACCAGAATTTCAGGCTGGACCAAATGGCATTGGCTATACTACCAACACAGATACAACTAATACCACTTTTGATCTTCACAATAATCAAAAAGTCAACAATCTATTAGCCGATGGTCACGTAGAGGCTCACAATCCTTATTCATCAGCTGTCATTGGTTCAGGTACTCCTGCTAACCCTCAAGGTATGTGGACAACTGCAAAGGGCGATTAAATCTTTCTTTTTTCAATTCTGATCTGTATCAAAATCTTCACAGTTGCTGTTTAATATTTAAATTCAAAAATTATTATAATTTCTATACGGACAAACACCATGCGTAAAACTTTTACTTCATTAGCCTTATTATTTGCGATCTCCGCAAGCGCCGCTGACAAATCGAACGATACCCTCCCTCCCCTTTCCCCAAATAATATGCCAGAGAGTATTCCAGCACTTTGGGCAAGATTTGATGCTAAAAAAGACCCGCTTGAAACAGAGGTTCTCCACGAGTACGAAAAAGATGGCGTCAAAGTTCAAATGATTTCCTATGTGGTGGGAACTTTCAAAGGTAAAAAAGTGCGCATGGGTGGCTACCTAGCTTTTCCAAAAAATACTAAGGGCAAACTTCCTGGCATCGTACAAATTCACGGAGGTGGTCAACGCGCCATGGGTGATTACGCTCAGGGCATTGCTCAAAATGGTTATGCGGTTCTCGCAACCAACTGGGGCGGACGCCTCATGCAGCACCAGGAAGCAGGTCAGCCTGCAGAAGGAAAAATTGGCACTGACTGGGCACCTCTCGACGCAACCCAAAAAAATAATGCCTGGTATGCAAAAACTGAAGCAGGTCCCGTGAGTTACGACGACTTTGATTCTCCACGCAATAATAATTGGTACCTCATCAACTTAGCCAACAAACGTGCGATCACCCTGCTACAGAAACTCGACTTTGTCGATGCAAATAAAATCGGTGTTCATGGTCACTCCATGGGGGGAAAACTCTCAGTCATGCTCGCCGGAACCGATGACCGCATTAAAGTTGCCGTACCTTCTTGCGGCGGCACTGGAACTGCACCTACTGAACTCAAAAAGCGTAAAGGCAATTCAGCGCGCCCTCAGCCGATCACTCCCCTTTATGCCAAGTACATCGATGATGCAAAAATGCTTCCCTACGTCAAAGCACCTATCATGTATAATGGCCCACAAAATGACTTCAATGGCATGATGTCCAACATGGCTTTCAACTGGCCTGCCATTCCTTCATCCACTCCCGTACGCTTTTCCATTAGTTCTCACCTCAATCACCGTCATGCTCACGAGTCTTCCTATGTTGACTTACTCATGTTTGAGCAATACCTCAAAGGCACATATAAGCTCCCTAAGACGCCAAAAATCAAAGTTGATTTAAAGGGCGATAAAAATGGCCCGCTCATCACCCTCATCCCCGACACATCAAAAGAAATTGACCATGTGCAAATTTTCTATACGCAGGATCCCAATGGTCAATTCCGCTTTCACCGTACGGCAAGAGCAAAAAAAGTCGGCAATAAGTACATTGCTTCCGCACCGATACTCTCCAAGAATCTCGGCTTCTTCGCCATGGCCAACGTCTTCTATAAGCACCCAAAAGAACTCAATCTCCATGGCCCACGCTGGAACAAAAACCCAGCTGACACCTATATCTTGAGTACCAACATTCAAAAATATGAAATTGCTGAAGTTCAAAAAGCCAACCCAGCAGTCACTGATCAATTCACTCGCATCATCGAAAAAGATTTACAAAAATCAGACCTGCCCGATTGGTATAAATATTCACAAACGGCCATTCACACTCGCAAAATCCGCGACCCAAAATGGCGAGGTCCCATTGGCTCCAAGCTTTCAATTGATGTTCTTGACCCCGATGCCGAGAACCTCATCCTCGAACTCGAATTCAACTGTTACTCTAAGTATGGTCGCGAATATGCCGCAGGCATGTTCTATGTCGTCAAGCCGCTTAAAAAATCAAATGATTGGCAGACTGTGGAAATTGACGTTACAGATCTAAAACCCCTCAAAAACACTCACAACGGCACGCCAAAAGATTGGCAAACTCTTGATCACCTTACGATCAACAGCAGCTTAAGAGTGAACGCCAATGGTCAAACGCAAACCTTCCGCGCCAATTCCAAACACGGCAAGGGACGTCAAATGCGCAATATCAAATGGGTCGGTGGCGATTATCCGCAAACGATTCTTATGAATGGCGGTGGTCTGGAACTCAATGCAGCCGACTACGAAAAGCAATTCAATAATCAAATCGACGTCTCCATTGAACTTGAAGAGAAAGTCGATGGCCTCGAGAAAGCCAAAGAAATTAAAGCCACCCCTATCAGTTATCAAGCTTCAAGCGATACTTCAAACAATCAGCTTCCCACCCCTTGGCAGTCAAAAAATATCGGAGTCGCCCCCGCTTCTGGTGAGGTACAGTTTCGGGGTGGGAAGTTTTTTATTAGTGGTTCAGGTAGCGATGCCATTGGCAAACAAAAAGATAGCTTCAATTACGTCTACAGGGAGTTCGAAGGCGATGGCAGTATCATAGTAAAAGTAAATTCAGTCTCTGGACAAAACCGTGTCCACTTTGACTTCTATGGTTTAATGTTTAGAGCCAGTCTCGATGATGATGCCCCGATGTTTTCCTTCGCACATACTCTATTTAGAACTTGTGCTTTTTATAGACAAAACAAAGGTCAAAGAGGCATAGGAAATCATGAAAATGGTAATAACCAAGTCCCCATCTGGTTGAAGATTGATCGTTCAGGAGATGATTTCACCGCATCTTTTTCTCTTGATAAACGCTCTTGGACAAAACAGTATAGTGCTAATGTCAACTTACCTAAAAAGCTCTATATCGGCATGTTCTCCACCTCTTCTAAAGATGAAAATGCCGCCGGTGCTGAATTCTCAGACTTTGAAATAAATGGCTCCTCAACAAATCGTAGTGAAAGAGATAAGCAATTTGAGTCAAAAAAGGAAAAAGGTTCAATGCCAGTTCAAACACCTAGTAAACCTAAAAAAGAAATCATCTCCATTTAAAATGAAACTCACAGATAATTGTCTTTATTTTTTACTGATTTTTTTTGCGAATATCGCATTTACTCAACCCGAAACTATCAATCCCGTTCCACAGCCCCACAAATGGTGGGCAGAACGCCATGATTTAAAACTCCAGGAAGTGGCCAACGCAGATGTGGATCTCCTACTCATCGGAGATTCCATCACACATTACTGGGAACGCAGCCCTAGCTACAACTACTTTTATGGTGACCGCAAAATCTTAAATATCGGTTACGGCGGCGACAAAACACAAAATGTTCTTTGGAGAATTGATAAAGGTGAACTAAAAGGCCTCAAGCCCAAAGTGATCAGCCTCATGATTGGCACCAACAATTCTAACCACTTCGATCCCAAAGATACTCTCGTGGGGATTCAAAAAATCATCTCTGAATTGCGTTTGCGACTTCCGCAAAGTAAGATCCTACTCCACTCCATACTACCCCGTGGAGTACAGCAACTCGATCAGAAAAACCGTATCGTCAATAAATCTTTACCTGAACTCGTAGATAATAAAAATGTCTTTTTCTTAAACCTTTACGATAAGTTCCTCAATTCCGACGGTAGTCAGAACATGAAACTCTATTATCACGATGGCGTCCATCTAAGTGATCAAGGCTATTTTGTCTGGGCTAATGCCATGGAGAACTTCATCAGTAAAGAACTTGCGGACAGCGCAAAAGACCCGAATCCTCCTTCAGCTATTATTCCTATAGCTCAAAACGGCGATCGTCATAAGGCCAAAGTCAAAGAAGCCGCAGCTTCAAATCACGATCTCATTTTCATTGGCGATTCCATCACACACTTTTATGACCGCGATGGAAACTGGGGATCCTCTGTATGGGACAAATACTACAAGCATCGAAATGCCATGAACCTCGGCTTCGGAGGCAACACCACCGGCAAAGTCATCTGGCGTTTACAAAATGGTCAAATTGCAGGACAAACGCCCAAAGTCTGCGTCTTGATGATTGGCACCAACAATACTCATGTTAGCAAAGACAAGGCCGAAAACACCTTCAAGGGAATCGAACGAATTGTCGACATTTTGAAACAAAAATTACCCAGTTCAAAAATCCTAGTGCTCTCCATTTTTCCACGCGGGAAAGATCATTCCGATCCCCTCCGCCAAGAGAATCAGCGAGTTAATAAAATGCTCCCCAACTTGGCCGACAACAAAACGGTTTATCACCTGGACATTAATCAATCCTTTCTCGACAAAGACGGCAAACTCTCTAGGGATCTCATGCCCGACCTACTCCACCCCAACACTAAGGGCTATCAAGTTTGGGCCGAAGCCATGGAACCTACCTTAAGCAAATTGCTCAATGACACGCCTGTAAACTAAAATCAATTAACAAATTTCATGAAATACTTTTTAATCTTCCTATTTTCTCTCTCAGCTTTGGCTTTCTCACCAGCCAAAAAAGAAAGCTTCCAACGCAGTTGGGTTCCCGAACCCATTTTTGATAAAGAGCCCGCTTATGTCGACCTCTACTGGACTGCCTGGAAGCAGGCTTATGATCATGTCGACATCAAAGACGGTATCCCCCAAAGTCCTTACATGGACGAAGCATTCGCCAGTAGCCATGTCTGGATTTGGGACACCTGTTTCATGGTTCTTTTTTGTAAATACTCACCGGAAAAATTCCCCGGCGTCGAAACACTCAATAACTTTTACGAAGCCTTTCATACCGACAAATATAAATCAGGAAACTTCCCCCTAGGCATTCAGCATCCGGATAATCCCCCGCTCTTTGCCTGGGCCGAATACGGCAATTACCTTTTTACAGGTGATGACCAACATGCCGAAACACTCTTAACTGACACCCAATACCTGCAAAAGCATTTCAACTGGTTCCACGACTTGGAAAAAGGCTGGCGCTTTAAGTACAAAGGTGGTGAAAGTGCTCCCGTCTCCAAAGATAATACTCCTCTCGGGTATAAATGGGGTGGTTGCCCAAGCGGCATGGATAACACTCCACGTGCGCCCCATGGCTTATGGCTCGATGCTTTAGCTCAGCAAGGCTTATCTGCTCTCGCTATTTACCGCATGGCTGAACGCATCGGCAAAGATGAAATGGCCGCCAAGTGGAAAAATAAATACGAAGAAATCAAAAAACTCGTCAACACTCATTACTGGGACGAAAAAGACGGCATTTACTATGATATTTCAGAAGATGGCAAGAAGTTTTATAAAATCAAAACTCCCGCTTCCTACTGGCCCATGCTAGCAGAAATGTGTAGCCCTGAACAAGCTAAGCGCATGGCTGAACACATTTCCGACCCAAAAATCTTTGGTGGCATGCGCCCCTGGGTTACCGTTTCCCGTAGCGACAAAAACTTCGTCAGTCCCGATGGTGCCTACTGGCGTGGTGGCATTTGGCTCCCCACTGCCTACATGGGGACCAAGGCTTTAGAAAAGTACGGTTATCATAAAGAAGCTAACAAAGCTGCCGAGAACCTCATCGCTCACATGGCACGCACCTACGATACCGTTGAACCAAAAACCATTTGGGAATGCTATAGTCCGACTCGTGATTACCCCGTTGTGCGCCAAAATGGTCACATCGTTCGTAAAGATTTTTGTGGTTGGTCGGCGCTTGGCCCCATTTCCATGTTCATTGAAAACGTTTTGGGTTTCCACACAGTGGATGCCAAAAATAAACTGGTTGAATGGAACCTTCACCAACAATCGCGCCACGGCATCAAAAACTTCAAATTTGGAAAAATTGCCACAGACATCATTTATAATGGCAAAGATGAAATCAGCATCAGTACTAACCAGGCTTATACTCTGGTCATCAATGGTAAAGAATTCCCCATTAAAGCTGGGAAAAACAAACTTGCTTTTAAAGCTCCACAAGAAACTGAATTTAAGCTCGAGGTCCAAAATGCCGATGCTTCCGGATCCTACGCCGAAGCCAAACTCATAAAACTTCAGGCTCCAACAACTAAGGGAGATAAACAATTCTATAATTGGACCATTTCCGATGGCGAAATTGATGATGCTCAAAACCCCAATACACTCTTTTACATGCCTGGAAAAGACGTCGTAGTCAAAGCCAATTACCGCAAAGTCCACGCAGTCAAATTTATTATTCCCTCAGGGCTAGAACATCTCGGCGATGGTTCTTTAGATCAAAAAGTTACTGATGGCAAAAACGCTCAAGAGCCATTTATTCGCGCCAAGTACGGCTGGGCTTTTGATGGCTGGGATAAGTCTCTTAATAATATAACTGATGAACTTACCATCCGTGCCATCGCATCTCCATCCAGCGAACTTATTGACAACGGTGATTTTTCAAAAGGCGTTAAACACTCAGCCAAATGGAATGAGTTTAAAGCGAAATCATCCCAAGCAAAAACCTGGTACATCCCCTTGTTTGACGACCGATTTAAACTCAACAAAGAAAATCATAGTGTTATCAACAATCACCTTAATAGTGACAAGGCCAGTGCAATGTACCAAAGCCTTGAGTCACCTCCTGCAGGAAATTATACTTTCTCCTTTGATTACATGAGTAAAGACGTGGAACAAACCCAAAAGAACCAATTTTCATGGGCTATCCTCGCCTACTTCAAAGATTCCAAAGATGATCAACTCGGTTATGGCAACAGCTTTTCTTCAGTGGAAGAACTTCCTATTTCAGGTAAAAAGCTCGCTTCTTCCAGCTTTGCTCCCGGTAGCTGCTCATGGCAAACTTTAGCAGATCAAAAAATTACTGTGCCAGCTAATGTCGAACGACTTGTCATCGCCCTAGGCGTCAATCAGATAAAAAGCTCAAAAGGCGACAAGTTCGCCATCTCTAATGTTCAGCTCAAACTCGACAAGAGCTCCAATTAAAAATACTTTTATTTAAATCACTTCAATTCAAAGGAAAAAAAATGTTCAAATCCAAGCTTTCTCAAGCACTCCTGCTCTCGGCTAGTTTCTTATTTCAGGCTCAGGCAGATATCACCCTACCAAAAATCATGGATTCCCAAATGGTGCTCCAGCGCAATGCCAAAGTTCCTATCTGGGGCTGGGCCGATCAGGGTGAAAAGGTCACCGTTTCTTTTGCGGGCCAGACAAAGACTGCCATGCCCAATGAGAAAGGAAAATGGATGGTGGAACTCGAACCCCTTCAGGCTTCTGCTCAAGGACGCGACCTCATCATCAAGGGGAAAAATTCCGTCACTTTAAACGACATCCTCGTCGGTGAAGTTTGGCTCGCCTCCGGCCAGTCCAACATGGAATGGACTTTTGCCCAAAGTAACAAGCAGGAATTTGAGTACGCCAAAACTTTTGCTGATAACAAAAACATTCGCTTTTTCCACGTGGAGCATCACCTCCAGGCAGGTACCCCCATGGACGACACCCTTGGTCGCTGGAAACTTCCCGCTGAATTTATTAAACACTCCCACATGGTTTCTGCCGTAGGCTTTTACTTTGCAGCGAAGCTACACAATGAGCTCAATGTTCCCATTGGAATTTTAGATGCTAACTGGGGTGGCATGAGAATTGATAATTTCATTTCTGAAGAGGGCTATAAAAGCCAAAATCTTCCCCTGCGTAAACACCATCAAAATAACGACCCCAATGTTCGTCTCAACAAACTCAAACGCATGCGTGACTCCATTGATCACGCTATTACACTCGCAGAAAAAGGCATCACTACCTCTATTCTCGAAGATCGCGTCAATGGCTGGGCTGAAAACATAATCTACAACGCCATGATCGCCCCGCTGACTCCCTACGCCATCAAAGGTGCCATTTGGTATCAGGGCGAATCCAACCGTACCGACAATAAATATTTTGAAAAACTTAAAGCTCTCTCCTACGGCTGGTCCAAAGCCTTCCGAGTTAAAGACATCCCCCTCTATCAAGTTCAGATTGCTCCTTTTGATTACACTCGTGGACAAAACCCAAAAGATCACACGCTCGGCGATAATGTCTGGAAAGCCCAATACCGCGGCGCCAAAGAAATCCTCGGCGTCGGCATCATCCCCATTCACGACACCAACATTAATATAAAAGATATCCACCCCCAGCATAAACGCCCCGTTGGTGAAAGACTTGCGGATCTCGCACTCAACAAAAACTACGGGAAGTCCAACAATGCTTCAGCTCCGGAATTCGCTTCTGCGAAGTCCGCAAACGGCAAAGTCATTGTCAGTTTTAAGAACCTCAAGAACTCACTCACCAGCTTTGACGGCAAGCCACTGACTCATTTTGAACTCTCTGCTGACGGCAAAAACTTTGTCGCTGCGCAAGCCGCAATTAAAGGCAAAACCGTGGAAGTCACTTCCGCATCCCTTCCCACCCCCAAATACGTTCGCATGGGCTGGAGCGACATCGCCATCCCTAACCTCTGCGAAAAAGATGGCTGGCCTGTCTACGCCTTCCCTGCACAGGAAGTTAAATAACTTGGAGTTCCGGACTCATGATCCGCATATGATCATTGACGTTTTTTGGCGCACGATAAATCGGGGACTACATACAGCATTAGGCTCGCAGTTCAGGCTTTAGCCTGCTGATTGAAACGACGAGTTCCTAATCGACATTTATCAAAAACAGAGTTCTACTTCAAATCTTTGATCATAATATTTTTCCAAGTCACCTCATAGGGGCCTTTGCCCTTTGGGATGGAGTGAACCTGAAGGCCGATGAAACCTTCGGGGTGGCTTTTTAACTTTGCGTCATCAGTGAGGTCAGAAACTTGCGTACCATTGATCCAAGTTTGAATTTTTGCGCCCTTCGCAATAATGAGAACGGTATTCCATTCACCGTTTTTCATGAGGGTATGTGGCTTAAGTTTGGCTTTGGGAGTCATCCATCCACCGCATGCTTCGCCATAGATATAACCTGACTCCGCGCCTTTTCCCTTAGTTGCTTCCACTTCAACTTGTGGTCCATTGACTCGTTTTTTAGCATTATTATCATTAGAACGGATCTGTATACCGGAATTAAGCTGATCATTAATCAGTTTTACCTCTAGCGTTAACTCAAAGTCACTGAATAATTTATCTGAACATAAAAAAGTATTTTTACTGCCATCAGTTGTTTTGCCGATGATGGCGCCATTTTCGACTCGATAAGTTCCCGTCCCATTGCGCACAGTCCAGCCACTTAAATCTTTGCCATTAAAAAGTGCCGTAAAGCCCTCTTCAGCACTAACTGAAAAAAACATGAATGAAGCAAGAAGAACAAAATTGAAGTATTTCATCATAAAACCCTTAACGATATTAATTAATAAGCAGTAAATAAGACCTGCCATGATGGCAGACTCATTTCTAATACCTCTACACACATTATGACTCAGTTTAATGTGACATCGCTTTTAAGGCTGAGCCATAAATTTAATAAGTTCTCGTGCGCTTAAGTGAGTTTCAAAAAGAAATACGATTACCCACAGGCATGGTGCTTCGCACAGGAGATGGACGCTATCCCTCTCGAGCTCTCCCTGCAGAATGCTGCCGTACGGACTAATACTTTTTGTCCGCCTATCTGGCAAGGCCCTTGAACAGGCGACTAGGGGGCCTTACCCCGCTTTATGGGTAGTTATGAAAAGAAACACTCATTATTTTTTAATTTTCCGCACAAAATTTCTGAGCGTATAGCGAAGTATTTTACTTTTTCATAATTGGCTGAGAAATGAACTCGTGAATGATCTCTTTGATTTCTTTGCCTTGCACACCATGCTTAGAACCCACGGCCTTAATATGCTTAAAGTTCCCATCTAAGTATTCATAAGTCATGAGCTTATTATTTTTAGGATGTGGCTTTCCTGCGGAGTCCGCTAATTGAGGAGCTTTTTCACCCATGTGAACAGCCCAACGATAAAAGCTATCTTGGGCAGCTATAAAACTTATACCCAAAGTTCCTGTCCCCCCCGTATACGGTACAATTTGATCCTCAGTTCCATTTATCTGTAAAAAACGTCTTCCTTTTGCAGGTACAATAGCTGTTTTATTATTATCTCCTCCTGTAGGGTCCCACAAAAAATTCTTGCCATCATAACGCTCAGTAGTGAGCCCCCCAATTGAGCAAATGCCATGATGAAAAGTACCTTCTTCCAATTCAATCATCAAACGATACAAAAGCCCTGCGCCATTAGACGAACCATGAATAGCAATATTGCTCCCATCAACAACTTTACACGTTTTGAGATAGCTAATAATTTGACGGACAAAATCCACATCAGGCCTTTTTTGTGACCAGCCCTTATTGTAACCATCTGGTGCAATCACTATCCTATCTGTCATTCTCTTTAAATTCATCATTTTACGCTCACCCGTTCCACCGCGACCATGAAGCGCAATATAAACTGGAAAGGGACCCTCTCCCTGTGGAACCTGCACGTAAACGGCTCGATCGTAATCAATGACCTCAGCCCAAGATTGACGGATATGAAAGACCCCCGATTTTAGCACCCCATTAGCCGCTTTATATACCACGGCCTTGCTTGTTCCCCTCTTTTCTTTTGCAGATCTTTTCCCTTGAGAGAACGCTGTCCCCAGCAACACTGTCGAACTTAGTAATATTAATAATAATCCCTTGCGCATTTTTTCGTCCTTTACTTTATTTCAATAATTGAAGCGTGTAAAACACAGCTGTGCTTGTGTCCTACTTTATACTTCAATACGCAAGTCCCTGGCGCGATCTATCAGCTGATGATTAAATATTGGATTATTAAATAGTTCAAAGTATTTTATTTTTCAGCGCAAGATTTGATACAATTAACGAATTAATTTGTTAAGTACAAAAACACAATGGAGTCACAAGTTTGAAAAAAATTGCCTTAAAGTACCTTACCGTCCTCTTTATTTTCACTGCCTTTCTACAGGCAGCTGACAAGAAAAAAATCCTCTTTTTAGCGGGAAAACCAAGTCATAGTAGTGGTGATCATGAATTCCGCGCCGGTTGCATGATTTTAGCTGAAAAACTCAATCAATCGGGTTTAGCTATCGAAGCCAAAGTTCATTATTACGGCTGGCCCAAGGACGAAAGTATCTTTGATGATGTGGATGCTTGTGTCATTTATGCTGATGCTGGTGGACGTTTCGGTGATAAGTATGAGTTCTTGAATAATAAAGTCAAAAAAGATGGCATGGGCATTATGTTCATGCACTATGGCGTTCATCCCTCAAAAGAGGTTGGTGAAAAATACTTCACAAATTGGATCGGTGCCTATATGGCTAACTCCCAATCGGTCAACCCCCACTGGATTGCCGACCTCAAGCCCGTGGCAAAAGAAGATATTTCACGTGGCGTCACTCCCTTCACAGCCTATGACGAATTTTATTTCAACATGGTTTGGCCCACTAAAGATGACTGCTGTCGTCCCGTAGCTGTCGCAACTCCAACACCCGATAAAATTGTTCGCTACATCAATATGTGGAATCAGCATGGCGAAAAATGTTTTGGTAAAGAGCAAGCCCTAATGTGGTGCAGAGATCCCAAAGCAGAAGAAGGAGGTCGCGGAGTTGGTTTCGTAGGTGGTCACTATCACCGCAACTGGGCCGTTGATGAATTCCGTAAGCTCGTACTCAATGCGATTGTTTGGACAGCTCGTATGGAAGTCCCCAAGGGTGGCGTTCCCGCTGGCAAAGTCACAGAAGCTGATTTGAATAAAAACCTAGATAAGAAAAAAAGAGGCATCAAATATATTAAGCTTCCGACTTCTGAGCTATATAAACAAAAAGCCATGCCTCAACCGTGGTTTGATGAAAAAGGTAAACGACACAAAGGTCCCAAGCCTACTCAAAATTAATAATCAACTCCAGCTAAGTTAAAGCCATTTCATTCTCAAGAAGCCGCCAGGAAAATTCCTGGCGGCTTTTTTTATATCTTCCTAGAAAATAGGGATTTAAATATCGCACTCTCTCTCACTTTATTTTATATATTACTTTTTATAAAATTTTGAACGGTAAAAGAAATACATACTGAACTCCCTCTACCCTCTGATAAATAAAAGACAATAAACATATCTGTATAAAGTGTTTTCATTAAAAGAAAACCTTCCTGTTGCTTTTAAAACAAAAGAAGTATAGTTTAATTATATCCAAAACATAAGGAATAAGACTATAAATAATTGCATGGCAAGGCTATCCCAAGCCATAAGAAACAATATTTATCATTAGAAAAAATGGAGTATATTCATGAAAAGATTCATTTTAACATTTTTATTTTTATCATTAAGTTTATCCTTAACAGCAGCTCCAACTGACTTAAATTTTAATGACGTAAAAGCTAATTCTACCAAACATCCACTTGTTAAAGGAAAGTTTAAAATCATTCAACTGTCTGATGCTAATAATGCCTTAAAGATTTATAGCACAGACAAAAGTGACTCGGGCAAAGTACAGATTCCGCTAAATCTAGCCAAAGCTTCTGATTCCAAGTTTAAGTTGAGTTGTGATGTTAAAGTTTCTACCACTGCCACCCCCGCGGGAAAATTGCTGGCGATTAGCAACTGGGATACAAATGACGAACTTTTCAGGATCCAACTTGGTGCTGGAAAACTCCAATTAAAAGCGACAAAATTTCAAAATGGGCGCTTAGTTGCTTCAAATATTTGTACCTACAAATCCAATAATTGGATGACTATTGAATTGATCGTGGACAACAATAATGGCAATTGTAAGGTTTCTATCATAGACAAAGCAACTAAGATTTCATTATACAAAGGTACTCATACTATCAATAAAAAATTTAAGGGAGTCTACCTCACAAGTTCAGTGTGGCCCGGACAATCAAAGAATGGTTATTCTTACGAGTTTGATAATATTAAAGTTACCCCATTAAAGTAGCTTATTTATTTTGATTAATTTAAAAAGACTCCCCTCCTCAATAACCTTTTTACTTTTTATTTTATCGCTAATGGCTGTGAGTTTAGCTTATCAAGAGAAAAATCTTCAACAAAAGTTAGTCATAACAGAACAGAACACCCTTAATGCGATATCTACGGAAATTATTCTGCCACCTAAAGTCCAAGCCGAAAAAGATTCTTTAAAGCAACTTTTTGAAATGGCTAAATCTAAAAATTTCAAAATCGAGTGGTATAAGCATATCAACACCGGTGAATTACGTCTTCGCTCCATTGAACTTTTACAAGAAAGCCAAGATATAGTTCACACTATAAAGGTACCTATCCCCTCACCCCTAGCTCAAACTTTGAATTTATTTGATGAGTGTAACATACGCGGTCATAAAATAAACAAAATCAAAGTACACCTCAATACCGCTGGTCAAAAATTCCTCTATCTAAAACCAAAATCTTCTCATTCACAACTTTATTCAGCCAAACTTATCGATATTAAGCCTTCGAAAATCACTAATGATAATAGTTTTATAGAAATAAGTGGTCAAGGCTCCATTACTTCTGTCGTCTTTCATAATAAAATTGGAATATCTCCTCATTTTGATGATCGCGCTTGGTCAATTTTGGGAAATGATCTACCGATCATAAAAATCAAGGCTGATTTATTTCCTCAAACTAGCCGAAGTATAGAGGGTATTAAGCATTTGGAATTAGATAAATTCCGTCGTGTTTATTGTGATATTGATGGCCCTTCAGTTCAATGGGATGCCTTGAAAATTATTAAGGACAAAGGTTTTTACCCAGGTCGCCAAATGAAAAAGCTCAAAGCTATCCTAGAAATGGGCTATGGCCTTAAAAATGCTCCGACTTTAAATGAAGACCCCAAGCGAAAGGGCTGGAGTGATAATTCTTTTTTTGAAAAAAATTATCAGCCCGATTTAAAAAAAATTAACCTGCTCAAACAACACTATCCAAATGATTTCGAGTTTGTCTCATGCCTCAATAATTGGCCCAGCTGGATTGAAGCTAAAAATTTAAAGAGTAGAAATGAAAAAGGGACTCCTGCAGTCGAGCTATTTGATTCTGCTGCCGACCTTGCCTCTAGATTTATTGAAGCCAAGAAACGCCAAAATGAACTCATCGCGAAATACTGGGAAGTCAAAAATGAATCTACCATTAAAAGCGAATGGGTGTATCATTGGGAAAAAGCTTATGATAGCTGGAATTTATTAGCGGAGTTTCACAACACAGTCGCTAAAACCATCAAACAACGTAATCCTGAACTGAAAATCGGAGGACCTTCTAGTGCGTGGATGCATTTGGATGCTGGGGGGCAAAATGGCTTTAATCTTGCTCATCAACAACTGCGTTTTATGGATCTAACTAAAGAACACTTAGACTTCTATTCTCATCATTTTTACGAAGTGAAAGAACTTATTATTAATGACCCCAATCGTTTAAATAATTATGGCGGATACCTTGCCGGGCGCTTAGAGGCCGACCTAGACTTAATCAGAAATCATATGATTTTAACGAACAATATCAAGCCTCTCATTATTTCTGAAACTGGCACCTTAATGCGAGCTAAAAATGAGATTGACCATTGGATTAAGCTGAAAAACTATAATTCGCTCATGATGCGATATATGAATCGCGCTCACGAATTTAAAATTATCGTACCTTTTTTATTACCTGTTAATTGGTGGGCTCATGGCGAACAAGATGCCATATTCGACATCCAAGATGACGGTTCGATCACAGCTAATACGCAGAGTTTATATTTGGACTTTTGGCAGGGCTACAAAGGCCAGCTTATCGCCACTCAAACTAAGGCAAAAAATGTCTTCCTACATGCTGTGAGAGATGAAAATATTATTCAGTTCGCAGTCAATAATTTAAACCCCTACCGAATTAATATTGATATTAATACCTTAGTGGACAATTCCAAAATAAAAGGTATTCAACAACGGCGTTTGTGGTTAGACAAAGGAAAAATTAAATTTGAAAATATCCCTCGTGATAATTTGAAAGATATTCCCCTCTCAGTAGAGGAAACAAGTATAATAATAATCACCTTAGATAGTGAGGAGGTAGAATTCAACTCTCAACAACTGAACAAAACCTTTTTTGCAGAATCTACTTTACACAATACGGGACAAGCAACAGAGTTCATTTTAAATTGCCCCATGCAAAACCTCGCCACATCAAAATTACGTGTTTGTTTTGGACGAAAAGGCGGTTTTCAAAAAAACCTTTATGTAAATTTTAATGGAGTAAAATTTTTTCGAAAACTGGATCATACGAATAAAGATGGAAACTTTTTTGGCTATGAGGAATTTGATATCCCCACCAAGCTAGTTAAAAAAATCAATAAAATCTTAATTAATATCCCTCAAACTGGAGGAAAGATTAGCTCCATTGCTCTAAGCTGCTCAAATCAGACGATTATTGAATAAACTATAAGTATTTTAACAAGCTACTTAGTTCACCACACTACGAACTCTGAGCAAGCCAACACCATTCAAATGATGAGAATTGTAAGGTTAAATGCCTTCGCAAATTCTAATTTTTTCAGCCTCATATGATTAACTGTACTATTTAAAATATCCGCAACAAAAATCCACTTCTTGTAACGGAATCAAAATACTGAAGTTCAACATAGATAAGTACTCTTTAATTAATGGTACAAATAGGAGAATTTCAGTGAGTAAAAATCGACGGAACAATTATAGACATTCCTTGGAGACCAAATCATTTACACTCATCGAGCTTCTCGTTGTGGTCGCCATTATCGGGATTTTGAGCTCTTTGCTTTTGCCTTCACTTGGCAAAGCCCGTGAAAAAGCCAGGATCGCTGTCTGCACCAGTAATCAAAAGCAAATTACTATTTCCACAGCCTTATTTATGGATGATAATGAAGGTTATTTTCCTGCTTCTAACTCAAATGGTTCTACTAGCTGGGATGACCACCTAGGTCAATACGACGGCCGCGGTTTAGATGAAGCCATGATGGCAGGGGCATTTGGAAAATGGGGCGCCATGCAGACAGAGCTACCTGGTGGTAAAGAGCATGGCGCGATATACCGTTGCCCACTAGACGATCGAGAAGATCCTGTATTCATTATGAGAACTTATGGACAATCATCACTAATTTATGGAGGCCCCATTAATCCAGCTTTTCAACTTGGCGCTCACCGAGGTATCGCTGGTTTTTGGGTTAGAGGGGCTGGTGACATACCAAGTGCTTCAATGAAAGCTAGTGATTTAAACAGTAGTAATGACGTTATTGCCTACGCCGAAAATTTTGCCCCTCTTGACTCGCAGCCAGTTGTTGGCGTAGATAATTTAGTTAGACTACGTCTAGGTAACTCCTGGGAATGGGGTGGTATCAACCCTGAGATCTTTCAATTAAATGACCCCTCTCACAGTGACATGAAATTTAATTTTGCCATGGCCGATGGCCATGTGGAAAAAATGAATTACATCCAATCTATGGTTCGCACTGACGGTGGGGTAGGAACAACTGCTGATACATCAGGTACCAAATGGGATTCAGCTCGATAATTTTCACAATTATTGAATTTAATATGTCCTAAGCTGTAACATAAACAGTACTGTCGATGTTAGGTAAGACAACTTACTAAAACATATCAAAGGCCTACTATGTTCAAGCAACAACTCCTCAAGTATTTACTCCTCCTACTCTTTTCCCTTAGTTTATCTGCGGAAAAACTACAAGAAACTCTGCCCTCTTACCCTGACGCCCAAGTTCCAAAAAACTTTGAAGAAATGTGGAAGGATTTCGACCCACGAAAAGAACCTCTTGATGTGGAGGTCCTTCACGAAACCGAACAAGATGGCGTCGTGATCAAAGTCATTCGCTTCCGCGTGGGTATCTTCAAAGGTCAAAAGTCGATGATGGCCGCCGTTTATGGTTACCCGAAAGGAGCGAAAAATCTCCCAGGACTACTCCAAGTGCATGGCGGCGGGCAATACGCGCAGTACCAAGCCATAGTTACTAATGCTAAACGCGGCTACACCACACTTTCCATTGCTTGGGCCGGCCGCCTAAACGCGCCAGGCTATGTTGTGAGTCCCACCGAAGTAAAAGCCTTTTGGAAAGGCGATACCACTGACAAACATTTCAAAGTCACCACTGATTGGGGAGCTCTTGATGCTTATCATGCGCCTTCACGAAGTGGAATCCATGCCTTTGGAGATCTTCCGGCTGATAAATGGCGAATCGATAATGTAAAATCCGCGCGCAATAGTTCTTGGTTTCCCATCACCATGGCAACTCGCAGAGCTTTAACTTTCCTTGAACAGCAGCCCCAAGTCAACGGTGATAAACTCGGGGTTTACGGCCATTCCATGGGCGGAAAAATCACCGTACTTACTGCGGCTGCCGACAAGCGCGTCAAAGCGGCAGCGCCATCATGTGGTGGCATCAGTGATCGAGAAAAAAAACATGCTGAACATTACAATGGTGTAGGCGACGCCACTAACCTAGAAAACATTACTTGCCCTACCGTTTTTCTCAGCCCCGCCAATGATTTCCACGGAAGAATTAATGACCTCCCGCAAACGATCAAAGAAATCAAGACCGATCAGTGGCGCATTGCAGCGGCCCCTCATAATAATCACCAGGATATCCCCGAAGCCGAAGTGGCGACTCAACTGTGGATGGATCAATACTTAAAACAGAGTTTCACTTGGCCCAAGGCTCCCACAACTCATGTCATGCTCAAAAACAATGCGAAACGCCCTATCATTGTCGTCAATGTCGATGAATCTATGCCCATAGAATCTGTGGAGGTTTATTATACCCAGCAAGGCTCTACGGTAGGTAAAGATCGACATAGACAGATCAATCAATTCTGGCATTTCGCCAAGCCTAATCTTCACAAGGGCAAATATGCCGCTGTGCTCGATCTCTACTCCACAGAAAAACCCCTCTGGGTTTACGCCAACGTGATCTACAAAATGGATAAAGAAGTCACTGGTGCGGGTTACTATTACGGAACTTATAAGGCGGATAAATTCATCAACTCTTCCTTACTAAAAATGATTGCACCCACTGAACTTCAGGCGGCAGGTATTGAAACAACTATCCAGAAAACTCTCAACTTCGAAGACTTTAAAGAAAATTGGGAGAAAGAATGGTTCACTTACAAAGTCCAGCAATGGGGTCGCAAAACTCACAAGCTTTATCACCCCGCTTATCAGCCTCCAAGTCCAAATTCCGCAATGACACTTAAGGTCTATGCTGAACAGGATAATGCCCTCATCATTGGCGTTGATAAATATGTCAAAGAATTTCAAGTCAAGGGTGGGCAAATCAACGAATTTACTTTCACTGCAACTGACTTTAAAGACGCTGATGACAAGATTCTCCCTTCATGGGAGGGTACCAAAGAATTCCGCTTGGTAGAATCGGAAGCCCTTCGTCCTAAAAGCGGTAAAGTCAAAATTATTGGCAAAGCCTGGCAGGGTCCTAAGCCTCAGTTTAAGGAATTGAATTGGATTAAGTGAAAAGCTTTCTTTTCATCCTAGTTTTTGGCTTTTGCCTACAGGCGCAGCACCTCTGGCAAAAGCCTAAAGCCCCCCTAAAAAAAGAAGTCCTTCAAGAACTTATTGGCCCACTTCAAAACAAAAGCCTCAGTCGCGAAATCAAGGTCCTGTGGCTCTATGGCTTCGACAAGCATCACACCCCTGGTGCCCATGACTACGTAAAAGTTAAAGATTTGATGCTCGGCTTACTTAAATCCGTGCCAAAAATCACTATTGATGAAGCCTTTCAGTTCCCCACTGAACAACAATTCGCTGAAGCCGACATCATCTGCATGTACCTGCATTTTGAAAACCTCAGCGACCAGAAAATCACTCAATTACAAAATTATATTGAAGCTGGAGGTCATGTCATTGCTCTGCATGAGAGTGTCATTATTCGCCCCAGTGAAAAGGGAGAAAAGCTTTCCAAATGCCTCGGCTGTGCGTGGAATGAGGGGCAATCCAAGTGGGGCGCGCTCTTTGACAAAATTAAAATTGATAACTCTCACCCCATCTTCAAAAACTTTCCTGCTCAACTCAGCCTCTCCGATGAGTTTTATTGGGACCTGCATCAGCAAGAAAATATTAATGTCATTGGCAAAGTCAAAAGTGGCTCTCCAAGACACAGTAAAAAACCTGCTAGCAAAGATCAGCTCTCAAAAGAGTACCACCCCGTTTTCTGGACTTATGAACTAGGTAAAGGTCGCGTTTTTGCGACTTCCGCAGGTCACAATACCTTCACCTATTACGACCCAAAATTCCGTCTCATCCTCTTGCGGGCCATGGCTTGGTGCCTCCAAGAACCCATCAACCCTTTCATTCCCCTCGTTTACAAAGGCATTGAACAAGATGGCCTCATAGGAACTACCAACCCCATGCGCCACTGGAAAGGAAAAAAACGGCGTTAATAAAATTGACGGCACACGAAAAATTTTAGCTAGACTCATCACCGTACCTATTTGAGCATAACACATCCTCAATGTTTAAATCATAAAGAATTGTTTTATATAAAGATTAGAGCTATATTAGTGTATATTTTTATATAAGAGGCCAGATCATGCAGATGAATGTATCACTCACTCCTGAATTACACGACATAGTTCAACGCAAAGTTAAATCTGGTTTATACTCTAATGCCAGTGAAGTTATTAGAGCCTCCATTAGAAACCTCGAAAAAGAAGAGCAAAAACAAAACTCTTGGAATACTCTCAATAAGCTACTAGAAGATGCAGCTGATTCTGGTAGGTCTGAATCAACTCTCGATGATATTGTAAATCGAGTCATAAAGCAGAATGAGTAAAAAATACTTTTTAACTAGAAAAGCTGCAATAGATTTCGAAAATATTATTAAATATACACTCGAAGAATGGGGACTTAATCAAGTTTCTATTTACCAAAATCAATTAAAAAATAGGTTGAACGCCATTGTCACTTTCCCAGACCTTGGCAGAAAACATCCTAAGTTAACAACAGATATTTATTACGTCTCCGAAGGAAAGCATTATATCTTTTACAGACAATGTGATGATGGGATAGAAATACTTAGGTTTTTACACCACCAAATGGATATAATTAAACATATCTCAGATGAACTGTAGAATCTAAGCAGCAACTCTAAGCTACTGCGATAAACGCTTCACAAAAATCTTTATACATGTTACAAAAGTGCCATGACATTGTTAAGATATTTATAGATAAAAGTAACAAGGTCCCTTTATGTACAGATTTCTACTCATTTTATTTCTTTCTCTTCCCCTCTTCGCCGACACATCATTTTACACGCCTGGTAGCGATAAAAAGAACCTCAAATTCCAAGGGAAAATCAATGCTAACTTACCCAATGTATTAATCATTGGGGATTCGATCTCCATTGGTTATCACAAAGAAGTCGTCAAACTACTTGAAGGTAAGGCCAATGTCTTCCGCCCCAAAACAAATTGTGGCGACACTAACAAGGGTGTGAAAAGCCTCGATAAGTGGCTGGGTAAGACCAAGTGGGATGTGATTCATTTTAACTTCGGTTTGCACGATCTCTGTTACCGCCACCCTGATGCCAAAGTCTATGGCCATCGCGATAAAGTGAATGGCAGCGTTTCAGTAGCAATCCCCCAGTACAAAAAAAACCTAGAAGAGATTATTACTCGACTCAAAAAAACTAATGCCAAACTCATTTGGGCCAGTACCACCTTTGTTCCCGAAGGCGAAGCGGGACGCTACCAAAAAGATAATCGCAGTTACAATAGCGAAGCTCGCAAAATCATGGTTAACAATGACATTGTCGTCAACGACCTCTTCACCATAAGTAAACAGCTCCCCGAGAAATTTAAGAAACCCGCCGATGTTCATTACACCAGCGAGGGTTCTTCGATTTTGGCAAAGCGAGTCGCACAATTTATTGCCCAAGAATTACCCAAGAAAGCTTCAAGTAAACGTCCTCATATCATCCTCTTTCTCATCGATGACTTAGGTTGGAATGATATCGCTTGCTACGGCAGTCAATTTTACGAAACTCCCCACCTCGATAAGATGGCCAAAGAAGGCTTTAGATTCACCGATGCTTATGCCGCCAATCCGGTCTGTTCTCCTACACGAGCGAGTATCCTTTTAGGTAAGTACCCGAGCCGTGTGGGCCTCAGCAATCATAGTGGTTCTTCTGGTCCCAAAGGTCCCGGACACAAACTCACACCCGTTCCCGTCAAAGGCAATATGCCCTTAGAGGACATTACTCTCGCCGAAGCCCTCAAAGAAGTGGGTTACAAAACGGCTCACATCGGTAAATGGCATCTCCAAGCTCACCACGATACTTCTCGAAATCACTTCCCCGAAAAACATGGCTTTGATCTCAATATTGCAGGACATCGCATGGGTCAGCCCGGCTCATTTTACTTCCCTTATAAAAGCAAGCAGCACCCCTCGACAAATGTTCCCGACATGGCAGATGGTCAAGAAGGTGATTACCTCACAGATAAACTCACTGATAAAGCCATCCATTATATCAAAGAGAATAAGGACACGCCCTTTTTTCTCAACTTTTGGTATTACACAGTTCACACCCCCATTATTCCTCGCCAAGACTTAAAAAAGAAATATGAAGCGAAGGCTAATGAACTCGGCATCAACAAAAACCAGCCCGGAATTCCAGTCCTCAAAAGTTTTGCGCGCTCTTCGCAAAATAACCCAAGTTATGCCGCCATGGTCGAAGCCATGGACGAGAATATCGGCCGCATCTTCAAAACTCTTAAGGAACTCCAAATCGACGATGAAACCATCATTATATTTTGCTCCGATAATGGCGGATTATCCACGAGTACGGGTCCCAATTGCCCCACCTCACAACTGCCGCTCAAAGCCGGCAAGGCCTGGGTTTATGAAGGAGGTATTCGCATCCCATTTATTATCAAGTGGCCCGGAAAGAAAGGCGGCAAAGAACTCCAAGCTCCCGTGTGTACCACAGATATCTATCCGACCCTCCTCGATATGCTGAAGCTCCCGGCAAAACCAGAACAGCACCTAGATGGCGTGTCTTTAACATCCTTAATGAACGGGCAAGCAAAGGAACTTCAAAGGGAAGCACTGTTTATTCATTACCCCCATTACCATCACATTAATTCCATGGGGCCCGCGGGTGCAGTACGCATGGGCGATTACAAACTCGTGGAATACTACGAGACAGGGGAGTTTGAGCTCTACAATCTCAAAGAAGATATTGGCGAAATGAACAACCTCGTCAAAGAACAGCCAGAACGCGCCGCGCAAATGCTCAAAAAACTTGAGCAGTGGCGTCAGCAAAGCAATAGTCCCAAACCTGAGCGCAATCCCCATTACGATCCACAAAAAGATTATCGCATCAAAAAATAGATTATTCCACATGGGATATGGTGAAGCCATTAAACTTCAATTAGCCTGGGATGTCAATCCCAGGCTAATGTACAATGCCTTAAGGTATTGTACCTAGAGGCACAATTATTTTAGGGAGATGATTCACACCCACATTTACATGTCGGGCTATTTACTGTTAAATCGTTTCACGATGGATCCTAGAAAAAGCCTTACCTAGCTTTCTTATGATCATTGAGTTCTTTCCAGCTGAGTTCCCCGTCTTTGTTGGTATCGGCATCAGGGTTATTCTTGAAGTAGTTCTTTTTCCAGTACTCACCATCCTTGTTTTCCATAGGTGACTTCTCATTTTTAACTGCAGCTTTTTTCATGGGGCTCTTAACAGGCTTGCTAAAATCAAACTGACCAAAGCTGATGAGATCCTGTTTGAGCCCCTCTTTGATTTGAGCGTATTCAGGGTTTTTCGCAAGGTTAGTGAGCTCACGGGGATCTTTGCTATGATCATAGAGTTCTTCCATGCCATTATTATAGCGAATGTAGCGAAAATCCTTGGTGCGCCAGGTCCAATGCTGTAAATCGGGATCCATACCCGTGTGCGCCCCAGCGTAAATCATGGTCAGCGCTCCCTTGGGACCATCCCAGTCCATACTTTTGGGCTCTTCTAAAAAGGGACGAATACTAAAACCACCTAACTTGGCGCCACGCTCATTTTTGCGATTATCACCTTCGAGTCCACAGAGGTCTACCAAGCTGGGGTAGATGTCGATGAGAGAAACGGGGTGTTCGGCTTTGCTACCTGCTTTTGCGATTTGCGGAGCTCGCACAATAAAGGGTACTCGCCCGCTCTCTTCCCAAGGTGAGTTCTTAAAGAGGTAATCTTTTTCTCCCATATTCCAGCCGTGATCAGAAGTGAAAATAACGATCGTATTATCTTTAAAACGACTTTCATCAAGAGTTTTAATGACTCGCCCAATATTTTCATCCACTGCTGCGATACTCGCTAAATAAGCCTGGGTAAAAGCTTTGATCCCCTCCTGCCAATTAGGATAGGATTTTTTCAATAAATCAAAATACATCAAGCCCTTTTTATCAGCATCAAAAAGGTCGGTGTAATGAGTATCATCGGCATCATTTTCCAAAATCTCGGGAAGTTGAATTTGATCGATGGGGAACATATCAAAGTATTTTTGCGCAACATGCAAAGGTGTATGCGGGCGTACAAAACCTACAGACAGGAAAAAAGCTTGATCACTGCCACTGCGATCCAATTTTTCAATGCGCTCGGATACCCATTTCGCATTGAGTTCATCGGGCGTTAAATCGCGATTGGGTCCTTCGAAATTAAAAGGTGTCTTGATAAATCTCCAATCACCCGAAAACCAATGCTCATTTTTTGTTTGTTTGGAAATCGCACTCTCAATCGAGCCATAAGAGCCATCAATTGCGCCAATTTCGGCGAAGGGCTGAGGAACATCGGGATGCGCCACGGTTTTCCCATCTTTTAACCAATAAGGACCATAGTTTGCTTTATTTTTAAACTCGGTATAGAGCTGCTTTTGTTCATGGTGTAAAAGCTTGCCCGTTCCAATGACATTATAGCCATTCTCGCGAAAGAGCTCCATTATCGTTTTGTTATGCTTCAAGGTCTTTTGTTCATACCACTTATTCCAAAATAAATTTCCAGAATCGTGGGGGTAAACACCGGTAAATAAACTTGCACGCGAAGGGGCACAAACGGGATTGTTCGAGTAGGCTCTTTTAAAGGTGACGGCGCTTTTCGCAAAATCTTTTAAGTGAGGCGTTCTAACTTGCGGATGACTCTCATAAGCCGATACGTAATCATTTAAATCATCACAAATGATGAAGAGTACATTGGGACGTTCAGCGGCAAAAAGCCCACAAGTGAGGAAAAGTAATACGTAGGGTAAGCGATTCATAAATGACCTAAAGTGAGTGTTTTTGTTTAAATAACCTGCTCTAGATAGATTAGTGACAGACTAAATATGACTCCTGCATCGCATTTGGGTTTAATTTTTATAAAATAATTTATATAGTTTTATAATACTAAAATCAAGATACCTTAAGAGCATGGAAAAAAACTTAACTAGAATCAGCCTCATTCAAAAGTTGCAAGAAGATCGCAATGACGAATCTTGGAACGAATTTATCGACTTATACGAAGGCTATATCTTCACTATTGCGAAGAAAATGAACTTCTGTGATGACGATTGCTACGACATCATGCAAACGGCCTTTGTTAAAATCTGGTCTAAGGTGAATTCCTTTGAACATGGTGGTAATGCTGGACAATTCCGTCGCTGGCTCGCGGTTATCACGCGTAACTCTGGCCTCAATCACATCGATAAACGCAAACGTGAGCAGGCCAAACACGATAAGTTTTATGATGATCAAGCCAATTACCTCAACACGGTAACTGAACCCGAAATCGAAAAAATGGCTGAGAAAGAATGGGCCATCTATGTGACCAATTTGGCATGGAAAAATGTTCAAAATGACATCAGCCAGAGCCAAAAAGAAATTTTCGAAATGACCCTCGATGGCAAAAATCGCCCTGAGATTGCCGAAGCTTTAGAGATCCCTCTCAACACTGTGTCGGTTTACAAACGTCGAGTGACGGCCATTCTACAAAAAGAAATTAAACGCCTCGAGCAGAACTTTAATTAATCCACATAAGTAAACTTGAGCTGTAAGTAAGTTTTGCCGAGTACATCTTGCTCTTCAGCTGATATTTGACCCTTTTGCAATACGACTTCCTCTAAACCAGGCAAATGCTGCAGGCTTTCCATTGATTCAACTTCAGAACCATTGATGATGATTTTTCGTATGTAAGAAGAATTTAAATCTTCTAATCTAACCTGGCCGCAATCACTCAAATCTAGCGTCCCAATTTTCAGGCCGCAAAGAGCAATGAGATTCGATAAGTTTTCATGCCCACTTAAATCCAAGTCTGTAAAGACCGAGCCCTCGTTGGTATTAAATTGAACGTTCCACTTTTCTTGTTGCGCATTCGTTCCTTTTAGAATCTCACGAATGAGTAAAAGGCGCCTTTCAGTTGGCTGTGGTCGACTGAGGCGATGATGCACAATACGTCGGGCAATCCACGCTGATTCTGTGCTGCCAATCGTCGAAATAAATTTGATGAAATCATCGTCGTGCAAATAACCTTGTCGGTAGTAGGCCGTATCATCTCGGCGGTATTTAATGTATTCATCCAAGATTCTTTTTATAAACGTTTGTTTCTCCAAGTTATGCTTGAGATAGAGCTGATAAGCCTGTTCATTTTTTTCATAGAAAATCAGGAAAATGATTTTATTAGTCAAAACTTTTAAATCCTCTGGTGCCGCTGCCAAGGCCAAGTTTAATTGATTCAGCGTCCGTGTGTAAGTCCACTTCTCTGTAAAAACAGAGTTGATATTAGAAATTGAAAGGTCTTTTAAATGCTCGCGCTCTTTTTTCTCACCTAGGTACATTTTAAAATTGATCTGAGCTTCGCTTAAAGCTTTTTCGGCTTTCTGCTGATTGGACTCAGCACGAGATCGTTCTTTTTCGGCACGTGCAGTTTCTTCCGTCGCGACATTGAGAGCTTCTAAAATTTGTTGTTCACTAATTTTTAAACGAGTAATAAAGCCAATGATTAGGGTCGTAATAATCGTGAAAGCAATCATCACAGTTACACAAATCTTTTTGTGGCGACGAACCAAGAGGCTCAGGGTTTTCAAGAAAGAGGCATTTTCTGCGCTCGGCGCAAAGCCATCGAGATACCGATCGATTTCATGCCTCAATTCATCCACTGTTTGATAACGTTGCTCGGGATTCTCACTCATCGCCTTGAGGCACACTGCGACAAGGCCGTTGTCAATATGAAGCTCTGGACTGCGCTTGCTGGGAGCAATGAGTTCGCGTTTTGAGTTAAATGACTTGATATCAAAAGGAACTTTCTTTGTGAGAATGCTATAGAGCAATCCTCCCAAAGAGAAAATATCTGTGCGCTCATCCACTACTTTTTTGTTGGGAGTCAACTGCTCGGGAGCCATAAAGGCGGGCGTGCCCTTGCATTCGTTTGAAACTCCCTGGATATCTGGACTCAAAAAGTTCATGTCATCTTCGGGAATGTAGAGTCGCAGGGCCATGCCCCAGTCATAAACAAAAACTTCACCAAAATTATCGATACAAACATTATCCGGCTTCAAATCTAAATGCACCACCCCACGTGAATGGGCATAGGAAATGGCATCACAGATTTTGATAAAAACTTGTAGAGATTTATTGAGTGGCTGATTATAAATGGCTTTGTTTAAGCTCTCGCCTTGAACTAACTTCATCGTGAAAAATGGCTGCTTCAACCAACCCATATCATACACTGGAATTATATTGGAGTGCTCTAACAAGGCACTAATTTGTGCTTCGCGACGAAAAGCCTCTTCACTCTCTTTTGAATCATCTTTTGGAAAGGCCATTGCCACATAACGCGAAGCTTTACAATCAAAGGCCTTATGGATATCTTTTAACCCGCCTTGAGCCATCAAATCTTCTACCTGATAGCGCTCATCGGGCTCAATATATTCTTCCTGATGATTGAGCTGTTGGTACAAGTCTCCAAGGCGGTCATCTATTTCGGAAACCGATTGGGACAAGCTTTCTTGCTTATTGCGGGGCATAAGTAACCTATTGATTGATATCCAGATAATTAAGTCTCTAAAAACCAAATAGAAGACTATCTTTCTTTTAATTTATAAGATAATGTTTTAATTAATCTAGCTTTGTTTAGAAAAATTGTCACTTACCAAGGCATGCTTGGTTTTCTTAATATGAAAAAGATAACACACACCGCCCACCTAAGATTCTTTACGCTTTTGTCATTTATTTGCCTTAGCATTATGAGTCAAGCTCAAGCAGCTGACACCCTCCCTCAACTTCGCATTAACACAGAAAAAAATATTGAATCCAAAAGTGCCTTTTTTGCCCTCAAAGCGAATGGGCACATCAAGGAGCTCATGCACTTTTCTGAGCTTCTCATCCAAGGCAGTAGTTTTATCGTTGTCGATAAAAAAGGCAACAGTATTAATTTGCGCTTACCTGATAAAATTGCGCTCAAACAAAACGATAATTTGATTAGCTTCCAAAGCCATTTTAAACACGAAGGCGAAAAAGTGCAGTTCGAGGGTGAAATTAGTCCTCAGGCTGATCAGATCAATTTCAAATACAGCCTCAAATGTCCCTCATTAGAGACCAGCCATTTTGTCATTCAACTCAATCCAAAAACATATATTGGCAACACTTTCAAAATTAATGAACGCCCATACTCCTACCCGAAAATTGAGAGTCGTGAAGAAAACCTTTGGCGTACCCTTGTGGCAGACACCCCACTCGCTAGCTTCACAGCATCCATTACAAAAGATAAGAATTTTGTTCTCACTCCTCAATCGAAAACTAATTTATCGGTCAAGTATCTGCACAACCGTTGGCAAGACAATTTTTCCCTGTATTTATCTTGCGAGGATCGCAAAAGTATTCAATTTTCTTTGCGTTTACCACAATCCCAAGAGAATCCTTACCCTCTAAGCCGTTCACAAGCTAACCTCCTCAGCAACGGAAGTTTTGAGGTCGGCACCAAAGATTGGGGTGTCAGTTTTTCGAGCCTCAACAATCGCTCATCTTACTCAAGCCAAGTGATCCCTAGCCCCTCTGGTCAACGCGCCCTTGTGCTTGACCATCGCCCCGTCGACGCAAAATATCAACAGGCTTTCCGTAAAGTCAAAATCCAAAGTGAATATGTCCAAATTCCGGCGCGCACCCCCATCACCTTTTCTTTTGATGTAAAAAGTGCAGCAAAAGTTATTCATGCCAAAATGATTATTCGCTATCAATCAGCCGAACGCATTGCCAATGCCGGAACGAGTTCGGTGACAAAATATATTCGTATCACTCCTGATTGGCAACGCCATAGCCTCTCTCTTCGACTCCCTCGCGGCATGAATGACGCTTACAGTTTTGGTCTTGAGGCCCAAGGTCAAGAACATTTGGAGGGGAGTAAAATTTATTTTGATGGCGCGGCAGTTCGCATCGGAAACTCAAATGAATTCACTGCCGAAAAAGAGCTCATTATTGGTGCTGACATCCCTCAAAAACACAACTTATTTGAGTTCGATCAAGCCTTTAATTTAAAAACTCATATTAAGAATAATTCTGCTCAAGAACAAAGTCTTGTGGCCGTAGCTAAAATTTTCGATCCCTACCAAAAGCTTGTTTTGAATAAAAAAGCCACTTTCACGATCCCCGCTCATCAAAACAATTCAGATTTTTTAAAGGATTTGCAATATCAAGCAAAAGTTTTGGGCCCCCATAAACTTATCTTGCAAATTTACAGAGGAAATGAACTTCTTGATCAGTACCAAAAGGCTTTCGGTTTTATCAAGAGTCGCCCCAATAAATCTCTAAATACCGCCTCCAAGTTTGGCCTTCACATGGGAGGAGAAAACTACCAAGAATGCCTCGCACTCGCTTCGCGAATTGGTTTTACTTGGACGCGTAGTGGCGCCTTTTATAATTCTTGGAGAGCTTATCAGCCGAGTAAGCTCGCTTGGAATCAAAAGTTTATGGATCGAAACCTCGCCATCATAGAGGATCACGAAAAGCTGGCTATGACCCCGATTGTCACTCTTGGAGTTCAAACTCCTAGATGGGCCTCCAGTGCGCCTGCATCATCTCCTGAGTATAGCCTCTATCCGCCGACTCAGGATAAGTATGCTGACTTCGGTGAATATGTAAAAAAACTCACTCAAAGCTTTGGCAAACGAATTCATGCTTACGAGATTTGGAACGAGCCCAACACCAGTGTTTTTTATCGTGGAACTCCAAAAGAATTTGCTGGCCTAATTGATGCCTCATGCGAAAATATTTCAGCACATAATCCCGAGGCAAAAATCATTGGCTTTGGCTTAACCCACTATGGGGAAAGCGCTTCGGGTTTTATGCTTAATAGCCTAAAGCATACTCAGTCCAATCAGCTAGACGGGGTCTCCTTCCACCCCTATTCTGATGATCGCCTCAGCCCAGAAAAAACACGAGTTCAAACACAATTTGAGTGGATTCAAAAAGACATTAAAAAAAGCCAACTCAATTCGAATCTCGAACTCTGGGCAACTGAATTTGGCTGGTTTGCTCCGCACCAATTTTCAAAAGAGTTTACCCCTTACAAAAATGCGAGTGTCGCAAAACGACTTATTTCTGAACAGGAATGTGCTCGTTTTTATATCCAAATGGTGAACACTTCTTTTGCCTATGGACTCGATAAACTCTTTTATTTCATCTTTCAAGAAGGCTCCATGAGCAATCGCTGGTTTCACGGTTTTGTGGGTCCCAATGCCGAATTCTTAAAAGCACCTTACTACGCTGCATCAACTGCCATTAAAAATTTAGATTTCAAAACTTGCTTGGGTCAGGAAAGATTTGAATCAGGCTTAGTACTCACTCGCTATAAAGAAGACATGAGCGTCTTGTGGAACCATACAGATCATATGTTCAAAATCCAGACTATGACTCCCCTGCAATGTGAGGATATATATGGCAATGAATTCACCCTCAATCCTATCGATGGCACTACGACTCTACTTATTGGCGAAGATCCGATCTACGTCAAATCACTCCTTTCACCTAATCAAATCACCTCACTTTAATGAAATATTTACTCCTCAGTTTTTTTCTGATTTTCAGTACTTTTGCCTATGAACAAAAGCCTAATTTACTCTTCATCATCATGGATGACCTCAATGATCTACCTATCGGCAGCCCTTTGGGTAACTCGATAAAAACTCCCCATATGGATCGCCTTGCCAAGCGTGGTGTCAGCTTTACCAATGCTCATACCAACGACCCCATTTGTGCTCCGTCAAGATCGAGCATGCTCTACGGCCTCTACCCTCAAACAAGCGGTATGTTCTGGTTTGAAAAAATCAAGGATCGAAAAGTCCTTCGCGAGAGTGTAGATTTCCCCGCTCACCTCAAAAATAATAATTACGATGTTTTTGGAACCGGGAAAATTTACCATGGCGGGGCTCCACAAAAATCCTTTAAGTCATACGGTATTCGTACGAACTTTGGTCCCCACCCCGTCAATGGCGACCCCTTTATGGCTCATCATCCCAAACAAGATTATCTCTTTGAAAAATTTCCTGATCTTGGCTACAAATGGGAGCAGACTTTTGGCCCCTTAGAAGACGTCCCCGATTGGTCGCATTTACCCAATGGCAAAAAAGGTTGGTTCCTCGGAAAAACACCTTGGTCTCTCAAAGAAGGTCACAATCGCGATCTCTTACCTGACGAAATCTCTGCTGAATTCTGCAAAAAAATCCTCGCGCAAAAACACGAAAAAAACTTTGCTCTACTCGCGGGCTTAGTCCGAACGCACACTCCGCTCTATGCACCCAAAGAGTACTTCGATCGCTTCCCGCTCGACTCTATTGTCGTACCGGAGAATATCGCCATAGATCAGTTTGCCCCATCGATTGCCGATACGAGCCGCTATGGCTTTCAACGCTACCAATTCCTGATGCAGGAAAAAGATCTCCTCAAAAAATGGATTCAGGCTTACTTGGCCTGTGTTGCCTTTGTGGACGATCAAATCGGCAGCATACTCGACGCCTTGGATAAATCGGAATACGCCGATAATACCATCGTCATTCTCACTTCAGATCACGGCTTCCATATGGGTGACAAACAATTTATTTACAAGCAGAGTCTTTGGGATGGTGCAACTCGGGTACCTCTGATTATTAGCGGACTCAAAGGCATGGCTCAGGATAAAAAATGCACACAACCCGTTTCTCTCATCGATATTTATCCCACTATCATTGATACACTCAAGCTAAGTAAAAATCCTAATCGCGCCAAAAGTACAGCTCAACTTGATGGCCATAGCCTAAAACCTTTGCTGCAAGATCCACAAGGAGATTGGCAAGGACCATCTGTTGCGATTTCCGCATTACCTGGCAAAGATCATAGTATGAAACGAGTTTACGAAGGTGCCATGCGCCCTCACTTTTCTGTACGCTCAGAAGACTTTCGCTATACTTTAAGTTCTGCCGGTGAAGAAGAATTATTTCATTACAAAAAAGATCCTCTCGAAACTCAAAACCTCTCCGAACAAGCTGAATACAAAGAGATCAAAGCTCAACTCAAAAAACAGCTCATCGCTCTGCGCGATGGTGATAATTGGATAGATCTCAACTCAAAGCAAGAAGCTAAAGATTTTGAAATCGACATCAATTCTAATCAAGCTCACTTACCTTTAACTATTTCACCTCAAATCTCTATTCCAAATGGAAATCAAAACTCAAATACTTGGCGTATACGCCTCGAGGGAAAACGATTGGAAATATGGCTCAATAATAAGCTCGTCAAAGACGAAATCCTTGCCGCTGATCATGCTTATACAATTCAGCCTGCAGGTGCGTCCACACAAACACGCTTTCGCAAGCTTTAAGTCAGTAAATAGAACTCAACTATAAATAAGCCTACTACACAGAGCTGAAATTTGGGAAATCCGCATTAAATTTTAATACTCAGGTACGACTCCCATTGTAAACATAAATTCACGTTAAAGATTAATTGAGTTTGATTGCAATGGAAAGGGACAACTTTTGACCATGGTCAAGGCTTTTATTCCTTCCTCTAAGAATAATTTAATTGAAGGAATAATGATGAGTTTGTCAGTAAGTGAACCTTTTTTTAATAATGATTCAGGCGCTTATCGTGAAATACTGCTTCAATTTTTATTTACTGAAGAAGAGGAGGAGTAGTTGTACTTAATCAACAAAGAAGAAAACTAGATAGCCGAAGAGATAATTTTGAATTCTTAATTTTTAATGTTGAATTGTGGGAGCGCTGGCGGCTCGCCGGTATGAGGAGTAATGATGAGTGACTTATTGAAAGATGACAATTACCAAAACTGGTTAAAGGTCATAGTTGGAAAAATTAAAGAGGCACAAATTAAAGTTGCTTCTGTTGCTAATAGTTCTTTGATTCTTTTTTACTGGGAGTTGGGTCGTTTGGTCGTGGAGAAGCAATCTGAAAGTTCTTGGGGCGACAAGGTTATAGATCAGCTTTCTCAGGACTTACAAAAAACATTTCCTGATTTAAAGGGTTTGTCTCGATCCAATATAAAATACTGTAAGCGCTTTTATCTTTTCTATACAGCTAAGGGAATTGGTCAACAGGCTGTTGACCAATTACTAAAAGAGCATCTAGTGCAAGTTCCCTGGGGCCACAATATTCAGGTTTTTACCAAAGCAAAAAATCTAGATGAAGCGCAGTATTATTTGAATCAAAGTCGCGAAAATGCTTGGAGTCGGGATGTATTGGCATTGCAAATAAAATCGAATTTGTACGGACGGGAAGGTAAAGCTTTGAGTAACTTTCAGCAAACTTTGCCCGCACCGCAATCCGACCTAGCTCAGCAAACCTTGAAAGACCCTTATGTCTTTGATTTTTTGACGATGACTCAACCCTACAATGAAAGGGATATAGAACTACAGTTAACAGAGCACATCACCAAATTTCTGTTAGAGCTAGGCAAGGGCTTTGCTTTTGTTGGGCGGCAGTATCATTTAGAAGTGGGTGATTCGGATTATTATCTGGATCTACTTTTTTATCATATAAAGCTAAAATGTTATGTGGTGGTGGAACTTAAAAATACTAAGTTTATCCCGGAGTACGCGGGTAAACTGAATTTTTACCTTTCGGCAGTGGATAGTTTGTTGAAGGGAGAGGATGATAAGCCGACGATAGGTATCTTACTCTGTCGCGATAAGAACAAAATCGAAACTGAATTTGCTCTGCGGGATATGAAAAAACCTATGGGCGTGAGTGAATTTACTTTGAGTGAGGTTTTGCCAGAAGAATTGAAGTCTTCTTTACCGACAATAGAAGAGATTGAATTGGATATGAAGAATTTGGAAAATAGGCACGATGCTTAGTAAAGTTACATCTATAAATAATGGGTTGAATGAAGGATGATTACATAAAATCAATTAGAGCAATTATGTATAGGCCGGTTTGAAGAGATTGGCTATGATTATGTGTGTGGCTATGACATTGCTCCCGAGGAGCCAGGAGAAGAGCGTAGCGATTATCGCAAAAATTATTAGAAGACCGTTTATTAGATCGCTTAAAGGTGGGTTTTCTAAATCTGCGACCTTTTTCCTTTTATGGCGAAGCCATTACACTTTAAATAGCCCTAGGTCCATAATTTCCTACACAAGTATGGCGAAGCCATTACACTTTAAATAGCCTGGGATGTCAATCCCAGGACAATTCGATTCAATTCCCGCAATGCCTTTAGGTATTGTACCTAAAGGCACAATTTTGCGTTTCATGATATTCATCACCCACATTCACATGTGGGCCTAATTAAAGTTGCATCGCTTCACGATGGGGCAAAAAATTATTTTTAATCTATATCTTCTTTGATTTCATCCATTTTGTCACTTCACTTGTCCTGCTCTGTTATCTTAAGCAAAGAAAACTTATCGGAGCAATAATGAAACTCATCCCCTACTTTCTATTGATGGCCAGCACTAGCTTCGCCGCTGTTGATTTCGAAACCCAAATCAAGCCCATTTTTGATGAGCATTGTATCAAATGCCACGGTCCTGAAAAACAAAAATCTGACCTTCGCCTCGATAGTCGCGCCAGTATTTTAAAAGGTGGTGACCTCGGGGAACCAGGTGCTCATCCAGGCCACCCAGAAAAATCTACCATCATTGAATTCATCTCTTTGGATCCCGATGATGACGAAATCATGCCTCCCAAGGGTGATCCCCTAAGTGCAGAACAAATTGAACTAATCTCCACTTGGATTAAAGAGGGCGCTCAAATGACTGAGAAAAAGATCGCCAAAAAAGAAAAACTTTGGTCCTTGAAGAAGGTAGAAAAAGTTTCCGTTCCACCTGGTGAAAATAATCCTGTCGATGCGTTCCTTAGTGCAAAACTCAAAGAGAAAAACCTCAAATTTTCTCAGCAAGCTGACCCAGTGGTTTTACTTCGTCGCTTGCATAGCATCCTCATTGGTATTTTGCCAAGTCCGCAAGAAAAAGATGCCTTTCTAGCGCAATGGGTCGACAATCCCGAGAAAGCTTATTCAGCAAAAGTAGAAGAATTACTGGCATCACAGCATTATGGCGAACGTTGGGCTCAACACTGGCTCGATGCTATTCGCTGGGCCGAAACATCGGGTTCCGAATCCAACCTCTACCGCAATAGGTCATGGGAATACCGCGACTACGTCGTTCGTTCATTTAATGAAGATAAACCTTATAAAAATTTTATCATCGATCAATTAGCTGGTGATAAGACAGGCTATCCTCGCGCCACGGGTTTTATGGTCGCCGGCCCTCACGTCCCTCCAGCAACTGTGGGTCAGCAACCGTCTGCCATTGCTGAAGCACGCTACGATCGCTTGGACCAAACCATGCAAACAGTCGGCGCCTCGATGATGGGTATGACTTTGGGCTGTGCTCGTTGCCACACTCATAAATTTGACCCGATTAAGATTGGTGATTATTATGCGATGCTCGCAAATTTCCAAGACCTTGAATACGGCATTCGCAAACCCGAACTTCCTGCTCATACAGGGCCGGCAATTCAGGAAGCTAAATACAACAAACTCATTCGCGATCACCGCAAAACTCTTGAACTCAAATCCTGGAAAGAAACTTGGCACGACCGCTACGAAGCGCATATCCCACGCGAGAATGTGAAAGCGATTCGCATTACGACTCTCGGCGGTGATATGGCCTTTGACGAAATGGAAGTTTTTGACCAAACTTACAAAAATCACATGCCACAAGCGAAGCTCAGCACAACACTCGAAAGTGATAAAAATAATGTTGAGTTCCTACGCGATGGTCAGGTCGGGTACTTCTTTGCCTTCAAAGGAAAAACTAAGGGAAAATCCGCTGAGCTTCTAATTGAATTCGATTCATCAATAAAATTACAATCCATTTCTTTCAGTAAAGATCGTAAAGCCAAACTCAACACCAGTTATTTAAGCCCAGAAAATTGGATGACTGAATTAGCTAAGTACAAAATTGAGTACCAAGATTCAAAAGGTGAGTGGCATGTCGGCATCAAAAATACTAAAACTGAGAAAGATGTTGCCGAACTCAATGAGCTCATTGCAAAGAGACTTAAATATGGTGTTCAGCATGAATTTTTAGGTCGCTTTATTGATCCCGTTGTGACCCATATTCTCAAACGTGGTAGCCCCAATACCCCTGGTGCAGAAGTAGCGCCTAATTCTCTAGCGGTAATCACTCCTACACTCAATATGACGAGCCAGACACCTGGTCCTGAAAGAAGGCTTACTTTTGCCAAATGGTTAGCTGACGAAGAAAATCCCCTTACTGCTCGTGTGATGGTGAATCGCCTTTGGTATCACACTTTCGGCAATGGTATCGTTTCAACTCTCTCGGACTTCGGTAATGCGGGTACCAAGCCTTCTCACCCCGAGTTGCTCGATTTCCTTGCAAGCGAATTCGTAGAGAACAATTGGTCGACCAAAGATATGTTGCGCCTCTTCGTTTCATCTCGCGCTTTCAAACAAGACAATAAACCCAAAGGCGAAGCTCTTAGAGTTGATGCTGGTAACCTTTTGCTCTGGCGCTACGCTCCTAAGCGAGCCGATGCCGAAATTATCCGCGACTCAATCTTGAAGCTCTCGGGTAAACTCGATCCAAAAATTGGCGGCCCCTCTTATCGCATCCACAATGTCAAAAAGCGTTATGGCATGTGGAAAGTGGAAGATAACTTTAGCCAGCATACCTGGCGTCGCATGCTCTACCAAGAGCGCATGAGAGGTGTTGATGACCGTATGTTTACTGCATTTGACTTCCCGGACTGTGGACAAGTCGTTTCCAAACGTCCTCAGTCGACCACTCCATTGCAAGCACTGAACCTTATGAATAGTCAGTTCATGATCGATCAATGCGATATTATTGCTGAGAAAGCCAAAGGTAAAAACACCGACGAATCTATACGAAATACCTTCATGCTGATCTACAATCGTCAACCTGCAGAAGTCGAACTCGCCATGAGTCGCAAAATCTTAAAAACAGAAAAGCTCAATATTCTCGTTCGAGCCATTCTTAACAGTAACGAATTTATTTTCATTCAATAGAGGTCGCCCATGAATCCATTAAATATCAGTCCCCAAGGACGTAGCTTTCTCAATCGTCGTGATTTCTTAAAAACTACCGGTGGTGCCCTCGGATCTTTAGGTCTCTTAAGCCTACTCGGTCAAGATCAACTCCTAGCTGCCGGCTCAGGGAAAAGCCCTATCCGACCCAAGATTAATAGCGCGAACCCCTACGCGCCTCGTCCCGGTCATTTTCCCGCCAAAGCTAAACAAGTCCTCGTGGTTTACTGCCCAGGTGGTGTGAGTCATGTGGATACCTTTGACTACAAGCCAGATCTCTGGAAATTCAATGGTCAAAAACCACCGGGGATCCCCGCCGTTACTTTTGAAGGGCCCACGGGCAATATTGCCAAACCCTTCTGGGACTTCAAAGCACGCGGTAAGAGTGGCAAAATGGTCTCGGATCTTGTGCCTCATTTAGGTGAGCTCTCCGATGAACTGTGCTTTATCCACTCGATGAAAAGTGGTACTAGTGCCCACCCTCAAGGTGAAAATTTCTTCAACACCGGCTTCACTGTAGAAGGTCACCCCTCACGTGGTGCGTGGATTTCTTATGCCCTGGGTACAGAAAACCAAAACCTCCCTGCATTTGTTGCCATTAACGACCCCCGTGGTAAGCCTCGTTCAGCTAAGAATAACTGGGGCTCGGGTTTCTTGCCCGCGGCTTATCAAGGCACTGATTTTAGTGCTTCTGCGCTGCCCGCAAACTTGAATCTACCTAAATCCATCAGCAAAGGTTCAGAAAAAAACACCAATGATTTACTGAAATTCCTCAATGAAAAGCATATGGAGCAATTCCCCGAAGATTCAAATTTGGCTGCTCGCGTCGCCACTTATGAACTCGCTGGACGTATGCAAATGTCCATTCCCGAGGTCTCCAATATTGATGCAGAACCACAATATATTTTAGATCAATATGGTGCCAATAGTTCTAATAAAACTAAAAATGAATACGCTCGTAACTGCATCCTCGCTCGTCGCTTATTGGAACAAGGTGTTCGCGTTGTGGAACTCTATAATGGCGCCAACACCCCCAATGGTATCAATAACTGGGACTCACACTCAAACATCAAGAAAACTCACCAAGCTCAAGCCGACATTATGGATCAACCGACTGCGGCGCTCATCAAAGATATGCAGGACCGTGGCATGTTGGACGACGTCCTCGTGGTATGGTGTACTGAATTTGGCCGCATGCCTTTCCTACAAGCCAATGGTACTGGCCGCGATCATAACCAAAGCGCCTTTACTTGCTTTATGGCAGGTGCAGGAGTTAAAAAAGGCTTCAGTTATGGCTCGAGTGATAACTGGGGCTTTAAAGGCGCTGATAAACCAGTGGAAATCTATGACTTTAACGCAACGATCCTCCACCTCATGGGCTTAGATCATGAACGCCTGTCTTATTACCACAATGGTATTGAAGCTCGACTCACAAATGTTCATGGCCACGTTGTTAAAGATCTCCTAGCCTAAAAAATACCGCGCCCGAATAGGGATAAAAACCTTATAAACTGAGCCTCACATAAATTATGTGGGGCTTTTTTCTGGTCTGTACTTAGGTGAAATTTGTCACTTTGCCCATACTCATTCTGTTTCCTATAAAAATCACCTAAGGAAAATGAATGAAAGTCAGTTTAATACTCACCTGTCTCATAAGTTTAGTCAGTTTTGCTCAAACGGAAAAGTCTAATGTCCTGATGATTGTCTTCGATGATCTCAATGACTTTATTAGCCCCATGGGAGGTCATTCCCAAAGCACCACGCCTAACTTCAAAGCTCTCGCAGACGATAGCGTGGTCTTTAAAAATGCTCATAGTAACGCACCCGTTTGCTCTCCTTCTCGCGCCAGTTTTATGACCGGAGTTCATCCTTATAGTTCGCGCAACTACGGTTTCAAAAATGCTTTTGCTAACTCCGTCCTTAAGAATTCCAAAACCCTTCCTCAATACATGCAGGAAAATAATTATAAGACTTATTCAGCAGGAAAAATCTTTCACGGTAAAGTGAAAGGCGTTTGGGATGAAGTCGGCGTTGAAGTTGATTATGGTCCTTTGGCTCACAATGGCAAAAAATCAACTTTACACCCCTCAAATCCTGCGGCCCTCGCTCCATTTGGCGCTTTGGATTCCACTTATGCACCCTTATCTGATGTTCCTGTAGTTCCTGCTTCAGCAGATGCCCCGGGTCACTCGGGTTGGATGAATGCTAAATGGGGGCAGGCGATGCCCTTTAAATACAATTCAGAGAGTGACCGCGACTTGCTGAATGACGAAAAAACCCTGCAGTGGTTTCAGAAAAAGCTCAAATCCATGGAACAACAGGGTCATGATGAGCCCTTCTTTATGGCACTCGGCTATATCCGCCCGCACACTCCCTTAGTTGTTCCTGACAAATACTTCGACATGTTTCCTCTTGATAAAGTTAAATTACCCACAAGAAAACAGGATGATCTAGAAGATACTAACTACAGCTCAGCAAGTGGGAATAGTTCACGTGGTATAAAAATCTACGAAGCACTCCAAACAGAAGAAGATGCTCTGAGGCGCTATACTCAAGCATATTTAGCTTCTATAGCTTTTGCTGATGACATGCTGGGCCAAACAATTGATGCACTCGAGAAAAGTTCTTTTAATGATAATACCATTGTGATTCTCTTCAGTGATCATGGTTATCACGTTGGCGAAAAAAATAATGTTTGGAAATACACTCTTTGGGAAGATAGCACTCGTGTTCCCTTCATGATTAAGCACCCCAAGTATAAAAATAATGCAGGAACAATTGTTTCACATCCCATCAGTTTAGTGGATGTCTTCCCCACGATTAAAGACTTTTGTCAATTAACTGGCGATACCAGAAAACATGCTAGCGGTGCCCCTCTTGATGGTCATAGTGTCAAAACATTTCTAGAAAACCCCAATTCAACTCAATGGCAAGGCCCTGACGTAGCCATGACCATGCTGGATAGCTACACATCCAAATTACCTGAGAAACAAAATATCGCCGTCCGTTCAAAAGATTTCCGCTATATTCGCTATGCGAATGGCGAGGAAGAACTTTATGACCACCGCCGCGATCCCCATGAGTGGGCCAACCTCGCTTCCAACCCCGAGTATGCTTCGGTCAAAAGTCAGCTCCAAACCAGTATGAAAAAAGAATTAGCCCAAGCTCATAAACCCTCTAGCCAGGTCAGTAATACAAGTACTAAAGCGAGTGGAGAAACATGGAAAGATACTTATTTCAAAAAGCATCCGGAAGCCGATACTAATAAAGATGGCGAACTCAGCTGGCCAGAATTTCATCAGCACAAAAAAACTAATACTTAAACAAGGAATAATTCATGAAAAAAGTAATTATTATCACATGTCTACTTTTAGCCTTTGCTGGAAGTCTACATGCAGACGAGAGCAAAGGAAGTGGGGAAAAATGGAAAGACAGCTATTTCAAAAAGCACCCGGAAGCCGATACCAATAAAGATGGTAAACTCAGCTGGCCAGAATATAAAGCCCACAAAAATGCTCCGAAAAACCCTCAGGATAACGCGGAAAAAGCGGGTGGCGATAAATGGAAAGATACTTACTTCGAGAAGTATCCAGAAGCTGACACTAATAAAGATGGCGAACTCAGTTGGTCCGAGTACCACGAACATAAAAAATCTAAAGCCAAAAATATCTAAATAATCCCTTTATTATTTTCGCCTCAGAGTCTTTGCTCTGAGGCTTTTTTGTGTCTTATGGCGAAACCATTAAACATATATTAGCCTAGGGCGAATTAAAAAAACCATCGTTTCACCATGTAATTACATAGGAATTTTGCGATATCCGCATTTCCTATTCTTACCGATCTGCGTATTTGATTTTATCCCTTTATGGTGGAACCATTACACTTCAAATAGCCTGTGATGCCAATCCCAGGACTTCTCCAATAAAAACGCCTTTCAATGCCTTTAGGTATTGTACCTAAAGGCACAAGCATTTTTGGTGACATTCATCACCCCACATTCACATGTGGGGCTAATTAAAATTACATCGTTTCACGATAATTAGATCCAAAATTCACTCATGGCGAGGGGCTAATTAAAAACCCTACCATTACGATGATTTTTGGCAACATTGTTTATTCTATTATACCTACAATATCCGTGAACTAATGACAACTTACTTTGCGCTTTGGACAAAATTGGGGCGAAGGGGCTTCTGATCCAACCTTTCGGAATACATCGCTTCGGCAACTTCGCGGGCACGACTACGCATTTCATCGTAGGGTTGATCGGTAATATCAACAAATCCAATGCGATAATTTTCCCCGTCGGGACGTCCGGTTACGGCTTGGTCCTGAAGCTGAAAGTAATGGGCACCTATATAACGTGGGTCCTTGTACGCATGTTCCGTGTAGGCTTTAAACTGCTCAGCTGCGTGTTTAATATCTACCGACGTACAAAGGCCACCACCCCAAACACCTTTTTCGTTGATTGTGCCAAAGTGGTACTCGCCAATAATCATCGGTTTATTGATTTCTTTCGGCCACTTAATTGTCAGAGGACTAAAGTCGTAATAGTTCACACTCACCACATCACAGTGACGCGATGACGCAATCAAGGCATAATTATTTTCTTTAAAGTGAATACGACTGCCTAAATACAGTTTTTTAGGCGCATACTCTTTCATCATTTTCGAACACACAGAAAAGTATCGATCCAAGTAAAGAGCGCTGATTTCTAAGAGGTCACGTTTACAATTCTTTTGATTCTTGGCCAAAGCTCCTTCAATCGAATCCCAAGACTGATAATTTTTGCGCCAAGACGAATTGAGTTGCTTTATATTTTGGTATTTTTTTTGCAAGTGCTTTATGGCTACTTGACGTGAACGAGAGTCTTTGCGGCCATTCAAAATGATTTCGGCAGTTTGGACTGATTGCTGACCAAAATCGAGTTCATTATCAATAAAAAACCCAATGCACCAAGGATCATTTGCCTGCACTTGATTTCTCGCTAGAGTTTTCTTTAAACTCTCTTCAAAGTGAGGGTGAAAGGCATCTGGTAAAGACTTAAGCTGCTTGCCTTCTTTGATTTCTGGACGCCAAAAGTGCACAGCTAAAGTATAAGGCATCTTTTTAAGTTCATAAAACTCTTTTTTCGTCCAGTTCCCTAAAGTATTGAAGCCCCATGAACGCAGGCGACGATTGATCATCTTTGGGTAAGTTTGACGCCAATTTTTACCATATTTTTTTTGTAAATTGCTCTGTGATGGATTCCATGTACCGGGTTTTCTTCCCTTAATCAATCCATCTGAGCTAGCAGCTTCTTTTAACTTTGCCAAAGCAGGCTCAGAAGTATCGCCACCATAGCCAATCGACGTTAAGCCAAATGACCAAAACAAATATCCTTGAGGGTCAACAAACCACCATTTCCCATCAATTTCCACGGTATAAAAATGTCCTGTTGCTTGTTGTTTTGGGCTTAATAGATTCCCTCCATAAACACTCAAATTAGTGCCTCCTGGATGGCTCTCTATCTCTTTCATTTCTTCTTTTAAATGAACTTGTAACTGCTCAGAACTTTTTACCTTCCCAGGCCACTTCTCTAAAACATTTTGACCAAAAGCATCCACGTAAGGTCGCTTGATAGGCGAAAATTGATAATCCTTGACATCGACAAAATCAACCATGCCTCTCAAGTCACTGATCACTAAGTTGACCTCAGCTGACGCAGAAAATATATCGAGGTCTAAGTTACGGACATTGTCTAAATTCAATTGCTTCCATCTTGATCCATAAGTTCCATTGGGAAAACCTTTAATATTACCATAAAGATAGGTTTGGTTCTCTATATGATTCACTTCTCTAGGCAAGTGAATGTAGAGGGTTCCACTCTCACCTGCTTCAAGGGCTAAACCACCCGTCGTTTCTTTCCAAGACTCAAAGGCACGCCCACGAACCATAATTTTTTCAATTCCTTTATTGGAAATATCGAGGCACATCCAGATTTTTGAGCGAAAGTCTAAACCTTGGGCTCCTTGTACTTGAAATGAGACTTTTAAACTTTTGCTAGCCGAATTCTGAATACTCCAGACACCATTTTCTTTAGATTGACGCTTTTTCATGGAGTTTTGAGTTTTGGAGCTCACTACAATTTGCGCATCATCAAAATTTAAGGGTGCTCGATCAGCACTAGGATGTAATGGCTGAAGATTTTCCGCACATAAGTGGAAACTCAAAGCCAAAAAGGCTGTTAAAATTGATTTAAAATACTTCATTTATGTCCTCTTATTGAACTTTTTTCTTTTTTCTATTTTTCCACGCTTGTGTATGAATTAGGCCTAAAAATACCGGATCAATTAATTCACTATCCCACTGTTTAAGTAAAGCTTTGAGTTCTTTAACTCGCTCTGGATATTGAGCTGCGAGATTTTGTTTTTCTCCCATATCATTTTCTAGATCGTATAACTGAGGGGGAGCTCCGCGCCAAGGAATTATCATCTTATAAGATCCATTTCTTATCGAATACCGATTTCCATCAAATTTACGTAAGTAAATTTGCTCGTGAGGAGCACCAGATTTTTCTCCCTTTAAGTAGGGGAGTAAATTAACGCCATCTAAGGGTTTATCCGCATGAGTGGGTGACTGAGCTAAACTTGCGATGGTCGCAAATATATCTAATGAACTCACGGGCAGATCATAAGTTTGACCTGGCTTCAATTCTCTGGGATATTGCATGGCAAAAGGCACGCGAAAACCACCCTCAAAGACATCCCCTTTTTTACCCCTAAGATCTCCATTATCTGAGTTATTTTTTGTTGTAGGTCCCCCATTATCAGAAAGAAAAAATACAATGGTATCATCTTTAATTTTAAGCGCATCTAATTTTTTCATGAGACGTACAATACCATCATCCATGGCACTGACCATAGCACAATATGTTCTACGATTCTGATCTTCAATATGAGGAAAACGATCGAGATATTTTTGCGTGGCCTGCAAGGGGGTGTGAGGCGCATTATAAGAAAGGAACAAGAAAAAAGGCTGCTCATAGTTTTTCTCCACAAAGCGAATCGCTTCATCACTGAATTCATCGGTTAAATACTTCGTGGTTTTCACTGGTGTATCATTGCGCGTAATGTAACTTGCGTAGGAATCCATCTCATTTTTTACATCTTCCGTCTTGATGATGCGAAGCTTTTCTGGAAAGTAGGCATGACCTCCACCCAAATGACCAAAAAACTCATTAAAGCCACGCTGATTGGGTCTCAAACTGGGCTCCGCACCCAAATGCCACTTGCCAATAATGCCGCAATGATAGCCGACTTGCTGCAATGATTCCGCAATCGTCATTTCACTTTTAGGCAAAGCTGAATTGGGATCAGTTAAATTCCATTGCGGATTGCGCTCAAAGCCAAAGCGTTGCTGATACCTCCCTGTGATAAAACCGGCGCGACTAGGGCCGCACACTGAATACGACGTGTAGCCACTACTAAATTTGACACCATTGTTGGCGATAGAATCAATTCCTGGTGTAGGAATATCTTTACAGCCGTTAAAGCCCACATCCGCATAACCCAAATCATCGGCCATAATCACAATAAGATTGGGTTTGCTACTAGCTTGAACGATTAGGCTTAGTCCTAAACTGAGTATAAAGAGTAAAAATTTTGTCATGGATCCTTTAGAGTTGTTTACATAAAAAACAGGACTTAAAGAGCAAAGTGACAAACAGTAAACTAACACACAGCTGAACTAAACTTAAGGAACTACAATAATTTCAGTTTCTGGAAGGTAAGCTTTAAGAGCTTCAAGCTTGAATTGGCCCTCATGGATTATCAGCTCATCTAGACCCTTAAATCCCTGAAAAACTGCCAAACTGCGAATAGCCGTGTGGCTCACATTAAGTTTACGAATAGACAGCTGATTCAGTTTAACTAAATTAACCACACCGGTGTGAGCGAGGTTTAACTCCCGCAAATCATCATTCTCTAAGGTGTGTAACTCAATAATCTCTGTGTGGCTCACATCAAGATATTGTAGAGGTTGATTCCGAAAGCAAATAAAATTATTGATCCCAGTGTGGGAAAGATTGGCTGAAAGAGCAGGAAAGTTTTGTAGAATTAAAGCCGTATGCATCCACCTATTATTGGAGACATCTAAGTGACGACTTTCGGCATCATAAATAAAATTAATTTTTTGCCCTTTGTAATATCTCTCCAAAGTTTTTTTATTGTGAGCAATCAAAAAAGCTTTACAATACTCGATACGCTTCTCCACAGGCATTTCAGAATAGGCAGTATAATGAATCAGACTACCTGCTAACTCCAGTAAACCTTCATCCATAGTTTGCCGAAATAAGTTAACGAGTTGATTCAAAGGCAACTCATTCTCATCCTTAGCTTTTATCTTGAGAAAATCTTCTGATAAATTCAGTAACTTTGGTGATTGTCCTCCTTTATGAAAAGCTTGTATGGCCATATCAAATTCTTGATAAATTAAGTGCAATAAGCCCTTTAAACTCCAGGCCTCTTTAAGACTTGGATCCAATTCCACTGCTGAATCACAGAAATTTACTGCATCATCAAAATTAAAGGTATTATAGGCAATTTGAGCACGATTAAAAAAGCGTGGTGCAGCATCTTTACCCATTTTAACGTGAAACTCTTTTTCTAAACTCAATTTTTCCGCAAGTTGCAAAGCATTTATCTTTTCTAATTTGAGATTATTAACGGCAAAAAAAGCGGTAAATAAACTAATCAAAACCAAAAGACTCACAGCCAAACTCATCGCCTTGTGACGCTTGAACCACAGACTCATGAGCTTCACTAAGGTGGCATTTTCTGCACGGGTCGCAAAACCATTACGATAATTCAAAATATCTCTTTGGAGATTCACCACACTCACATAACGCTCTTTAGGATCCATAGACATCGCTTTTAAACAAACCGCTTCTAAAGATAGAGGGATTGATGAGTCAATTTCACTGGGTTTGCGGAAGTCGCAATTGGCCGTTTTGGTCATGATCTCATCTAAATCTTTGCCGCGAAAAGGTTTTTGAAAAGTCAAAATTTTATACAGCACACAACCAAGAGAAAATATATCGGTGTGAACGCCCTTTTTATTTTTCACCAAAGGCGTTTGCTCGGGCGCCATGTAGCCAGGTGTGCCCTTAATCACGCCGTCGAGGGTTAAATGAGTATCTTTGGGATTAAAACTATAATATTCTAGCAAGTCTTCATCACACACGGATGCCATTACTTTCGCCAAACCCCAGTCACAAAGCAAGACGTCACCATATTCACTGATCTGAATATTATCGGGTTTTATATCCAAGTGTAAAACGCCCCTAGAATGGGCATAGGCAATCGCATCACATACTTTAATAAAAACGTCGAGGCGATCACTCAAATCGCTGTGTTGAAAAGATTTTCCTTCCTGAATTTCTTTGAGAATTTGTTCGAGGGAGGACCCCGAAATAAATTTCATCGTAAACCACGGGTGGCGACCCTTGAGGCCTAAATCATGCATGGGAATAATATTTGGATGCTGAAGTGTCGCAGTTAAACGCGCTTCGCGCAAAAAGGCTTCTTTTTCTAGATCACTGGCATCATTCTTTAAACTCGCCATGGCCACAATTCGACCGGTTTTTAAATCTCGGCAAGTTTTGATGGCTTTGATTCCGCCTTCATCCACATACTCGAAATCTGTGTAGCGATTTTTGATCGTTTCCAACATATCGAGCAAGGGCATTTCGTCAGAGTCTTCCACCTCATCATAAAAATCGGCAAACTTCTTATCAAATCCTTCTTCAAGTCGGCTCATATCAAATTCGGAATTAGCCGCCCAGTTCGGTATTCAGACGCGCAATCTCACGTAGAAGAACTTTTTTAACTCGGGATTTATAAACTCGAATCGCGCCGGGGCTCGCATCAAATTTCTCTGCGAGTGATTGATTACTTTCTTCGTGAATTGAGGCTTCAAATATCGCGCGGGATTTTTTGGGAAACTCATCTTTCACATTCTCCCAAGCCATATTCGAAATGTAGCTCTTCCACTCAATTTCAGCTATCTTATTGATCTCGGGTTCTGTAATTGTGTTGAGTGCATGCAAGGTCGAATCATAATCCACATTCTTCGTATCATTGCGTGTCGACTTCTTTTTAAAAAAGTTGTATACCGTACTGCGGATTACGAGGCAAAGCCAAGTTCGGAAGGTGCATTCACCCTCACGGTATTCATAATTGGGAAGAGATTTCCAAACTTTGATCAGCACATCTTGCAACAAATCTTCGGCCACATGCTGATTAACTCCGAGGCTACGGATCACCACATAAATATATCCTTCATAGTAACGGACAAATTCATCCCAAGATTTTTCATCACTGGAATCAATAAGTTTATACAGAAGAGTCTGTCGAGTATGGTACTCTTTAGCCATTCATATCCTTAGGTTATTTATGTCATAATATACTAACTATAGGATCTCTGAATTGCCATCGCAGATACAAACTATGCTAGGAAAAAATAAGGATTCCAAAAGCAGAACAAAAAATTCGATTATCCATTTAACGATATAGTTCTTTATTTTGAGGGGAATTCTAACCGTGCCGAAGGCTCGAAGCATCAGTCAGCCTATGGTTTTTAACCATAGGACCTTAATTTACGCTACATCCCGTTCTGAAGAAACGGCGCATAGGTCATGACACATCGTTAACTGGGTCGCCATAAAAAATTGAGAATTTTACTGAAGACTTGTCACAGTTTCTTCACTCATCTTGTTTAATAAAGTATTCCTACCTTCGACCTGTAATCAATCTAACTCTCTATACAGGTCGTGGGTAGAGAATGTCCTTGGAAACAGTCTTCCATTTACAATTCAATAAGCTTAAATCCTTTAAAGCTTAGGCTTTACAGGATTTTGAATATTGTAAAACGAGTTCTGTGACGAGGTGATCCATCTCTTTTAAAACAACTGTATTGAGTTCGACAACATCATCGAGTTCATGAGTTTCGAAAGCAGCAATGAACTTCATCCAGGCCTCATTCACCACCGAGATCGCTTTTTGAACTCGCAAGTTATTGTCGGGCTTAGCACCCAACATAACTTGCGTTGAATTAAAACTTTCAACACACTCCAATATATCCTGATTCACATGCCCTCTGTAGGGAATATTATATGACTTGATGAGATGTAATTTCATCAGTTCCTGTGTCAGCATACGTTGCCGTCCTGCTCGATTGATTAGAGTAAGTAAATCCATTTTATTATTCCGAGATTGATGCATTTAAATTTATGCCAATAGAACATAGAATTCAAACATGAAATTACTTTTTATGTAATTTTTATATAAATAATTACAATATGGTAAATTTATGAATTGTTTTGAGCGCAAAAAAAACTTCACACTTACTTAAAAAAGTATCAACTAAAAAGTTATAAGTAAAGAAAATGCACGACTTAAGGAAGTACGAACTTCACTAACATTCATTGTGCATCCCATTGAGTATCAGTAATATTTGAAGTACTTGCTAATGAACCGTCTGATTTGCTTATAGTTTTATAAAAACTAGTTTTTGCTACATGACCGTCAGTATATAAGTAGTTGGAACCAGTTAAACCATCATGGGGGATTAGTTCAGGGGTACTATTAATGGTGTCGGCATTTACACCACTTCCCCAGTATCTACCTACCATTTGACCTGTTCTCATTATCTCCGCTAGAGATATAGTATTACTCGGGTCACTAATTTCATTTAACTTGATCGCGTAAGGCATTCTGCCAACCCAGGTGACTCCAATAATACCTCTGCTTTTATTATCTATTCCATTATTGTCAAAAAATGCAGATGCACTATATGTCAAAGGAAGACAATCTGGATCAGTCCCAAATAATCTTTCTATGTCATCTGTAGGACATTGATATATACCTGCATCGTTATTAAAATCACTCCCATTAAGCTTACCTGCATTTTTTTGAGTAGTAGATAAATCTCGTCCATCGTAAGCACTTAAATTATCATCCCAAGATACAGGTCCATAACCCGGCCATTGATGACTGGTAGACTCAGGGAAACGCCCTTCATTATCGTCGGCATTCAGGGCAAACAAAATAGCAATTTGTTTCATATTATTTTTACAGACAGCTTGCTTCGCTTTGTCTCGCGATTGTGCTAATGAAGGTAGTAAGAAGGAACTCAGAATTCCAATTATAGCCACTACAACCAAAAGCTCTATTAAACTAAATTTTTTCATACAAACACCTTATCTTTCACTTATAAGACGATAAACAGATATAATTAGAAACCAGTCTTTTGATGATCTGAAACAAAAACCCAAAATTATTTTTTTATTATACAATATTGTATTTATTTATAAGCGCTTAACTATATTAAATTTATAATGTTTTTAGCTCAAAAACAAGACTTATGAAAAATAAAGTTAACTTTAAATTAATTTAACCCACGATCCTTCGTCTAGTTTAAATATAAGAAATTCAGCTTTCTGAGCTGCATAATTCTTTATTTTGGAAACGGCAAATTATATAATAAAATCGGAATCTTTGATGTTTCATGTTACAAACGGTCTTTCACACAGTTTAGAATCTAAATAATCAACGTCATTAAAATTAGGATCACATTATGTTTTTAAGCCCATCCCTGTCTATAAGTAAATCTTCAGCATTTTTTATACTAATTAGTATTTTAACAATTAATTTATCCGCTGTTGAAGATTGCTGTGGAGGCCAATTAAACGAAGGTGTGGTGAATACTTTAGATGAAAAAGCTTTTCTCAAAGAAGATTCCGCACCTGTTTTAGCTAGTCCGATTTCAAGCGAAAGCAAAACTCTCAAAGCCCTACTGATTGCGGGTGGTTGCTGTCACGATTATGCCACCCAGACAAAAATCCTCTCCAAAGGCATTCAAGAACGCGCGAATATCCGCGTCGATGTGGCTTGGACACGTGATCAGGATCACAACACTTCCTTACCTATTTTCAAAAACCCCGATTGGGCGAAAGGCTATGATCTCATCATTCACGACGAATGTGCGGCCGTGAACAAAGATGAAACAATCCTCAACAATATCCTTAAGGCTCACCAAACCGTCCCTGCCGTTCACCTTCATTGCGCCATTCATTCTTTTCGCGGCTCAGATAACCAATGGCACGAACACATTGGACTCTCCTCAACTAAACATGGCCCCCATGTTCCTATTGCGGTAGAAGTTCTTGAACCCAAGCACCCGATTACAAAAACTCTTGATAACTGGGTAACCGATAAAGAAGAACTCTACAATAACGCCGAAGTCTATGGCGCGACTCCCATTGCCATGGGAACTCAAAAGTACAAAAGAAACGGCAAAGACATCACCGATAAAGCGATTGTGGCTTGGGTCAACACCAAGTATGGCGCCCCATCATTCTCAACTTCCATGGGGCACTTCACTCACAATGTGGAAGCTCCTCGCTACCTTGAGCTGGTTACACGTGGTGCTCTTTGGGCCTGTGGTAAACTCAGCTCTCCCTCCTATCACCAGCCTTACACAGGAGATAATACTGTTATCGAAATGCCTTTCGATACGGTTCTGAAAACTTCAGCTACAACAAGTCAAGAGGGAAAAATGGCGGCCTTTGCCATTGATGGTGATAGTGAGACTCGCTGGTGTGCGAGCTCCGCAAAAAAGCCGACTTGGTTTCAATTAGAATTTCTGCGTATGACTTCTCTTTCGGCCATCGAGATTGAATGGGAGATTCAAAATCAATGGACGCAATACTCCATCGAAACTTCCCGCGATGGGAAAAATTGGAAACTCTTATTTGACGCTTCAAAAAATACGACTGCAGGAACCCGTAAGGATCTCGCCAAAATCCAATACATGCGTTACATGCGCATCAATATTCTCGGCCAGGAAAAAGACATGTGGCCCAGCATCCGTGAAATCCGCCTCTATGATTACACCGGCACAGAACTCACCCTAAAAAACAAGTAAACTCTAATGAAATTTCTAACTTATTCCCTACTCATATTTCTTTCTACTGAGCTATTCGCTCAGAGCTCAGGCTTAGCTCAAGTTAAGGAAACTGATCAGCGCCCCATCAAAGCCTTGCTAATTGCGGGTGGCTGCTGCCACGATTATGAAGCTCAGCATAAAATTTTATCCGAAGGCATTCAATCGCGTGCCAATATTCGCGTCGATGCCTATGTCAGCTTGAGCAAATCCCCCAATCCACCTTTGCCCCTCTTTGATGACCCCAATTGGGCCGAGGGCTACGACCTCATTATTCACGACGAATGTGCCGCCACTAATAAAGACAACAAGCATGTGGATAACATTCTCAAAGCTCATGAAAGCATTCCTGCCGTTCACCTTCACTGCGCCATGCACTCATTTCGCGGAGAAAAAAACGAAGCCTGGAATAAACACATTGGTCTCAAATCTACTCGCCATGGTCCCCATCTTCCCGTTGCAGTAGAAGTCACGGATAAAAGTCACCCCATCACCAAGGGTTTTCAGAACTGGGTAACTGGCAAAGAAGAACTCTACAACAATGAGGAAATCTATACTGCAGAGCCTCTTCTACAAGGAACTCAAAAATACAATAAAAAAGGAAAAGACATTGTCGACACCGCCATAGTTGCTTGGGTCAATACCCAACATGGCGCACGTTCTTTTTCCACTTCCCTCGGTCACTACAACGAGGTTGTAGCGAGTGACAAATACCTCGAGCTCGTCACGCGTGGCTCGCTCTGGGCTTGCGATAAACTGGATCAAAAATTTTATCATCAAGCCTACACGGGCAGCAACTTAGTCACCATCCTGAATAAAGATTTTAAAGCGGACCCAAAAAAGCCCCTTAGCACTGCTCCTCCCGCCGATGCAATTTTTGTTAAATTGTCTGCTAGTTCTACTCAAACGAGCAATAAAAACTTCATGGCTAATGTGATTGATGGCAATCCGAAAACTCGTTGGTGTGCAAATTCAGGCTCAGCTCCAGCTTGGTTACAAGTAAATTTTGAAACGCCTCAATCCATTCAAGCTGCGCAAATCGAATGGGAAATGCGTGATCAATGGACACAGTATAGAATTGAAACTTCCGCAGATGGAAAAAATTGGGAAACTCTTTTTGATGCCTCAAAAAATACTCAAGGCGGTCTTCGCAAAGATCAATTTAAAGCCACCAATACCTCATATTTACGCGTCACCTTTTTACGCCAAGAACGCGGTATGTGGCCCAGCTTATGGGAACTCAACTTATTCGATCAAGCAGGCAAAAAACTCAAACTTCATGAGAGAACTCAAAAAGTAAGTGTCCCGGTTAGTTTAGATCAATTTAAAAAAAGCGGTAACTACAAGCCCCATCCTCATCGTTTGTCCCCCGTCGAAGAAAAGGAACTTCTCAAAGACATTTCAGTTCCCGAGGGTTTTGAGAAATCAATTTTTGCTCCTTGGCAAATGGCCAATTATCCCACCTATGTCGCAGCTGCCCCTAGTGGTGATCTCTATGTCTCCTCCGATGGTAATGCGTCTGGTAACCGCAATCCCGGTCGTGGACGTATCCTGCGCTTGCGAGATAATGATGCTGATGGCCGTGCCGATGAAGTCACGGAATTTGTGCGTGACATTGATTCACCTCGCGGCATTGTATGGGATCACGACCGCCTTTATGTTTTGCACCCTCCGCATATCACCGTTTTCCACGATCAGGATGGCGATGGCATGGCCGATTCCTCCAAACGCCTCATTTCCAATATTGCTTTTGGCTTTAAAGATCGTTCTGCTGACCACACCACCAATGGTTTGGAAATGGGGATTGATGGCTGGATCTATATTGCCGTGGGTGACTTCGGCTTTATGAAGGCTACAGGTACAGATGGACGCGAGATGCAATTGCGCGGTGGGGGCGTCGTACGCTTTCGCCCTGATGGTACCGGTATGGAACTCTTTTCCGGCGGAACCCGAAATATTTACGGTATCGCTATCACACCCAAGCTCGATATGATCTCCAGGGATAATACCAATGATGGTGGTGGATGGGATGTTCGCATGCATCAGCACAGCGGTTTAGAGGATCACGGTTACCCGCGCCTCTACATGAATTTCCAAGATGAAATCATTCAGCCCTTAGCCGATTATGGCGGTGGTTCTGGTGTGGGAGCTTTTTATCTCGGCGAGCCTGGAATTCCCTCCGAGTGGAATCAACGCCCCTACACCTGCGACTGGGGAAGACAGGGCTCTTACCGTCACATATTAACTCAGCAAGGAAGTCTTCTTAAGGAAGAAAAAAAGCCAGATATCTTCATTAAAATGACGCGTCCAACTGATGCTGATGTGGATGGTCTAAGCAACATCTATCAAGCTTCATGGAAGGGACCCGCTAATTATTTTTGGAAGGGAGTTGATCAAGGCTATATTGCAAAAGTACGCCCTAAGAATTTCCAAGCCGAGGCACTGCCACCATTTGAAAAACTCAGTGAAGATCAACTGATTGCGCTCATCGCAAACTCAAGGAGTCACGTTCGTCGCCTCAATGCTCAGCGCATGATTCTACGCAAGCCTTTTAAAAAGGAAACTCAAGAGAAGCTTTTGCGGGAAACGCAAAATCAACAGCTCAACTTAGATAATAGAATCGCCCTACTCTATACTTTTTCTCAGCGCGGTGTCGATAGCACGTTCAGTGAAGCCGTCATCAAGGCTCTCACGCAAGCTTTTGACAATGAGCAAGAACTCATGCCCTTCGTCGTACGCGCTCTGGGTGACATGGCGATTGACAAAAGAACCACTCAACAAGCGAGTCCCGTACCTTCTGAATTCTTAAAGGCTGCACTTAAATCAAATCAGCCGAAACTGGTCCTCGAAGCTATCATTGCTGCCACTCGTCAAGAAAAAATGGATTTGGCCTATGTCATTGCCGATCAACTTGCTAGTCAAGACAAGCTCATTTTTCACACTGCTTTCCAGGCTCTTGCCAAGCTCAATGCTTATCAAGCCGCCCTTTTTAAACTCGGGTCACCCACTACACGCCAAGGCGCCAGTTTTGCCCTCATGCGCATGCACGACCCCAAGCTCGTTCAAAAACTCATCACCCAAGTACAAAAAGAAAAAAATGGGCAAATTCAGCAAGCCATCATTGCTGTCCTTGCACGCCTTTATCATCGCGAAGCGCAGTGGCAAGGAGATAGCTGGTCGACTCGTCCCGATACCCGTGGCCCTTACTACCAGTTAGCCACTTGGGAAGCCTCTGAATCAATCCTCGAAACTCTGAACCAATTCCTTGAAGCACCTCAAACTCCTAAAGCACTCAATGCTGCTATAGTGGGAGAAATCGGTAAAAATCGCATCCAAAATGATCGTGGCCTCGTGCAAATCATTAAATTAGCCGAAAGCGATGCGAGCCTCTTGCCCACAGTTTTGAGCCAACTTGCTGATAAAGATAACATCCCACCCAATGCTGTCCCCCTCATCATCAGTGCTGCACATAACTCAAAATCCAGCGCCTCAAGTTTAGCTCAAGCCGTTCAGCTACTGATAAAAATTGATCACCCCAAAGTTTACCCCGCAATGATGGCTGCATTGAGCTCAATCCTGCGCGATAATAAAGCGGTAAAAGTCCGTAGCGAAGTACGCAAAAAACTTTTCAACTCCCCAAAACTCGAGAATTATACCGATCAATTTGTTAAAAGTTTAAGTCAGCCCACAATTCCTTTTGAAGATCAATGGGCGGCCCAAGCCTTGCTCCATTTGGCTAATGCTAAAGGTATCGGTAAGGAAGCTCAACACAAAAGCCGTCTCGCCATTGATAAAACTTGGCAAGACGACAATAAAAAAGCCAACCTCATACAAGCGGCTCACCGTTCTAGTAATCCCTACCTCAACAATCGCATTCGTCTTGTAATCAATCACCCGAATGAAGGGGTCAAAGCTTGGGCAAAAGCCGCTATGCGCAGCCTACGCATTCAAGCGCCTGGCGAAGATAAAACGCCCAAGATCGCCAGTCTCAAAGTGGAAGATGCCATGACACAAGTGATCAACTATAAAAAAGGTGATGCCGCCTTAGGTGAAGCCATTTATACTCGCGCCAGTTGCTCCGCTTGCCATACTGTATCGCCTGATGAGGCTCCCAAAGGCCCCTACCTCGGCAATATCGCCAGCATCCTCCGTCGTCAAGATTTGGTGGAATCTATCTTGCTTCCCAACAAATCCATTTCTCAAGGTTTTGCGACCCAAATGATCAGCCTAAAAAGTGGCCAGAGCATCATGGGCTTTGTTACTGACGAGAGTGGTGATAGCGTCTCCATGCGCGATATCTCGAGTGAGGAGCATAGCTTCAAGAAAAGCGAAATCTCCAGCCGTCAAAAGCTGCCCACTTCACTCATGCCACCTGCCCTCATGAATAACTTCACGGTCCATGAATTCGCTAGCTTGATTGACTACCTCAACAAACTCGCAAAAAAGGATGAGTAGCACTTTTAAAATCCAAATACTACAAGGAAACTAAACGCCTCCTAGTCCACAATTATTTATGCAAAATATACTTTAATTCTCAATAGGTCTTTGTTATGCCCTCCCTTAAAACTTTACTACTAGTTATTGTAATGTTATCCTCGGCACTTTTTGCCAGCTCACCAGATCGCTACAATGTAGTTTGGGATAGCCCCAGTAAGGATCAGCATGGTTCGATGCCACTCGGCAATGGCTCCACCGGCATCAATGCGTGGATTGAACCCAACGGCGACCTCGTCTTCTATATTTCTAGAACTGATTCTTGGGGGGATAATGGACGTCTACTAAAAGTGGGCAAAGTACGAATCAAACTAGCTCCAGCTCCAGCTAGCAATGATTTTTTACAAACACTTAGTTTAGTCGACGGGACTCTGAAGGCCCGTTATGGCGACACCGACATCCGCCTCTGGGTCGATGCGAATAATCCAGTGATTCATGCCGAATTTAATGGCCCACAGAAAACAGCAGCGACTGCGTCGATTGAGCTATGGCGTACAAAGCAGTTCTCTATACCAAGTTCTTGGGAATGTAGCGATGTTCACCTCTTTCGACCCAGACCTGGAGAAAAATGGGGCAATCTCGGCCCCACGGTAATGGAACCAGACAATCTTCTCAACAATAAAAAAGACCGTATCGGATGGTATCATCGCAATATCAAATCCGTGGGCCCCGCAATGCATGCTAAAATCCAGGGCATGGCCGATTTCAAACGTACAGATCCGCTACTGCACCGAACTTTTGGAGCTATTATCACGACGAAAAACGGCAAAAAAATTGATAACACCCATCTACTCTCGCCGCAATCGAAGAATCATCGCTTCGATATTTACGTACATACCGAACACCCCGCGACAGAACACCAATGGCTAAATGCCTTGGAACAACTTATTGCGCAGACCGAGTCAATCCCTTTCGAAAAACGTCGCTCCGCACACGCTGCATGGTGGAAGGCTTTTTGGCAACGAAGTTGGATTCACGCCACTCAAAGCTCAAAAAATGAGATTAGCAAAAGCCTTATCCCCGCAAACAAACTCAATTTCAGCTTCGGAATCGATTCGAATGGCAATAGCCGCTTTGCAGGCAAGATGGGACGCACTTCCTTGCTGAATGTGGCATTGGATGAAAACGCGATTCGCCAGCTCGCTCAAGATCAAGAGAGCCTAAGCGGTTTTAATCCGAAAGAACTTCTTTTTTCTGCGACGCCGAACTTGCATACGGAGCTACCCAACTCGGATCAATGGACCAATTCTCCTGCACTAACAGCAGAGGCCTGGATTCTCCCAGATACCCATGCGGGCAGCGTTCGTATTTTAAATAAAACTTTGGTGGGTAGTAATGAGGGCTTTCTTCTCGATACATACCCAGGAAATAGCTTGCGCCTCATCGTAGGCGAAAAGGTCTTAATGGTAAAGGACTGCCTCGTCCCCGAAGAATGGAACCACCTTGCAGTTGTCATAGATTCCCAGGCGGGAACTATTGCCCTCTATCACAATGGGGAAAAAATCGCTGAAGAAAAACCTGAGCGCTCGCTGACAGATGCCTATATCGTGAGTCGTGCCTATGCATTGCAGCGCTACATCAACGCCTGTGCTGGACGTGGCGCCTATCCGATTAAATTTAATGGCTCGATCTTTACCGTAGAGGGCTTTGCAGACGGAAAAAGTCGCGGGCCAGATTACCGTCGCTGGGGTTCTGGCTACTGGTGGCAAAACACCCGCCTCCCCTATATCAGCATGCTAACTTCCGGTGATGTGGAAATGACCAAGCCCCTCTACAAAATGTACTGTCAGGATTTATTTGAATACCACAAGCAGCGCACACGACGCCATACGGGCCACGGTGGCATCTATGTCCCCGAATGTATGTATTTTTGGGGAGAAATGTTTGCAGAGACCTATGGAAAAAAACCTTTTGAAGAACGAAAAGACAAACTCCAAGATAATCGCTATCACAAGTGGGAGTGGGTCTCTGGACTCGAAATGACTTTTATGATGCTCGATCGCTACGAGCACACCCTCGACGAAAAATTCCTCAAAGAAACCACCCTCCCCTTTGCCACAGAAGTTCTTAAATTCTTTGTCGAACATTACCAAACCGATAAAAATGGCAAGCTGGTAATGAACCCAGCTCAGGCCTTGGAAACTTGGTGGGAATGTACCAACCCCATGGATCCCGTATCGGGCATGCGCGCGGTCACCAATCGTTTACTTGACTTACCTGAACACCTGAGTAGCCCTAAATTACGCCAATACTGGGCGCAAGTACAGGCAAAAGTCCCACCGCTTCCGACCCGTGAATATCAAGGTGAGACGATTTTTGCGCCAGCTGAAAAATTTGCTGTCTGTAAAAATGGTGAAGTTCCTGAACTTTACTGTGTTTTTCCCTTCCGCTTGGCCTCTTTCGAGAAAGCAAATGCGGAAATGGCAAGGCGCACTCTGCACCACCGCAAAGCACGCGGCAACAGCGGCTGGCGTCAGGATGAAATTTTCATGGCCTACCTAGGGCTTGCCGACGAGGCTCAAAAAAACTTGGTAGGACGAGCAAAAAACAAGCATAAAGGCTCGCGTTTTCCGGCCTTCTGGGGCCCCAATATGGATTGGATTCCCGATCAAGACCATGGTGGTATTTTGACCAAAGCTTTCCAGTCAATGATCCTACAGAGCGATGGCAAAAAAATCTTTCTGCAACCCGCTTGGCCCAAAGATTGGAACGCCACCTTTAAACTGCACGCACCTTATAAAACCGTCATTGAGGGACAGGTCGTAAATGGTAAAATCACAAAGCTAAAAGTTACGCCAAAATCACGCACCAAGGACGTGGTCATGGCATCAGATTTCAAACAGCCATAATAAATCATCACTAAAAACGGATACAAAGAAGATGCAATCGACAATGAGAACAAGAATTATAATCGCCATAGTCTGCCTATTGAATGGCATTGTTCACGCAGCTCCACCGACCTATCCCGAATCGGTGCCCACACCAACGCAGATAAATGTTGCCTACGGAACACACGAACGGCAGGTACTCGATTTCTGGATGGCCCCCTCAGCATCGGCCACTCAACCCGCGCCCTTAGTCTTCTATATTCACGGGGGCTCTTGGCAGATGGGTAGTAAGGAGATCATTCGAGGATGTGTAGATGTCAAGGCCTTGCTAGAGGCAGGCATTTCAGTGGTCGGAATTAACTACCGTTATGTCAGTCAGGCAAAGGCAGCGGGAATTACACCACCGGTCAAAGCACCTTTAAACGATGCCGCTCGCGCTCTACAATTTGTACGTAGCAAGGCTTTGCAATGGAATATCGATAGCACTCGCATCGCAGCAACGGGTGCCTCGGCAGGCGGATGCTCATCGCTTTGGTTGGCGTATCACGACGATATGGCCGATCCCTCTAATATTGATCCTATTGCGCGTCAATCGACCCGCCTTTTTTGTGCAGCTGTGCGAGTTCCGCAAACCTCACTTGATCCCCAACAAATGAAAGATTGGCTCACCCGCATTGGCTACGGCGGCCATGCCTTCAACGTGAGCAATAATGAGTTTTTGAGCTCGCGCCATAAACTTCTTCCTTGGATCAAAGCATATTCCCCCTATGCTCATGTGAGTGCAGACGATCCACCAGTCGCCATCTATTACGATAAGAACCTTAAAGATGACCTCGGCGCCCACAGCCCTCAATTTGCCTTCCACCTCCAGAAACGATGCCAAGAATTGGACCTATTTTGCGAGGTTCGCTATGCTGAATTCAATGGCTATCGACAATATGAGGCAACGCGTTATTTGATCAAAACCTTAAAGGGCCCTGCGCTTAAAAACGCTCCCAAAAAATATGATGTTAGCGCTAAAAATCACCGCCTGCCCGCCTTTAAAAAAGGCAGCCGAGTGCTCTTCATCGGCGACTCCATCACAGATATGAACCGGGGCCGTAATGAGCGTGATCGCAATCACTATCTAGGCCATAGTTTTGTATTTCTGATCGCTGGAAAATTGGGTGTGGACCTCCCCAAGGCACAATTAGATTTTTATAACCGAGGTATCAGTGGCAATACGATTGCACAGCTCAAAGCCCGTTGGCAAAAAGATGTCATCGCTATGCGTCCGGATCTTTTGACCATTCTGATCGGAACTAATGATGTGGGTAAAAAAGTTAAACCCCATGATTTTGAAAATGACTACCGTACGATTTTAAGTGCCAGTCGCAAAATGAACCCAAAGCTCAAAATCGTCCTCTTGGACCCATTTGTTTTACAATCAGGCAGTTTAAAAAACGAAAGATCTTGGAATTCACGGCGCTCCGCGACCGACCAATTGCGCCCCATTGTCGCCAAACTAGCCAAGGACTTCGACGCCGTTCACATCAAGACCCAAGACCTTTTCGATACAGCGGCTCAATCATCATCTCCAGACTACTGGTTGTGGGATGGCATCCACCCCTTACCGCAAGGGCATGAACTCATCACTCGCCACTGGCTAAGAGCGGTAAGTGCGCGCTGGCCACAGGAGACTCTGGCTACTCAAACTCACCAGCCTACTCAAGCCATCTTGACTTGCCCCAGCGGTCATTTACCTTGGAAAAACCTCTCTGAGGCACATATCGATAAGTCCGTAGATGGCGATCTAAAAACAAAATGGTGTTACGTTCATCATAGACGTCCCATGCAGTGGCAAGTGCAACTAGCCGCGCCTCGGGTGGTCAGTGGCTACTCCTTCACCTCCGCAAATGACGTACCGAAGCGCGATCCTAAAGAATGGAAATGGCAAGGCTCCAGCGACGGTGTAAACTGGACGCTGCTGGATCACCGCAAAAATCAGCTCCCCTTCCCAACCCGGCTCTCAAAGAGAAGCTACACCTTTGAGAATACCAAAGCCTATACCTTTTATCGCCTCACCCTGCTTGCTAATCAAGGCGATGGGCACTATCAGTTCGCAGAAATAGAGCTGGAGGGAATAAATAATATCACAAAACCATGAGTCCCTAAAAGGGCATTGATCTTCCAGTCAGAAGAGGTCCCCATGGCTCCTATTATACGATTCTTCCTAAGCCAAGCTCTATATGCTCCCGCGAAGTTCTAAGCTGCCCAAATTTACACGATTAAGCACTTAAGAGTGTCACGAAATGGCCAGCGTCTTGGATTACCTCACTCACCTCGCGAAAACAGAATAATAGCGCAAAGTTACCTAATCATCTAAAACAAAATAATTTCATTCTCTATAATACTTAGAGGACGCCCCTTCGACCAAAAGGGGTGACGTTTTAGCACTAAATTTATCAGGCTCTGATCTAGACTACGACAATCACCAAAGAGTTCTATGGCTTGATTTATCAGCTTAAGTTCACCAGCATAATTAACGAGCTCTATCCCAAACGGTTTCGTAAACATCGTTGGTGGCAGCTAGAGAACCATCATTTTTTATAAGTGATTGAATGAAATTCATTTTTTCAATGTGACCATCAACCATCAGAAAGTTATACTTTAAGTTTGAGTGCTGATCACCGTTAAATTCAAAATGTCGTGCCTGAACGCCGCCGTCACCCCAAGCACCTCCCATGGCAATGCGGCTACCATTATTGGAATAGCTTGTAGGGTGTAAGTTTTCAGTATAAGCAGCCACTTGCGATGTATTGTTAATTTCGTTAATCTTTATGGTAAGCATTGCCCATGTACCGTGGAAATCCTGACCAAAGATGCCATTTCCTTGCCCATTATGGCCAGCTTGTGTTGGTCCATAGGTTCTTACAATCTTATTGCCATTCGTACGGTCATCTAGTGGGCATCTATACAAGGCCCCGTGATCGGCTCCGCCAGGTAAATTTCCTATGACATATCCGCCCCAGTGAGGTTTTGTTGCGATATCTGCATCAGTGATATTACGACCGTCGTAAGAACCCAAGATATCATCCCAACTAGCAAGCGTAGGAATTTGAGGGGCCATATCGATTGATTTTGGGAAAGCCCCATCGTGATCATCCATAGACTGAACGGTGGCGATTCCAATTTGCTTGAGGTTACTTGTACACACAGCAATTTGTGCCTTTTCACGAGCCTTGCCTAAAGCGGGCAGAAGCAGTGAGACGAGTATGCCAATGATTGCCACGACGACGAGTAATTCTATGAGAGTGAATATGTGCTTTTTCATGATGCATCCTTGTCTAATTTTTTTCTACATCTAAGTATTCGTGTAGGGCCCTTTTATCTTGTGATGAAAATGTACAGTTTTTTTTGATAAAATATATTTTTGACGGAATCATTATACAATTTGATTATTTAATACAAAATATTACAAATAAAGGAGATAGGTATTTGTTTTCGTAGTATTTTTTGACTTGTCTGGGATTTTTCAAAAAGGCGCTCTTTACTTATGTTTTTGCGAAGCTAGTCCGTCCGCCGGAGGGTGCTGCCACACAGGCAATCAAAAAATTGGGGCTCCGCCCAAGACCCCGCTCAAGGATACTTGTACCCTTAAGAATCCCTACGCTTGAAGCTACGCGCCCAAGCTTACCGGAAACAGGCAGGCATACGCTTATTGAGTGTGGATTTTATCTTAAAAACCCTTAAGTTCTCACTCCTTAAGGGCTCCTCGACCGCCGGAGGGTGCTGCCACACAGGCAATTAAAACATTGGGGCTCCCCCCAGCCTAGATCAGTAAATAACAATATAAAAAAATCAGCTAACTCAAATGACTTTATCAAAATTTTCACTTAAAAAAACATTCCTGTCTCTTTGTTTCCTACTCGTCACGACAACTTATTCCGAGCCCATTCGCGTCGCCTGTGTTGGCGATAGTATCACTTTTGGTTATGGCATTAAAGACCGCGATAAAATGAGCTATCCCGCTCAACTTGGCAAACGACTTGGAAACCAGTATGAGGTACGCAACTTTGGCGTCAATGGCCACACTCTGCTGAACAAGGGTAACGCACCTTATATTAAATCAAATGCCTACCGAGATGCCCTCGCTTTCGAACCGCAAATTGTCATCATCAAATTGGGCACCAATGATTCCAAGCCGATGAATTGGCAATACAAAAGTGAATTCGTCACGGATTACCTCGCCCTCATACAAAGTTTTCAAAAGCTAAAGAGTCAGCCTCAGGTCTTTATTTGTAAGCCCGTCCCTGTTTTCCCTGAGCGCTGGGGTATTACCGACACAGTTGTAAAAGAAACACTTCCTCTCATTGAGCAAGTCTCCCAAAAGAGTAAGGCTCCAATCATTGATCTCTATACTGCTTTGACTGATAAGGCTGAGCTATTCCCCGATAAAGTTCACCCCAACGAAGCCGGCGCCACCATCATGGCTGAAACAATTGCCACAGCGATTAGCGCAAGCTCCACAAACCATACAATTCTTCAAAAGAAAGCTCACCTGCTCTTCATTGGTGATTCGATTACCGATATGGGCCGCTCACGTCGCCCCGATGGTTGGGATAAAAACCACCTTCTTGGCCATAGTTATGTCTTTAACATTGCAGGAAAGCTCAACTATGAGCAGCCAGAGCTTAATCTCAAGTTCAGCAACCGCGGCATTAGTGGCAACACCGTTAGCGACCTTCGCAAACGCTGGCAAAAAGATGCTCTCGAACTCAAGCCCGATGTCTTGACCATTCTCATTGGGGCCAATGACCTACTCAAAAAACAGACTGTGGCAAAGTATGAAGAAGATTATCGTTTCATCCTAGCGCAAAGTCGCCAAGCCAATCCCAAGCTCAAAATTGTCCTTTTTGATCCCTTCGTACTTCCGGCAAGGGGCTACAAAGACCCTCAAACTTACAAAGTAGCTCGTGCCAAAATCGATCAATTCGGCGCCATTGTTGCGAAGCTCGCAAATGAATTCGATGCGACTCACATCAAAACTCAGCAAGCCTTCGACGCTAAACTCAAGGACGCGCCCGCTGAATACTGGATCTGGGACGGCATTCATCCCCTACCCCAAGGTCACGAAGTCATGGCTCGCCTTTGGCTAGAAGCCATCAATAAGTAAACCCACCACAAGAAGCTTTTTACCATTACCCTCAGGCATGGTGCGCCCCATACGAGAAGGACTCTGTCCCTCTCGAGCTCCCCTGCAAGATACTGCCGTATGGGCAGATGCTTTTTATCCGTCTGTCTGGTAAGATCCTTAACCAGGCGATCAGGAGATTTGCCCCGCTTCATGGGAAATCGTGATTATTTTTACAATTGAACTAGAATAAAGCTAGTGAGATAAAAACGACTAGCTAATATTAGCTTTTATAATGTCGTCGGAGATGGCTAATGTGATTAACTCCGGGATTTATCCCAGAGGCCTGATCCCAAACGATTTATTGTCCAGTTTCAAATGCCCAAGAATAAAAATAAGTGGGGTCATTGGGATCTACAATCTGTTGCTGTAGTGTGACATTTGCTCGGACATGGCCATCCACAAACATCACGTTTCTATCCGTACCATTATGTAAATTAGCCTTGTCCATTGTTCTGAAGTATTGGTCACTTCTCGTTTGATGAGATGTTGAATCTATAAACATGACAGCTCCCATTGGGTCTGAGACATTGCCACGCTGCACAGGATGATAACGGTCATTAGGATTATCAGGATTTACACGTCTAGGATCCCCCGCATAAAGACTGTAGCCATAGCGCGTCCATTCCCAACCCCTTACCGCACTCAAATCGGCCTTTGGACATCTGAAAGCATTGCTACTTGTATCTTTTAAATCTAGAGAAATATCTGGGCCATGTACATCTCCTGGGTACCCCAAGTATGTCGAAAGTGGTCCCGGCCAGGCACCAATATCAGGATCGTCCGTACCACCCACACGTACCATAAGATCATCGTTATCAAGGCCCCACATGGTTTCGGCAATATGCAATTGTCTCAGTCTATTTTGACAATCCACAGAAATAGCTTTTTCTCTAGCCTTTGATAAATTTGGCATAAGTAATGAAGCCAAAATCCCGATAATGGCTACCACCACTAAAATCTCTATCAACGTAAACTTCTTCATTTCAGATTTCCTTAAAATACATAATTTTATAATGGTAAACCCGCTTTTTTCGCTAGTGCTTATAGTTTTTGAAAAAAAATAGCAAAATGACAAAAAACTTCTTCTTGCAGAATGAGGTTTTTTCTTATTTAAAAAATCACATCATAAAAAATGTAATGATTTTAATTTTTCATTGTTAATTAATCCAATACTAGTACGTACCATAGAAAACTACATTTATCATACAACTCTTAAACAAGGCTATCATTATGAATAATTGGAGATCTCCTCTAGCTATTTTCATCGTCCTCCTTTTCTTCAGTTTCCTAAGTTCTGCCAAAGAAACTCAACTCTTCCCTGGAAAAGTCTCCGATTGGCATGGCTACACCATGTATAGCACCCCTGATACAAAAGTTGTTGTTCCTAAAAAAATTGCCGATGGTAAACCTTGGGTCTGGCGGGCGCGTTTTTGGGGTCACGAACCCCAATTTGATCTGGCGATGCTCGCAAAAGGCTACCACGTGGTTTACTGCAATGTGGGCAATATGTTTGGCAGCCCCAAGGCCGTAAAAAAATGGGACGATTTTTACAATTACTTGCGCTTTGAGCACCTTTTCGAAGATCGCGTTATCTTGGAAGGCATGTCCCGTGGTGGACTCATCATCTATAATTGGGCAGCCAAAAATCCTGAGAAAGTCGCGGCCATTTACGGTGATGCTCCCGTCATGGACTTAAAGAGCTGGCCCGGCGGCAAAGGCTCAGGCCCGGGCGCTGCTGCTGCTTGGAAGACTTGCCTCAAAGCCTATGGCTTTACAGAAGCGCAGGCACTCGCTTATAAGAAAAATCCCTTAGACAATCTCAAAGCTTTGGCCAAGGCAAAGATTCCCATTATCCACGTGGTGGGTGATATGGATAAAGTTGTCCCCGTCTCAGAAAACACCGCCATTGCCCAAGAGCGCTACAAAAAAATGGGCGGGACTTTCGAAGTCATTCATAAAAAAGATGTGGGTCATCACCCCCACTCACTCAAAGACCCCACTCCCATTGTTGATTTCATGATGAAACATACGCGCAAGAAAGTCGAAGTCTCTGCTCACGATATCGTCGGCGAGAAAAACTTCATCACCCGCAGTGATTTCAAAAATAGTCGCATTCAATTTGAGCGTAATAAAAAGGGTCATGTGGCTTTTCTTGGTGGCTCCATTACCGAAATGAATGGCTACCGTCCGATCATGATGGAGTACCTCCAAGAACGCTTCCCGCAAAGCGAATTTAAATTCACTGCTGCCGGCATTAGCTCAACTTGCTCAGATACGGGCGCCTTTCGTCTTCAGCGCGATATCCTTAGCCAAGGCCCCTTAGATATGCTCTTTGTGGAATTTGCGGTCAATGATGATCAAGATGGTATCTACAACTACAATGACGCAATTCGCGGCATGGAAGGCATTATTGCCCAAGCACGGCGCCACAATCCCAATGTCGATATAATCATGACTTTTTTCGTCAATCAAAATATTTTGCAGAAAGCGCAAAAAGGGGAAATGAATCCCTCCACTTCTGCTCATAGCAAAGTCGCTGAGTTTCATCAAGTCTCGGTCAATAATTTAGCTCAAGAACTCGCCGATCTGATCAATGAAGAAAAGGTGACTTGGCAGCGCTTCGGTGGTGTTCACCCCAAAAAATACGGCAATCAAATGGCCGCCAGTATGATTCAAAAAGCTTTAGAAAAGCAGTGGTCTCAGCCCCTTGCACAAGACGCAAAAATCACCCCACATGCCAAAAAAGAATTACTCGATCCCAAATCCTATGCCAAGGGACGTTTTCTTCCCTACGAAGATGTCCAAGTCGATGGTAACTGGCAAAAGGGTCCGCCCAATTGGAAGCAAGAAAACAAAGGCAATGTACGCACACGCTTCCAAAATAGCCCCATGATCTACACTAAGAAAGCCGGTGCCAAACTCAGCATCAAATTCACGGGAACGGCGATTGGCGCCTACATGCTTTCCGGCCCCGATGCCGGCATCATCAAATGTACTATTGATGGTAAAGAAACGAAAATCATCGACACCCTGCACAAGCATAGTGGCTTCAATTATCCCATGACTTTGATGTTCTTTAATGAACTCAAAGGTGGTGAACACACCCTCGAATTAGAGACTCTCGAAAACAAAGCAGGTCGCATCAAACCCGGTGGCTCAGCTTTCCGCGCCCTACATTTCACAGCAAATTAAGAAATGACTTCATAAGGCTTTAATTATCCGCCCGTATGGCAATACCTTCGAAGCGCCAAACTACTGCTTGACTAATTGCGGATAACAATAAGGTGCTGAATTAACTGATGAAAGCCGAGCGGGAGCTCAGCGGTCCAAATTGAGGATGACTTTATGCCGAGCGGGAGCTCGGCGGTCCAAGTTGAGGACGAATTTATGCCGAGCGGGAGCACGGCGGTCCAAGTTGAGGACGAGTCAGTTTAGTGAAACACTAATATCTGCACAACTTTAGGAAATTTATAATTTATCCGCCCGTATGGCAATACCTCCCCGCTGGAGCGAGGCGATAAGCTCTTGAATAAAATTTATGAAGCGCAAACTATAAAAGCTGTAGCATGACAAATTTTCTTGAGTTAATCATAATGAAATCGTACAACACCCTTACTATGGATCATTTATGAATAAACTCTCTTTTACTGCTCTACTACTCTGCCTACTCTCGTCTTCTCTTTTTGCGGAAAGCGCAAAGACGTGGACACCGGATCAAATTGGTTTAGGTGAATTTAGCCTTAAGCCCGACAAATCATTTTCCTATAAGCTGGTGGATCTACTCGGTCAGCCTTATGAATTGAAAATCCACGCCTTTTTTCCCAAAGATCATAAATTCACCAACAACACCCCCGCCGCACTCTTTTTTCATGGTGTAGCCATGCCATTCGGAGATTTTACCTGGGAATAATTGTGTTTCGTCAGCAGAACTTAGGAAACTGAAGAAAAGGAGGACGATAAAAATAGCTAGAGGAGATCTCCAATTATTCATAATGAGATGCCTTGTTTAAGAGTTGTATGATCAAAGTAGTTTTCTATGGTACGCACCAATATTGAAATAATTAACAACGAAAAGTTAAAATCGTTGTCTTTTTTCGATAAGAAAAAGCTACATTTTGCAGACATATGAGTGGAGAGGCTGAAGATGAGAATCCCTTGTTAAACTGAGAATAAGTGTTCCAATCTAAAATGGTGTCATGGTATAGGGTAAAAAAATTTTCACTTTTTTTTAGAAATCTATAAGCACTAGCGAAAAAAGTGGGTTTAAGAAAATAAAGTTTACCTAACTTGGAGAGCTCTGCAATGAAGAAGTTTACCTTAATCGAGATTTTAGTGGTGGTTGCCATAATCGGCATCTTGGCATCCTTACTTTTACCCTCACTTGGAAAGGCCCGTGAAAAATCTAGGCGTTCAGTATGTTTATCAAACCAAAAGCAGCTCTATCTGGGACTAGCAACTTTTAGCGATGATAATGACGGTGCTTTACCTAGCGGAACAAATGCACATGGTGTTTTTGCTATAAAGGTGGGGAACAGTTGGTATAGACATGGACAACTCTATCGCGATAATTACAATAGGGCCATCGAAACATATTATTGCCCTAGTAATACTCACTCTATAATGGGCCTCGATAAAACAAATTCTAATGGCAGTAGCGGCGGCTTCCGAACTGACGGAACATTGCTAACTAATATAACTTCTTCCTTTCAGTACAGAAATACCTTCGGGAATGGCATGAATGAGAGCCCTTCCTTTAATGCGCATTCTCCAACACTTGGCCTCATGTCAGATCACATCTCATGGCATAGTGGAAAAAACTTCTCAGAATTTCTTCATAAAGATGGCCTAAACATCATCTATCTCGATGGGTCAGGCACTTGGAATAAAGATTCAAGATTTTTATCGTTAAATATCGCAAACAATGATCACACAATAAGAGAAACACAATTTTGGCGAGAAATAGATAGGTAAAGCTAAGCGAATTCAAAATTCAATTACTCGATCTCAAATCCTTTGCCAATAGTGGCTTCAATTACCCCATGACCCTAATGTTCTTTAATGAACTCGAAGAAGGCGAACACACCCTCGAATTAGAGACACTCGAAAACAAGTCAGGCCGCATTAAACCCGGTGGCTCAGCTTTCCGCGCCCTTCACTTCACCGCAAATTAAGCCCTTAGTCTTTATTAAACTCATCCGCCCGTATGGCAATACCTTCGGAGCGCCAAGCTCCTGCTTGGCTAATTGCTGAGAAAAATATGGTACTTAGTCAATAGAATGCCGAGCGGGAGCTCAGCGGTCCAAGTTGAGGACGAATTTATGCCGAGCGGGAGCTCAGCGGTCCGAGTTGAGGCCGAGCTGGAGCTTGGCGGTCCAAGTTGAGGACGACTTCAATAAGCAATAAAATTTTGTTTTCGTTAAGACATCGTTTAGCTTGAGGGAAAGGAGCATGACGATGGATGAAAATGATAGTGCGTGGAGCAATCGAGGTTACCTACCTCATTATGACGAGAGAGGAATGTGTCAATCTTTAACTTTCCGATTGATCGATAGCATCCCACAAAAAGTGATTCGGCAATTTAAGGATGAGTTAAAAAATGTTGATCCGGAATTTATTAATCGTGAAATGCGAAAAAAAATGGAAGATATCTTATCTAGAGGTATGGGCTGTTGTGCATTCAAATACGATGAGCTAGCAGAATATATGCAGAATGCCTTGATTCACTTTGATTCTCAAAGGTATGAATTACTCGCTTGGTGTATCATGCCTAATCATGTACATGTGTTAATAAGAACAGAAGATAAATTATCAAAAATCGTTCAGTCATGGAAATCATATGTCGGTAAATATGCTCTGCAGCATAAGACTAAATTTGGGATTGCACAAGAACAAAAAGAATTTTGGCTGAGGGAGTATTGGGATAGATATATTCGCGATGAAAAACATTTAATAAAAACTATAGACTATATCCATCAGAATCCAGTAAAGGGCGGTTTATGCCAGCATGCCGAAGAGTGGCGATGGTCTAGTGCATATAAATGATGATTAAACGAGACTGCTAAGCTCCTGCTTGGCCAATTGCCGATAAATAAAGCGCTGAATTAACTGTAAAAAGCCGAGAAAAACATTCGGAGCGCCAAGCTCCTGCTTGGCTAATTGCCGATAAAAATAAGATACTTAGTCAATAGAAGGCCGAGCTGGAGCTCAGCGGTCCAAGTTGAGGACGCTTCAGTGAAATTCATGATTATCAAACAATTATCACCTTGCATGCTAAAGACTTAAAGGCTTACTTAGTTGACTCATGAAGGAACTCTATATGAAATATTGTTTATTATTTTTACTCTTTTTTTCTACAGGCCTACCAGCTCTTGAACTCATTGATCAACTCGATCAATCTCATCGTGAGAGCTTGGCTAAGTTATCCAAACAATTGCAAGAGAAAAAAGTAGCCAACAAAAAGAAACTTGAAGACCTGAAGCTTAAACTTAAAAAGAGTTTTATGACCAATGGTGACTTAGAAAATACACTCTATATGGATGCGATCCTTAAGGGAGATTCTCCCAAAGAAAAGGCTCCTGCGGAATACACAAAGCTTTTAGAATCGTACAAAATAAGTGTAAGCAATACTGAAAAAGCCTACAAAAAAGCCCAGAAATCACAGTATTTGAAAACAAAAAAAAGCGGCCAAGAAATCATTGCCGCTTATCTTAAAAAGCATGATTTAGAAGCTGCCAAGAAGACAAAAGCTTACCTTGATCGCCTAGAAGAATATCCAAGTCCTCCCAAGAATAAAACAGTCATTGTTGAGCAAAGTCCCAAAAACAACTCTTCACCGAATAACCCACCAAATGATCTCGAAAAATGGATTGTCGGATCTTGGAAAAGTCAGTTCAGCAGAATCCACACCTTTTACCCCAACCATACTGGTATAGAATATTTCCCAAACACCGATCGCTCACAAACTTTTGAATGGAGTCTGGTAGATCAAGGAATTCAAACGAAGACAGGAATAATATTTTCGAAAATTGATCAAGACCATTTACAAGCAACTGGATTCAAATGGGCGAAAAAGCCCGTTAAGTATACGAGAATCAAGAACGCTAAACCAATCATCATTCATTGATTAACACTTCTATTCATAATTTATCCGCCCGTATGGCAATACCTCCCCGCTGGAGTGAGGCGAAAAACCTTCGGAGCGCCAAGCTCCTGCTTGGCTAATTGCGGATAAATAAGGTACTTAGTCAATAGAAGGCCGAGCTGGAGCTCAGCGGTCCTAGTTTAGGCCGAGCAGAAGCTCAGCGGTCCGAGCTTAGGGTTAAGGACGCCATTATTTATACAAAAATTGTAGCAATGAGGCAATTCATCTTGTTATATATGAAGATTCTTTTTAACTTCTTTAATCCCTCATCATCCTAGGAAATAAAATGTGCTTATCGCCCTACTTTTTTGCCTTCACTCTATCGCTTTGTTTTGCGACTTTCGCAAAAGACACCTTCACCCCCTATACAGCTGATAATGTTCCTACCAATGTCATTGATTTATGGAAGGATTATGATGCTCGTGCGGAGGCCTTGGAAACCAAAATCATCAAAGAATGGAAAAAAGATGGCGTAGTGTCGCGCTACATCACTTTTAAAGTCGGGACTTTCAAGGGCCAAGATGCGCGCATCGCCGCCTATTACTGCTTCCCCGAAAATGGCAAAAAAAATCCGGCATTTGTTTGGAGCCATGGCGGGGGGCAACGCGCTGATCGCAAACGGGGTGAATACTTTGCCAAGCGCGGTTTCGCCACTGTAGATATCAATTGGTTGGGGCGCCCCATGGAAGAAGGGATTGAGGAAAACACTGACTGGGGCAAAGTCGACCCCACACAAGGGCCAGGCTTTTATAAAAAAGCCTTACGCAAGCATTGGAAACGCGGACTTGAGGCCGATGAATTTACAATTGATCCCGTAGATAGCCCTCGCAATAACAATTGGTTTCTCTTAGTTGTCGCCGCACGACGCGCCATCACTTTCCTCGAAAATCAGCCCGCAGTCAATGCCGATAAAATTGGCTTCTCAGGTTTCTCTATGGGTGGCACCATCACCTCCATGACTGCAATGGATCCGCGCCTCAAGGCCGTAGCTCCCTTCGTTGGTGGCACTGGCTTTCTTCACGAAGATTTTCCTGGACTCGAAAGAACTGGCCTCAAAGCACATTACGCAAAACCCGGCCACCTTGAGATGTATGTCAATACGGTGGATCCCTCAGCTTATTGGCCTCATGTAAAAGTTCCCGTTTTGTTCATCAATTCCACTAATGACTTCCATGCGGTCTTTGATCGCGTTTATCAAACCATGGACTTGCTCCCACACAAGAATTGGCGTGTGAGCATGAATATGCATAAAAACCATGGCCCAGGTGGTGAACAATGGATCATGCTCAACAAATGGTTTAATTTGTATCTGAAAGGCAATAATGAGCGCATGCCCGCTACGCCACCTTCGACTTTTAATTTAAAAGCCAATGAAGCGCATTTTTCCGTAAGCCCCGAAAATAACAATAAGGACTTAGTCGAGGTCGAAATCTATTACTCGCATAATCCCAATTCCATCACCCGTTTTTGGAAGCGCGCCAAAGCGACAAGTGATGGAAAAACTTGGCAGGCAAAAATTGCCCATAAGAAAAATGTGCCGCTCTATACCTTTGCCCTCTGTCGTTACAAACTTTCCAAAGAAGAGGAAACTTTGAGCGGAAATACTTCGAGCTACAGCCTGTTCTCGCAAGAGTATTCCTATGTACCCGATAATTTCAAAATCGAAAACTTAAAAGAACTCGCCAAGGATCAAGTCCTTTTCGAAGACTTTAGTCAGGGCCTGCAGGACTGGAAATGGCGTCACGGCAGTATCAATACCTATAAATTCCAAGATCCCAGCTTTGTCTACGACAATAAGAAACTCAACATCACAATTAATCCTAAACAGGATGCCTATTACCTACAACTCTCTGTTGATAGTCGATTTCTAGGAGGCGGACGCGATATCGGCCGTTTTCATTGCACCATTCCCATTACCGCTGGTGAACAAAAAGACATCGTCATCAAGACCACTGATTTCAAGAGTCACGACAAAAAACCCAAAGCTGTGCAATGGTCCCGCATCAGCAAATTTAGCCTCGCCCTCATTAATCAAAAAACGAAACAAAGAGTTAACCTCAGCACCAAAGAAGGGCTGAGCATGATCAAGTCGATCAAGCTAATTGACTAAGGAATTAGCATTCGTCCTCATGTATACTGAGAGTTTTAAGCCTAAATGGCGCTAATAGTTCAGTTCTTCAATTTTATTCTTGAACTGTAACAACTCAGCTTTTTTCTTGTTTACACTTAGTAGAATTCATTAATATAGGATCCGCCATGAGCTCCCCAAAACTAGCCCCTTTTCTCCTTTTCTTTTTCTTCATACAAAACATCGCTTTCTCCCAAGAGCTCCCTTGGGATATGGATAAAATATCACAAGCTCCTCAATGGGTCGAAACTGACTTAGTGCCTGCGCAAGGCATGAAGTCTTTATTGTACAAATCCCTTGCTTATCAAGGCAAAGAAGTCGATGTCTTTGCTTACTACGCAAGTCCTGAAGGAACACCTCCAGAAGGTGGTTGGCCCGCAGTTGTCTGTGTTCACGGTGGAGGTGGTACGGCTTTCCCTACTTGGGTAAAAAAATGGACAGATCATGGCTACGCCGCTATTTCCATGGATCTCGAAGGTCATATCCCGCTCAATCGACCCGATAAAAAAGGGCGCCAATCGACTCCAAACCCCGGTCCCTCACGCGTCGGTGTCTTTCACGATTTTGATAAGCCAATTGAAGAGCAATGGTACTACCATGCCATGGCACAAATCATGATCGCTCACTCACTTATTCGTTCTTTTCCCGAAGTCAATGCAGAGAAAACAGGATTTACAGGCATTAGCTGGGGGGGCAACCTCACCTCCTCAGTTATGGGTGTTGATACGCGCTTTAAATTTGCTATCCCAGGCTATGGTTGCGGCTACCTTCCCGCATCTTCGGGTCACCAAGGTCGCGCGATTGCAGACGGCCAACACAGCGAAGTGGTCCATAAATACTATGATGGCTCTGCCTACTTCAAAAACGTTGACTACCCCACTCTTTGGGTCAATGGCACCAATGACTTTCACTTCGACATGCCCGCTTTCCAGAAATCGGCTAATGCCGTTAAAGGGCAACTGCGTTTCGAACTCGAAATGGGCCATGGTCATGGCCCCGTTTGGAACTTAGAGGAATGTTACGCTTTTGCAGATTCCGTTGTAAAAGGCAAGCCAGGACTGATCACTTTCGAAGCCCCTCAAGCCCAAGGGAATCAAGCCTCAGTAGAATTTGCGGCCCCCGCAAAAATTGCCTCCGCACAACTGCTCTACACCCTAGAGTCCAAGCCCGTATGGCCCGACAAGAAATGGTTTGCGACTTCCGCAAAAATTGACGGGGATCAAATTAAAGCGAACCTCCCCGCTGGAACTAAAGCTTTTCTCTTTACGGCAAAAGACTCGCGTGGCTTCATGTCTAGCAGCCGTTTTATCCAACATGAAGTGGCAGGAGCCGTAAAGAAGAGTAGCGGAGACGAACTCGACTTCGCCCAACTTTATTTATCTGCGATCTCCCCTGCCGAAGGCAAAAAAGTTTTATTAGCGGATGACTTTGAAAGCGAAATCTCGAACTCAACTGAGAAAGCCTTTTCCATCACAGACCCAAAGGGAGTTGCCGGTATTCAGGAGTGGTATGACCAAAAAGCTTCTGGAGGGAAATCCCTTAAAATCAAAAATTCACCCTCGGTTGCGCATGCTTTTATGCCTTCACTCAATCAGTGGTTCCGTGGCCCCGCAGCTGTTAAAAATGGCACAGTGACTTTTCAATGTGACTTACTCATGCCCAGTAAAAATGGCAACACCATCTCCATCCAAGCTCGTGATTATAGCACGAAGCCTTCGAAGAACCTTCTCAAGCTAGAGCTTGATCAAACATTCATTACTCTAGGTAAAAAGAAACTGAGCATCAAAGCTGATCAATGGTTTCACATGGAACTTAATCTTCCGGTCAATCAAACTCAGGCTTCCATCCAAGTCAAAATATCTCAAGAGGGTGAAACTGTTCAAAGTCTCGAAATGGACTCCAGTCAAACCAAGGCTCTGAGCTGGATTGGACTCATGCTCACAGGTAAAAAACATGGTGAAGTCTTTATCGATAATTTGGTCATCACTCATACAAAAAAGTAAAATAAGGAATACCACATGAAAAAAACTTTTTGCGCTCTACTCCTTTTAAGCACGGCTTCTTTATTGGCCGAAAACACCTTTGAAAAACTCTATATAAAAGCGAGTACTCCCAGTGATTCAACGCGCATTATTTTAGCCGATAATTTTGAAAGTGGTATCAGGGCAGAAGTACAAAAACTCCTTCACTGCGAGGACCCGCAAGGCAAGGCGGGACTTTCGCTGACAAGCTCAACAAAAGCTTCCGGCTCCAATGCCCTAAAAATCCAAAACTCAACAACAGTCAAGCATAGCTTCATGCCTGCTTTGAGTCAGTGGTTCAAAGGTTCTGAAACGATAAAATCAGGGACTATTGCGGTCAATTTCGATTTCAAAATCCCTAAGGCGAAAGGAGTCGCTATTAGCATCGAATGTCGTGACTACTCAGTCAAGCCTCATCTAAGTAATTTCAGTGCTGTCCTTACCCCTATAGGCTTTCGCCTCGGTGAAATCAGTAAAGCTTACCCAACTGAGCAGTGGTTGCACTGCGAACTCACTATTCCCGTTCAGCATTCAGGAAAAAGTGTGACCATGTCCATTACTGAAGCCAATGGTACGGTTCATAAAACCGAGCTAGCTGCAGACTCAATCAAAGCGGTCAGTTGGATTGGCTTGATGATGGCTCAAAAAAACAAGAGCTACGTCTATTTAGATAACCTTGTGATAAGTCACAATTCAGATAAATCCTCCATTTAACCAGCTCATTATATACAAATCTTACAACTATGTAAACAAGCTCTTATGACTGATTTCCTTGCTTTGACTATGGATGATTACATAAGTGAATTTTTTTGAAAAATATTTAGAGATTAGCTGTAAAATATTGTTGTTAATTGAAGATAGATCTAAAAACCATCACTACTTTTCTTACAAAAAATTATAAAAACGCATCATTAAAATGCTTATTTTATCATGTTTTATAACTGGAAATCGCGGACAACAATATTAATTTTTAGTTAACCTACAAATTCAACTACAAGTCTATATGTCAGAAAACGATACAGTTAACATACCGAAGAAGTCTCTTAAGCCCAAGTTAGATAAACTTAATATTGAGCTTAAGAAGAGTAGTGAAGGCATGCCATTAGATAAGACGAAATTCTCGTATCAGGAAACTTACGATAACCTCAGACGTATTGATTACATGGAGAAATCAAAGTTTGAAATAAGTATCACCTGCGCAAACTGTGGAATTACTTCAGAGTATCATTCCAATGAACTTTTTGAAAAAGTTGAATGTCCCGCCTGCAAAGTGAAATTTCGTATTCCAGTTGAAACTGAATTATTTATTTATGATAAACAGGTTTATGAAAGCCTCTTTATTCACACTTTCAGGGCATATAACAAAGAGAATGAGTTCTATGGCGACGTGGTCGTTTATGAAAAACTAAAATCTGATGCTAGCCTAGCAGAACTCCAAGCAATTGCAGATGAATTTAAAAAATTCGAACATGCCAATTACCTTCCTCCTCGCCACGTCGATGTTGACGAGAGTACATATTACTTTAGTCGAGATAACGCCCCCTACCGCATGAACTTTTATCTCGCTAGCTTCGGCGAACTTCCCAAAGAGAGAGCCACTCACGTTTTAACTCATGTCTGCCATCTAGCGGCCAATATGGCGGAACACAGTATTTTCGGCTCATTTATGCCTTCAGATATCATGCTCGATAAGGATGGTAGAACTCTTGTCTGTGATTATGGCCTGCGCGAAAAAATTCATGTCTTAAACCCGCGTTACAACTACATCCCTATTTCTTTTTTAGCTCCCGAAGCCATTTTCGCTAAGGTTCATACCGAAGCTTCTGCGGTTTACTCTCTGGGTATTTTAGCCGCTACTTTTATTTTAGGTGAGAATCCCTTCTCAGAGAAAGATCCCCACCAAATTCATTTAGAACGTCAAAACTTCTTAAAGAACTTTGAGCAATATAAATTGCCTAGCTTCCTCAAAAAGATGCTCGCTTACAAGTCAAAAGACCGTCCCTCCTTCAATAAGTGTTCAGAACTTTTCATGCGTATGCAACTGATGGGCTAAACTCGACTTAGGCAAATTTCCTGTTTATTTCTGCTTTTTCTTAATTTTTTGTATCAATTCCCTGTAAGATCCTGTTGGTTTTTATACTTATATTTCTAAATCAACTAGGACATACACATGAAACTTTTTTTCCTCTTTGCAGGTCTCAGCCTTTCCCTGCTCGCTGTCAATGGTGACAAAAGCGATCTCACAACCGCCAATAACTGGCAAGAGCCTGCTGCTGGAACATGGAAACTCGAACTCGGTGAAACTGATGCCGAACTACGCTATACCGATTTAGCCGCTGAAAAACCTCGTTTGGAAGCCCTCAAAAAACTTGGGCCTGCAAAATTTCCTTTTACGAAGTCCGCTATCAGCACCATTAAAACAGCGGATGGTAAATTGATGGTTCGCATCCCCTGTGATGCTGATGAAAAAATTTATGGTTTCGGGCTACAGATGAAAAACATAAAGTCATCTAAAAAAGTGCTTGAGCTCAAAGTTGACCATTGGAAACTCGGTGGTGGTAAAACTCATGCTCCCGTACCCTTTTACATTTCGAGCAAGGGCTATGGCGTCTTCTTCAATACCGCGCGCTACCTAAAAGTCTACAACCAACTGGGAAATCGCAAAGATGCTCTCGATAATCCACCCGAAGTCGATCGCAATCCGCCTCCAAGTCAAAAAGGTTCTCAGCCGGGTCCGTGGCAGGCTCTTCCTGCCGCAAGTGCGGTTGAAGCCGTAGTTGACGCTCAAGGTTTAGAAGTGCTTATTTTTTCTGGCGATACCATGCTCGAGGTGGTACAGCGCTATAACCTTTACTGCGGCGGTGGAACTCTGCCTCCTCTCTGGGGCTTAGGTTTCTGGCATCGTGTTCCCGCTGCTTTTAATGAAGAAGAATGCCGCAAAGAAGTTGCGGACTTCGCAAAACATGACATTCCCCTCGATGTTCTCGGGCTTGAACCTGGGTGGATGACCAAATCTTATCCCTGTACATTTGAGTGGCAAACGGAACGTTTTCCCGACCCTAAAAAATTCACTCAAGATATGCTGAGCCAAGGTGTCCGCCTCAACCTCTGGGAAAACCCCTACATGTCAAAAGATGCTAAAATCTATAAGGACATGTACCCCCATGCCGGTTCCCACCTCGTGTGGCTCGGCATTGTTCCCGACTACAACGTTCAAGAAGCCCGAGATTTAATTACCGAGCAACACTACCGCGATCATGTGAGCATTGGCGTCAGCGGCTATAAAGTCGATGAAGTCGATGGCTATGATCACTGGCTCTGGCCCGATCACGCCACCTTTCCCTCAGGAACATCAGCCGAATCCATGCGTCAAACTTATGGTATGCTCATGCAAAAAATGTTTTACACGGACCTCTTCAAAAAACATAACACTCGTACTTACGGTCTCGTGCGCTCTAGCAATGGTGCGGCCTCCGCACTGCCTTATGTACTTTATTCAGATTCTTACTCGCATTCGGAGTATATCACAGGAATTTCTGCCGCAAGTTTAGGTGGCATTCTTTGGTCTCCTGAGGCACGTGGTGCCAGAAATGGCCGCGAATGGCTCAACCGTATTCAAACCGTGTGCTTTTCTCCAATGGCCATGCTCAATGCTTGGGCCACAGGTGCGAAACCCTGGACTTTCAAAGATGTTACTGATCCCGTTCGCGAAGTCATTAATTTGCGCATGCGCTTACTCCCCTACCTCTACACTTCCTTTGCCGACTATCACCTCAAGGGTATTCCTCCCTTCCGCGCCATGATCCTCGAACAAGGCTTTGACGAAGGTCAGAGTAAAGTGATTGCGGGTAAGCTCGATAGTGAAACCAACCCCTATGCGATGGGTCAGATCATCGAAAAAACTGATCAATACATGTTTGGCCCTTCAATCATGGTCGCGCCTTTCTATGAAGAGCAGCACTCAGTTCGCAGCGTGCGACTACCTGCCGGCAATTGGTACTGTTTTTATACAGGCAAATTCATGGGCAATAACAAAACCATTAAAGTCACTGCAAAAGAACTCAAAGATCGCATACCTCTCTTTGTGAAAGAAGGTTCACTCATTCCCATGCTCACCAAGAGTGTTAATAATAGTCGTGATGCAGTGGGCAAAGATTTAGAACTCCGCCTCTATGGTAAAAAAACCGCCACTTACTCGCTCTACGAAGATGATACCAAGACCTTTGATTACCTCAAGGGGCAATATCGTCATCGTACAATCACTTGCACCCCCGATGGAAAAATCTCGGAACAAGCCGGCAAAGGACCTGCCCTCTTTGGGAAAGTGACTCAAGTCAAAATCATGACAAAATAAGCTCCACTTACAGTTCATTTTTCATGTTTACCCAGTTAACAACTGTATAGACATCTACAGCATAGATAAATTATGGTGAAACCATTAAACTTTAAATAGCTTAGATCAAAGCGCCTGGTCAAGGGTCTTGCCAGACAGGCGGACAAAAAGTATTAGCCCATACGGCAGTATCTTGCAGGGAGAGTTCGAGAGGGACATCGTCCTTCTCGTGTGCGAAGCACCATGCCTTAAGGTATGGAACTGAGAAGGCTATTTAAGTAGTGTACCTAAAGGCACATAATTTTTACCCTCGTACTCAAGCCCACATTACTTGTGGGGCTATTTAAAGTGATATCGCTCTGCGATCTAAGTTTTCATCTTTAACGACTTAATCGTATAAATTTTTCGCCGAGCAACAGTTTTGATGCTCGGTTTTTTTTGTCTACAAAAAATAAATAACATTTTTTTTAACATTTTTGTTTCGCTCCTTAAAGTCTTATGGTTTAATAAATAAAAATCTTAAACCCTGGACGAAAAATGGATCCGTTATCATCTCAATATTCACGCAAAAAGTTCTCTCTCATTGAGTTACTCGTCGTTATCGCCATTATCGGAATCTTAGCATCGCTTGTACTTCCAGCATTAGGTAAAGCTCGTAAAAGAAGTCAAGTGGCCGTCTGTTCGAATAATTTAAAACAAATCAATACTTCCGCTTTTCTATATCAAGATGATAGTGATGGCTTTTACCCGCCAGGTTGGTACGCCGATGGTGTAAGTTGGGATGATTGACTAGGAGACTATGATGGTAGAAATATGACCGATGCTCAAAAAACAGCAGGTGGCATATATGGTCCAAAGTCGAGTGATTTTACTCAAGGCGAAGAATATGCCCCACACTACAGGTGCCCTTTGGATAATCGTTCTCCAATGGAAAATAGAGTTCTAAGGTCATATTCTCACACTCAGGCATGGTATGGCTCCACTTTTGATGCTGTCTACGATTTGGGAGGAGGCATAACTGGATATGACTACGCTAAATCAGTACCATTCTCCCGCTCCATAAGTAATATCAATCAAGCGTCACAAACTATTGCCTACACAGGACTCGCTGATCAAGACCAAACAGCTAGTAACGACAACAATCACTTGAGGTCTGGTCTGGGCATCTCTTGGCCTTGGACTGGCATACGTGCAGACCACCAGGACAATGCTGGTGTTTCACACCATGGTGATAATAAATATAATTATGCCATGGTAGATGGGAGTATTCAAAAATTCACCTTACTTCAATCTCTCGTAAAGACTAATGGGACGATCGCCACGACTTCTAATGTATTAGGCAGTAAATGGGATGCGACTAAGTAAAAGCACGAAATTTAACATTTTTTGTAACAACACTGTTAATATCTTGTTATATAGTACATATATAATCTATAGAAAAAAACTCTCATTCTAGGTTCCTTTATGCTCAAAAAACTCCTCGCTTTCAGCTTACTCTCCGCTGCTCTATCTGCTCAAGAATCCCCTGACTTATATGCACAAGTCAAACCCCTCTCTCCAGAAGAAACACTTAAAACCATTCAAGTTCCCAAGGGTTACAAACTTCAGGTCGTGGCTTCTGAGCCAATGATTACTGAACCCGTAGATTGTGTTTGGGATGCTAATGGCGACATGTATGTGATTGAGATGAAAACTTACATGCAGGATGCCGATGCTACAGGCCAGTTTGAGAAAACCAGCCGTGTGATGAAACTCACTGATACTAATGGTGATGGCGTGATGGATAAATCATCGGTCTTTATTGATGGCCTTATGCTACCCCGTATGATTCTTCCCCTCGACGACCGCATTCTCGTCTGTGAAACCAATGTCGTCGACATATATTCTTACCGTGATACCAATGGCGACGGCAAAGCCGACGAGAAAAAGATTTGGTATAAAGGTGGTAAACGAGGTGGTAACCTTGAACACCAACCCAGTGGCTTAATTTGGAATGTGGACAACTGGATTTACATGACTAAATATGGTGAGCGCTTTAAAATGGTCGACGGTAAAGTTGAAAAATCAGCTTACGGCTACCTCAATGGGCAATGGGGCTTGCACCACGATGACGATGGTAATTTTGCAGTAGGCTTCTCTGGTGCTGAAAAAAGTTTTGAATACTTTCAATACCCTGTGGTCTATGGCGCGGCTAAATTCCCCGATGAACTCGAGAAAGACTTTAATACAGTTTGGCCCATCGATAATATTCCCGATACCCAAGGGGGCGCTCGCAGATTTCGCGAAGACAACACTCTCAACCACATGACCGCAGCTTGTGGACACACAGTTTATCGCGGTGAGTTGATGCCAGAGTTTTATGGTAATTACCTGGTTACAGAGCCCGTAGGCCGCCTCATTCGCATGGCGAAAGTCGATACTTCCCTCGGTTTCAAACAGATGCGCAACGTCTACCCCAATTCCGAATTCATTCGCTCAACAGATCCCAACTTCCGTCCCGTCAACCTCAAAACGGGTCCCGAAGGTGCACTCTATATTGTGGATATGTATCGTGGTATTATCCAAGAAGGAAACTGGACCAAAAAAGGCTCGTATCTTCGTAAGGTCATTGATCAGTACGGCATGGCGAAAACGATTCAACATGGACGTATCTATCGCCTCGTCCCAGAAAATTACTCAGCAAAAAGTACTCGCCCAGAAATGCTCTCCAAGAGCTCTGCAGAAATTATTCCCTTACTCGGTCACAAAAATGGTTGGGTCAGAAGTACCGCAAGGAAACAACTTATTCTTCGCAATGATAAAAGCATCGTAGCAAAACTCAAAGCCGCTTTACAAGCTTCGCAAAACACGCAAGAAAAGATCGAATTACTTTGGACTCTCGAGGGTCTTCAGGCACTGGATCCCGCATACGTGAACTCTCTCTTAAAGTCATCTGACGGTCGTTTTGCGGCTCACGCATTACGCGCATCAGATCCTTGGTTACAGGCCGCAAATCCACAAATCATTGCCGCTTATAAAGACATTTTACAAAACTCTCAATCAAGTCCAGTCCTCAATCAAGCTTTCCTTAGTATCAAAAAGTATGGCCAACATCATTTAAGTGCTGATTTCACCAAATTTACTCTGGCTCAAAAAGACCATCCAGAAATCAAACATCACATCGCTCAATGGGATAGAGAGAAGGAACATTACCGCAAACATCGCGAAAAAATGATGGCACTCAAAGGCAAGGGACCCGTTTTCGAAAAAATGATGAAGACAGGTGAAAAACACTACAAGTCACTTTGTTTTGCTTGTCACGGCGCTAACGGCGAAGGTACGCCCATGGCTGGAACTCAAACCACTTTGGCTCCACCACTCAAGGGCTCTGCGAGGGTTCTCGGCAAAAAAGATACCCTCATTAAAATTGCCCTCCACGGTTTAGCTGGTCCTGTAGATGGTAAAACTTACCCAGGCGCCATGGAATCGCTAGCTAGTCATAATGACAAATATCTCTCTGATGTCCTCACCTATCTCAGGAACTCATGGGGCAATAAAGCTGCACCGATTACTGACAAGGATATTAAATCTATTCGCAAGAAAAATAGAGCCCGTAAAACTCCTTGGACACTCGAAGAATTAGCAAAAAAATAAACCCTTTTTGAGTCCTCCTTACGTATCAGCGAGGACTCAATATTAACAAAGTTTTAAATTGCTTATTCTAAATATTTTATAACGCAATTAGTTCTGTTTTTGTAACAGGTTTTATATCTTGAAGTTTACCATCCCAACCTAAAAAACTGGGATCGTGTATGAAACGAAAAAACTTTTCACTAATGGAACTCATGGTAGTTCTAGCCATAATTGGCATCTTGCTTTCTTTTTTATTCCCCACACTTAAGCGAGCGCGTTTCCAAGCAAAATCCGCTTCCTGTGTCAATAACTTAAAACAAGCTGGCGCTGCTATATATTTGTATGCAGGCGATAATGAAAACTACCTATTTACTAATAATTTCATCAATACATTAGCTACTAAACAAGTATGGATGTACTCAGACGATGGAGATGATACCAATGATTTATTTGGTGAATTTCATGGTGGTGAAGCAGGCTACCTAGAAATTTATTTAGGTGATGACGAAAGTGCTTACAATTGCCCCGCTTCGACTCACGCATCAGATGATTTTGGTTCAACGACTGATCCATGGGGACCGACGACTCGACAAGGGGTCTATACAGCTTTCCCCGCCTATGGAGCAAGTCGACGCAAGTTAACCAATAACTTTAGTGTTCATCCTTTTCTTGATGAACTCGCCGACATTGATGGCTATAGTCGCAAACCAATTTTGTTTGACCCGATAATTGATAAAAGCCCTTGGCTGGCTAATCCTTGGGTCTCATGGGATACAAGCACTTCTAAAATTCACGATATGGAAAGAAACAAAATCCCTGTATTGATGGATGACCTCAGTATTGCGAGAGGTGACATGACTCCATGGCCTGAAAATAGTTTAAATCCCCATGATGGTTCCATGTATATGTTTATCAAAACTCTTTACTAAATTCATTTTTATAGGTAAATCGGCTCCGTACCATTTTTCTTAGTCGCAATGGTACGGAGCTTTTTTTATTTTAAACTTATCTCCTAGCTCTCACGAGCCAGGCTGAACTATACCGTACCTTCGGTACTCACGTGGAATGCCGAAGGCATGGTATACCTTAGCCCAATGGCGTCAGCCTTGGGGGATGAAATACACGATGAAAATTGAATACCAAGGGCATGACATAGATCTCATAAGGGTAGGGAAGACTCCTTGCGGAGTCTCCCCTCCTTCCGAACCGTACGTGCGGTTCTCCCGCATACGGCTCTCCAGTCAGTGCTTACTCCGAAGAGACTGAAATTCCAGTTTCCAGGCTTCCTCCAGTGAAAAGAAGCCTAGATCTGTAAAGTAGGCTTTATTGTATTTACGAGTATCAATCATGCGATGAGAACCTTTCTTGCGATTATATTTGGCTATAATACTGCGCAGTCTTCTGCGTGTAAATTCATCTATACCTCGCATTGCATACACAGTGGAGTGCTTGAAGTATTGATACCATCCGAGAAGATTTGGCCGAAGGTAAGCAATTATGTCCTCTATTGAGTCCTTATTGCTTCTCCTCGTTTTCTTGCGTATGGCATCTTTGCATTTCTTCAGGCTCTGCTTCCTTGGCCAACGTTTAATGCGATGTGTATTTCGCGTTCTCTCGAAATGGTATCCGAGAAACTCGAAGTACTCGCACTTCTCTGTCATGTCGGCAATTCGCGTTTTTTCTGGATGAAGTTTCAGCCCATTGGCTTTCATCCACCTTCGCGTTTTGCGCAATGCCCTTTTGGCTGATTCTTTACTTTTACACATGATCAGGAAATCGTCTGCATAGCGCACTATCTCGAATCCAGCCTCGGTCATCTTGTGATCAAAGAGATCAAGATAGATATTTGCTAACAGAGGACTGATAATTCCTCCCTGCGGTGTACCTTCTTCAGGTTCCCAATGTTTGAGACCATCAAAGATATTGGCTTTGAGGAATTGTTCGATCAGATCAAGAATTTTACCATCAATGATCTTTTCCTTGACTCGACTCATGAGTTTCTCATGTGGTATAGTATCGAAGTAGCTTTGGATGTCGGCATCCATAACATAGAGATAGCCCTGCTTTAACAATTCATTCACTCGTCTAAGTGCATCCTTGCAACCCAGCTTTGGACGAAATCCAAAACTGTAGGGCGAGAAGTCGATATCGAATATCGGCTCTATCACATGTTTCAGAGCTGTTTGAACTACTCGATCACGCACTGTGGGTATTCCCAAAGGTCTGGTCTTTCGACCATCACCTTTTGGGATTTCCACTCGGCGCACTGCACTGGGATCATACCTTCCATCTTGCAGTTCTTCGAGAAGCTTAGCATTATTATACTCCAGCTCTGATTCGTAGCGCTCGATTGATACCATGTCCACTCCATGTTTGCCCTTATTTGAACACACTTTCTCCCAAGCCTCCATAATATTATTCTTACGCATCAGCTTATCTGATAAGCTGTACCACTTGCCTCTTTCAACTCCTCTATGAAGAGTTTTCAGCATCTGATCCGTCCAGACAGAAGGTGACGCCCACGCTTGTATTTCAACAAAGCGTTCATCTCGTCGTAATATTTGTTTAGCCATTTCTGACATTCTTATATTCCTTCTATTCTTTTCTTCTCAGTTTCACCTTCCTGCCCCCCTTTGCTCCAGTGACTTTCACCACCTTCATCGCTACTATGAGGGCTCTGACTCCTGCGTGGCGGATTAATCCGTACTGCCCACACAGGTCTCCCTACTTGATCCACAACACCTTCACACCATTCCGTCACCAAACACCTGTCAGCGTCTATACACCGCTTTTCTTTCCGCCTTTCTTCAGCGTGTATAACTTGAGCAGTTGGCTTACTTCGCCCTCAGGCTACGCAGCTCTTCCTCCCGCTCTCTGGTCTTCGCCATGATATAGCAGGCTCGACACCCTGACCGGCCGAAACGCGTTCGTCATCCTACGGACTGATATTTCGTCTAGGCCCTACTACCCACCCCGTTTCACAACGACGCAGTTGACTTCGACTACAGGGCTGACGGTCAACCCTGACGAGGTCTTTCACCTCGCTGATGTTGTGTACGCATAGGCGTACTATATCGTACCTTTGGTACTCAGGTTTTTTGATCGACCTTATCTCCTAGCTCTCACGAGCCAGGCTGAACTATACCGTACCTTCGGTACTCACATGGAATGCCGAAGGCATGGTATACCTTAGCCCAATGGCGTCAGCCTTGGGGGATGGAATACACGATGAAAATTGAATGCCAAGGGCATGGCATAAAGCCTTATACCGTACCCTGGGTACTCCGGCACTCTATTTTTTCGATCAAAAAATCTCATTTTTGAATCGAGTTTTGGAAATCACACTTGTCATCGATAAATCTATGGATAATTTGATGGCCGGTGGAGGGATTGTTCGTAACTTTTAATACTCATACTTAAGATTATGAGTTCAGATTTCTTATAAGCGATCACGAAAAACGCCTAAGTTATTGAATCAAAAACAAAGGAATAATACAATGAAAAAAATAATGACAATCTTATTCATGCTTATGTCTCTAAACCTTGTAGCAGAAGGGCTAGAAGCACAAAAATACCACTCTCGTGGTGAGGTTACAGTGACAGCAGCCTGCCCAGCATTCCCCGTCCTGGAAATGATCCAGGCCTTTTTGGATAATGATCTGGAAAAGGCGAAGTCCTATGGAACTGAGAATTATACAAAGTATGTCAAATATTCTACTTCAGGTTGGGATGCAGCAGTTAAAGAATTTAAAGATGATTGGGATAAAAAGGAACCTATCCGATTTAGGTTTGATCCCGATGAAAAAAAGGCAGGAGATTCTATTGTTGAAGTATTATATCACAAGGGAGATAGAACTTTTAGAAATAAATACCGTATCAGACAAATAGATGGTGTGTATAAAATCGTTCCTTTTCAGTGATTTTATTTAAACTCAGGAAATAAAAATGAAAAAATTTATACTTATTTTGCTTTTTGCTTTTGCCTCAGTGCAAGCGGATTACCCCGTTGATGAGGGCTATAGCTACAGTGATTTGGGTGAGATCTCTCCCGATTCCTATGTCTACCCAGGTTATATGCTGATCCAAGCTTTTAAAGATAACAAGCCTTGGGAAGCCCTGAAGTACTGCACCGAGGAAGCTTTAGTTGACGCGGATTTGAGCGGCAAAACATTTTATTATATTTTAAAATACAATAGCGTGGCTTTTAAAAATCTTGAAAACACAGAGGTTACTATTCGTTCTAGAGCTGAGGGGGTAGTATCAGTAAGTTATTTCGGAGATGATTCAATAGCGCATGAAAAAGCAGTTTCTGCCCGTTTTCGAGTTACAGTTGAAAAAGTCGATGGCAAATACATGATCACGGAGATTCGTTAATGAGATACCTTATTCTCGTACTTATTTTATGCTTGGTTTCCTGTGACTCAGAGCAAAAACCCGTGGCACCAAAAGTTGATCAAGAAGCTTCTTCAAAAGAAACTGCCCTTCCAGAAGAAAAGGTTTTACCAAAAGTGGATGTAAAAGTCGCTTGGCTCAGGGAGTTCCCTAGTGGGGATCGCTATATCCCTCGCCATGATTATACGGAACTTCCCGCTGCCTTGGGGCATAAAGTTTTAGCTGTTTTACAATCCGCTCCCAAGCATGAACCAGATTTGGACATGTATGATTATGCTTCACCTGCTTTAAAAGTGGAGTCCAAAGTTTATTACCTCGCAGCACATCGCATTGTGAACCTCGAAACGAAAGAGACTTATTATTCCGAAGGCCTTTATAAAGAACTCTATGCCGAGTGGTTGCAGTACATAGTAGAAGTCGAGGCAGAAGAAAATGAATAAGTTAATGTACTTCTTAATGTTTTGTGCCTTCAATCTTTTTGCGAGCGATGCCAGTCAACTCGTGGGCAAATGGAACTTTGACTTAGAAGCCACGCAAAAGACTAAAGAATACAAAGCCCTAAAAGAAGCGCCCGACCATTTGGGCTTTTTCAAGGGCGTCAGCACAGAATTCACTGCCGAAGGAAAATTGATTCAGTCGAAGAATGGCAAAGTGATGATGAGTATGGCTTATAAAGTCGTAGCTCAAAAAGGCTCGGAACTTCACGTAGAAATTATCAAGCCAAAAAATGGAAAAGTGGTGGATCAACAAGTTTGCGAAATTAATGATGCTGGCTTGCTCGTGCTTCACTTGGCAAAAAAGGACTTTACAAAAATCATGGCACCGGGCGATGTACCCCTAGTCATGAGCAAAGATAAAAAATCAAAATAAACCTTAGATCGTTTCCTTTATAAGCAATCTAACAATTTTAAAATAAAGCAGGCAAAATGCCTGCGCTTCAAGTAAAAAATTAAAAGTAAACCACTCCGGAGATGGGGAGGGGACACAGGAAAAAAAGAAATGAAAATCATAAAAACTGCGGCTTGCCTAATAGTCTTTGCCTTATCCGCAAAGAGTGAGCCCCAGGTGAACGCCCCCCACGATTCAAAACAGCTACAGCCTATTAAAGCTCAAGCAGAACTTTATGCCTTGGCGGGAATTGACCATGTGAAGTTGATGTGGATTCCCAATCAATGGGAACTCAAGCAATTAGGCTTCAATCTCAAAAGACGCAGACTTAATGGCCAATGGAAGAAACTAAATTCTTCTCCTCTAAAGCCAGAGGTATCTGCCAATAAAAACTATGGAGACTACGGTTTAAATCAGCAGCAAATCACCAAGCTTCAAGATAAGTATAGTCATTGGATTGCGAGTGGTGATTGGTCAGCAATGAGCACAAAAGAAATGCTCGCAGAGCTTCAAGGAGAGGGGGGATTAAGATCCGCTTTTATCTATTGTAAAGAAGATTTCAATCAGGCATTGATGACAGGTTTTGGATATCTTGATAATGACTTTTCTAAAAATGATGTTTTTGAATACGGTCTATTTTCCCTAGACGAGCAAGGGAATGAAGGCTCCTTATTATCATCGCTTATTGTAAAATATCACTCTAAAAACGACCCTATTTACCAAGTCGAACTTTCCTTTAAGAACAAGGGCTACGCGCTTGAATTGGAATGGAATTTATCACTTGATAAATTTAAGCAAGGGGCTTTGCAAGGCTTTACTATTTACCGTAAAAATGAATCGGGTGAATTTGTAGATATAAGCGATGGCGTATTATACCCAGAAATTGTGCGCGGCAAATTAAATCAAGATAATAAAAATTGGTATTTTGAAGATGATAATTGCGACCCAAGTAAAGCGCAGCTCTATGCCATAGTACCTAGTGATTACTTCCAGTCGAGTTTTTCTAAGGATTTTATTTATAGCTATGATCCAGAAGCCAATGCAGGCTTGAGTGACAATCCTGTTATTTCAGATATAAAGAATCTGGGGCCTGGAAATATGCAAATCAATTGGAAGTTAAAAGATCCAAACGAAGCCAATCGCGTATCATATTTTAAGCTCACTATTACGGCATATGGTGTAGAGGGCGACAAGGATGGTTCTGGCTTAAAAACTGTCTTGGCCAAAAAGATTGCTCCCAAGCAAAGAAGCTTTGTGGATAAAACAGCAAAAATTGAAGGCAAAACCTATGCCTATCAATTAAGGGCAATTGATCGCAATGAAGAAGAATTGAGCACCACTAAAAACATAATTTACGAGAAAGTTCTTATTCCAAATGAAATTAAGGGCCTCGTAGCTGATGTGAGTAAAGTCGAGGGCGATATTCAGGTGCACCTTAAGTGGGATGCAAATGAGTCGGGTACAGCTTACTATCGTTTATTTCACGATTTCCGAGACTCAACAAATTCAGGGACTATGTTGGAACAAGGTGGCATTGGTAATGTATACGGAAATTCCTATGAGCTGATTTTTGGTTCGAGTTTAGGTCGAGAAGCGACAGTTGGTCTAGTGCCTGTGAGCACGACAGGTGATCGCGGTACAATGGCGACAATTAAAGTCTTTATGCCTAATTTAGCAATGGACTTTCCTGACTCTCTTGATGTAACAAAAATTGACCGGAATAATCTTAAAATTGATTGGACTTATGATGATAATGTAGAGGACTTAAATGGCTTCCGTCTGTATTTGGATGATAAAATCATACTGGATGAAAAGGTGCTAAATAAAGATTTACGTTCTTATACGGTGGCACTGCCCGATATGACAGAAGGCCAGTCATATCAATATGCTTTGAGTGCGGTGGGTACTGTGGCTGAATCTGAAAAAATGTGGGCCAATGACATTGTTGTGGAGGCAACTCCTGAAGGCTATAAACCTGAAGATTTTACCGTGATCCAAAATGGTGATCAGGTAAGCCTCACTTGGAAAGAAGTCGATTTGGCAGATAAAGGGCTTAGTGGTTTCAGAATTATGGTCGATAACTTAGTAGAGTATGAGTATAACAATATATCGAGCGGCTTAATAACTGACTTCTCTTATAATTGGACTTTGCCTAATGAAGCACGAGCTCGGTATCATTTCCAAGTTGTCCCAATTAAAACGGATCAAGACGATGGGCCTGAAGCAAGAGCTACTTTGAAGTTAAACCAATAGAATCTCGCCATGGTTTTATTTGCTACCAAGTAATAAGTTCCATTACTCATCAGTCATTCTTATTAATTGATTACGCAGAGACGCTAAGACCCAGATTTTTTTGCTGGGAGCGCAGGAATCCTTCCTACTTTAAATAAAGTTGTCAGATCGCTGCGCTTGCAGATCGTTCGCAAGCTCACTGCAGATCTGCCTTCGGCCTGCAGATAAAAGCTGGGAGCCCCGCATTCCATGCGGAAATTGAATTCGTAGTTTTATCTGTGTTAATCTGCGTTCATCTGTGGATGAATTTTGTTTCTCTGTGTCGTACCTTCGGCACTCACTTTTTTTGATCGACCTTATCTCCTAGCTCTCACGAGCCAGGCTGAACTATAACGTACCTTCGGTACTCACAAGGAATGCCGAAGGCATGGTATAACTTAGCCCAATGGCGTAAGCCTTGGGGGGTGGAATAACACAATTAAAATTGAATGCCGAAGGCATGGCATAAAGCTTTATACCTCTCCTTCAGAACCCGAAGTCCATCTAGGACTTTGTCCTTGATGAATTTTTACTGTTAAATATCCTCTCAACCCACACTATTCTTGTATCGACCTAGCCAAGCCCCTAGCTTAGAAAATGAATGTAATCTGATCATTAGACGATGGCTAGATTTAAAGAAAAATAGAAAAAATATTATAAATAATTTCATTGAATGTAACAAAGGGGAGTTTATGGTGTTTGACTAAGTAGAAAGTCAAAACTCATTCAATTTTAACAAAACAGAAGGCTTTTTATCGGTCTAAAAATAATAATGTTTTATTCATAAATGCTTAAAATATTATAAAAAACACTCAATAACTTAGATCTTAATAGGTTAATATAAATAATTTAGGATTAATACATGATGCACAATTTCAAATTAAGCTGCCTACTCTTCTTTTTAATCGCCCAAGGCATGGCGAGTCCTGCCCAAGACTTGTTTAATGGCAATAACCTAGCGGGTTGGAAAGGTGACCTTTCTTATTGGTCAGTAAAAGATGGCGTCATCTTTGGTCAATCAACTAAGGAACATCCCACTGGCGGCACTTTCCTCGTTTGGGACGGCGAAGTGGCTGACTTTGAAATTACTCTCCAAGCTCGCGTCAAAGGAAATAACTCTGGTCTCCAATACAGAAGTAAAATTGCCAACGCGCAACGCTTTACAGTCAATGGTTATCAAGCAGATATAATTGATGCGAACCACCTCTTTGGAATGATGTACCACCAAGGAGAAGGACGTGGAATTGTGGCTCAACGTTTCCAACAAGTGGCCGTCGATAAGCAGGGTAAAAAAACTATCGTTAAAGAATTTGGCGACAAGAATCAGAAGTGGGATGCTAGTCAGTGGAATGAATACCGCGTCATTGCAGTCGGTAATCGTTTGATTCACCAAGTTAATGGTGTCACCACTGTGGACGTTACAGATGATCACCCCAACGCTGCACGCAAGGGTATTCTCGCGCTTCAACTTCACGGCGGAGCTCCAATGACTGCAGAATTTAAAGATATCAAACTTCGCAAAGTCTCAGGTGCTGATGCACAGCAATTACTGAAAAAAACACTCGCTCAAAAAGACACGAAATCTTACCCCTACACTCAAATAAGTACGGCGCCTAATTTCCTTGCGAACAAGAAAGCGCAATGGATTTGGAAAAAGGGTAAATCAGATGATTCACCCCTCTACTTAACACAGACTTTTAATGTAAAAGGCAAAGTAAAATCGGCTCATATTCTTAGCAGCTGTGATAATGAAATGAAATTATGGCTCAACGGCGAATTACTTCATTCAAGTAAAGAATGGAATAATGCCTACCAATCAGAAAATCTCGCTCAAAAACTTAAAATGGGCTCTAACCTATTAGCAGTAGAAGCCAAAAATGCTGGTGGCCTCGCCGCTTTCATGGGTAAAATAATTCTCGAATTTAAAGATGGAAAGACAGAAGAAATCGTCAGTGATTTAAATTGGAAAGCTTCTGAAACCGCAGCTAAAAACTGGCAGAATGACGCCAGCGCATCGGCACAATGGTCAGACGAACTGCTCACACACGGTGACTTAGGCGTTTCTCCTTGGGGTCAGTTTGGCTTAAAAGCCGACAATTCAAAAGGCGGTAATACTGCTGCCCTAAAAGACTTTAAAATCCAAGAAATCTTTAAATTCCCCCATGAATATGGTTCGCAAGTTGCCATGGCAGTGGATGACCAAGGTCGCTTGTATGTCTCCGGTCAAAAAAACATGGGCCTCTACCGCATGACGCTCAACCCAGACACCGAACAATTTTCGATTGTAAAAATGCCTTTAGAACTGAAGGGGACACGCGGGATGGTTTGGCATAAAAACTCACTTTATTATTACTTTAAAAATGGCGGCTTAATGCGCTTGTGGGACAGCAATGGTGACGACATGCTCGATAGCAGTGAGCTTTATCAAACCGCTTTCAATGGCTCAGAGCACGGCAGCCATAGCGTCGTTGTTGCGCAAGATCAAAAAGATTTCTACCTCGTGGGAGGTAACCACACGCCAAAACCAAAAGATGAGATCGTTTCTTTTTCTCGAGTTCAATCTTGGGACGAAGACTTACTCCTCGAACGCGAATGGGACGGCAATAATCATGCTCGCGGCGTTTACGCTCCCGGCGGTCACATCACGCGCTATAATCCTGAGACTAAAAAGAACGAAATTTTTGCCATCGGTTTCCGCAACCAATTTGATATCGCCTTCAATGCTTGGGGCGACATGTTCACTTACGACGCCGATATGGAATGGGACATGGGCACACCTTGGTACCGTCCAACGCGTATTAACTTTGTTGCCAGTGGCTCCGACTACGGCTGGAGATCTGGCTCAGGTAAATGGCCTGCGTACTATGAAGATAGCTTGCCCTCAATTTTAGATATTGGTCCAGGTTCTCCAACGGGCATGGTTTCTGGTGTCGGAGCTAAGTTCCCCGCTAAATATCAAAAAGCCGTTTATGCTTTTGACTGGACTTACGGAACGGTTCACGCCCTACATCTCAAGACAGATGGCGCGGGTTATAAAGCAGAGAGAGAAAGCTTTGCTTTTGGCGAACCGATGCCTCTTACCGATGGACTCATTGGCAAAGATGGTGCCATGTACTTCCTCACAGGCGGTCGCGGTACGGACTCAAGACTCTACCGTGTGAGCTATGAGGGATCAGAATCAACGGCCCCCATTGCTAACAACCCATCAGAGATCCCTGCCATTCATCAATTGCGTCGCAAACTCGAAACTTTCCATGGCGTCGTTAAGCCCAATGCGATTGCTGAAGCCTGGCCACACCTTTCAAGTACTGATCGTTGGTTAAGACACGCCGCTCGTGTAGCCATTGAATCTCAGCCTGTAGATGACTGGAAGAACAAAGTGTTCACAAGTAACAATCCCCAAGCCACGATCACTGGCGCTGTTGCCCTTGCTCGCATGGGTTCAAAAGAAGATCAAGATCAACTCATTAAGAGCCTGCTGAAAGTTAAATTTAAGAACCTACAAGTCCAACAAAAACTTGGTTTACTGCGTGCTTACGCTCTGACTTTTATTCGCATGGGTGAGCCCAAAGAAAACTTACGCCAAGCAGTCATTAAGCAATTAGATCCGCGTTTACCTGCCAAAGAAGATGATTTAAATACTGAGTTACTTCGCGTTCTCGTTTACCTCAAGGCTCCGGGAATTATTGAAAAAGGCATGGCACTGATCGAAAGAGATGAGCCCAACAAGCTGCCTGAATGGCAAGGTGAACTCTTGAATCGAAACAAAGGTTATGCACGCGCCATTAACAAAATGATCAACGACTACCCGCCCGTACAGAAACTTGGTTATGCCTTTATCTTGCGCAATCTCAAAACCGCTTGGACTCTCGATCAACGCAGAACATACATCTCCTTCCTCAACTCAGCGGCTAAACATCCTGGTGGCAATAGCTACGCCAAATTCCTCATGAATATTCGTGGGCAAGTGCTCACTGAATTGAGCAAAGAAGATCGTCTCGCTCTCACTGATATTACCGGTGAAGACTTTAACGCGAAACCTAAGTTCAAAATCACTGCGCCCAAAGGACCTGGCAGAATGTGGACAGTCAAAGAAGCGAGTCAATTCACTCACCGCGGTGCTCGCAAAAAAGCTGATTTAAAGAATGGTCGTAACCTCTTCCACGCGGCTGCCTGCGCTTCTTGTCACCGTTTTGATGGTCTCGGCGGCGATATTGGTCCTGACTTGAGCATGGTGAGAACGAAGTTTGATGACCGTTACTTACTCGAATCAATCATTGAACCGAGCAAGAATATTTCCGATCAATACAGCTCCAAAATCATCACCTTGAAAGACAAGACTCAAATCAATGGCTTAGTGATGCCTCGTGAGCTTCATTACGATGTTTACCCCACCACAAAAACCAACAAAGAAGTGAAGCCCAAGCAGATTCCTTTTGATGACGTGGTTAAAATTGAAGACTCTCCTTACTCGCAAATGCCTCCCATGCTAATCAATAGCATGAACAAAGACGAAATTCGCGATCTCATTGCCTACCTTCTCTCCACGGGTATTAAGGAATAATTTAAAGACGAGAAGTATGAATAATTTCCTCTATTTTTTATGCTTCTTGTAACAGGGCTAAAACTTTAGGGTTTGATCCTTGTAACAAAGCAAAAACTTATGTTGTATTTTATACATAATGTTTAAAGACTAAGAACAAGGGTCACATTCATGCTCAAAACAAAAACTTTCCTACTTCCTCTCTCACTCATTGTCGCAAGTGGCTGTGCCCTTGTGGGAAATGATTCAAAGGTGGAAAAGAAAATTGCTAAAGTCAATTTCAACAAAGATATTCGCCCCATCCTCTCCGATAAATGCTTTCATTGCCACGGGCCCGATGAAGAAGAACGCAAAGGTGATTTGCGTTTGGATATTCCCGATGGACCAGAAGGTGCATTCCGCGTCTTAGATGGCATTGCTTCCATTATTCCTGGCAACCCAGAAGAAAGTGAAGTTTTTTATCGTATCAGCACGGATGATAGCGATGATATCATGCCTCCCAAAAAATCGCATAAAGCGGCTTTAACTGCTGAAGAAATCGCTCTCTTTAAACGCTGGATCGAAGAGGGTGCAACTTGGTCCAAGCACTGGGCTTTTGAACCGATCAAAACCGTGAAAGTCCCTGAAGTTGATGATCAAGATAAAGTCGAAAATCCCATCGATAATTTTATTCTTTCGCGTTTAGAGCAAGAAGGTTTAGAAGCGAGTGATGAAGCCTCGAAAGAAAAACTCATTCGCCGCCTCTCTTACGACCTCAATGGCCTTCCCCCAAGCCTCGAGGAAGTCAAAAATCTCCTCGAAGATGATTCCGATAATTCCTACGAAAAAGTTGTAGATAAATTCTTAGCCAAGCCCGCTTACGGCGAACGCATGGCATTGCCTTGGCTCGACATGGCTCGATACGGCGACTCATCCGTTTACCATGCCGATGGACCAAGAACCATGTGGCCTTGGCGCGACTGGGTGATTGATGCTTACAATAAAAACATGCCCTTCGATCAATTCTCTATCGAACAGATTGCCGGTGATCACTTGCCGAATGCGACAACGAATCAAAAAGTTGCCACAGCTTTTTTAAGAAATAACGGCACCACAGATGAAGGCGGTGCTTTCCCCGAAGAATACCGTGTGGAATACACGGTTGACCGCCTCAGCACCGTTTCTAAAATCTGGTTGGGACTCACTACGGAATGTGCGCAATGCCACGACCACAAATACGACCCCATCACTCAGAAAGAGTTCTTTGAAATGTACGCTTTCTTTAACGTGGCTGCAGATAAAGGCATGCAATCCAGAAATGGTAACGCCGCACCGACGATCCCCATTCACGATAATCCTTATCAGAAGAAAATGATTGGCGAACTTCAGGCTAAGTTATCCACGGCAGATAAAAACATTGAGAAGTTCCATAAAGATCACCAAGCCGCCTTCAATCAATGGTTGGCGCAAAACTCAAATCAACTCAAAGCTGCTCCTGCAGGCTTGAAACACTTCTTCCCTTTAAGATCCCGCGAACAAGTCGATAATTTTGCCCAGTTGGCTTTTATGGAAGCGCCAAAAAATCATAATATTCGAGTCGTTAATGGCATTGATGAGAAAATTGACGGGAAGACGAAAAAACCTATCGCGAAAACTCAAGCCACTATTTTACGTCATGCCATGTATAACAGCATTCCGAAAATCTTTGATTCCAATCAAGCCTCAACACTTTCCTTCCACTTAAAGTACGCACCGCAAAAAGAAAAACATACCATTCTCGGTCAAGCGCAGCAACACAACGCCCAAGGTTTGGAACTCTATGTAAATGACAACAAACTCGGTTTTAGTTACGTAAGAATTCCCAATAAAGAACGGCTCTTTGTAGAAGCTGAGCAGGAGTTGCTGCACAATAAATGGCAGCACATCACCGTCACTTACGATGGTAGCCAAAAAGCCAGTGGCGTAAAAATGTATCTCAATGGGCAGTTAATTAAACAAAAAACTATCCACGATAGCTTAAAGCCACAATTCACTAATAATCACCCCTTCATGATTGGTCGTCGCCACACAGGTAAGAACACTAATAATCCCATAACGCTCTTACAAATTTACGATCGCGCCCTCGCTCCAAATGAAATCGCTAACCTCGCTTCTTTGAGCTACAAAGACTTAGCTTTTGGAAAGAACGCCAATCCTAATTTCACCATGAATTTGAAGAATGCTTTTTACCAAAAAAATAAACTGAACTTCAAGCCGCTACTCACACAAAGACATGTGACGCTTAAGCCTTTGAATGATTTCAAAAACCTCAATGTCATGATCATGCAGGATCAGCCAAAAGCCCAGGCAAGAAAAACTTATATTCTCGATCGCGGCGCTTATGACCAACCGAAAAAGGATTTGGAGATCTTCCCTAATACGCCTAAAGCTCTCCCTACAATGAAGACAAACCATGGAAAAAACCGCCTCGGTTTTGCTCAGTGGATCATGGACAAAGACAATACCCTGACCGCACGTGTCACCGTCAACCGCTACTGGATGATGCTCTTTGGCAAAGGCCTCGTGAGTACCTCTTCAGATTTCGGTAACCAAGGTTCATGGCCCACTCACCCTGAGCTCCTCGATTGGCTCGCCACTGATTTCAGAGATAATGGCTGGAATGTTAAGCGTACCATCAAGCAGATTGTCATGTCGAAAACCTACCGTCAAGACTCCGCTGTTACAGAAGAACTTCTCAAGCGTGATAGACAAAATAAGCTCTATGCTCGCGGTCCACGCTTCCGTTTAGCTGGCGAACACATTCGCGACTCAGCTCTACAAGTAGGCGGTTTGCTAAGTCCGCAAATCGGTGGCGAGTCGGTCAAACCCTATCAGCCTAGTGGCCTTTGGAACGAAGTTTCGCTTCTCGGCAATGTTCGCTTTGTTCAAGACAAAGGAGAAAAGAATTATCGCAAGAGTATTTACACTTACTACAAGCGTTCCTCTCCCATCCCCAACATGTCGACTTTTGATGCTCCCTCACGTGAAAAGTGCACCATTGAACGTTCAAGAACGAATACCCCCCTGCAGGCTTTAGTCACCCTCAATGATCCGATCTTTGTTGAAGCCGCTCGCTTCTTTGCCGAAAGAATTATCAAAGAAGGCGGTAAAAACTTTGACGACAAAATTCACTACGCTTTCAAATCGTCTTTAGCCGTAGATGCCGAGCCCTACCAAGTGACTCACGTCAAAGCCTTCTATAAGAGACGCCTAGCAGAATTTCAAAAAGACCCAAAACTCGCTGATGCCCTCCTGAGCATCGGTGATAGCGAGCGAGATAAAACACTCGATCCTGCGGAACACGCAAGTTGGACTCTCATTGCTCAATTAGTATTAAATTTAGACGAAAATCTCAATAAGGAATAATCATTATGAATTTACGTATGGATAGACGTCAAGCACTCAAAAGCGGTTTAGGACTTGGGGCCATGGCCTTAGGTGGTTTGCAAAACAATCTTTTTGCGAGTGCAGACGGAGGCATCGGCCACGATTTTAGAACCAAAGTCCCCGCCAAAGCTAAGAGAGTCATTTACCTTTTCATGTCTGGTGGACCTTCACATATGGATTCATTTGACTTTCACCCTGAAATGAGAAAACTCCATGGCACTGAGCTGCCTGATTCGGTGAGAAATGGTCAACGTATCACGGGTATGACTAGCGGTCAAAAATCTTTCCCTTGTGTGGCTCCGATGCACGAATTCAAACGTCATGGCCAAATGGGAACATGGGTTTGCGAACACTTGCCTCACACGGCAAAAATGGTGGATAAACTCACCATTGTAAAATCCATGCACACCGAAGCTGTGAACCACGACCCTGCGATCACCTATATCAACACTGGGAGTCAAATTGTCGGCCACCCGAGTTTAGGTGCCTGGCTCAGTTATGGTATTGGTAGCGAAAATCATAACCTCCCCTCTTATATCACCATGATTTCTAAGGGTGTGGGCAATCCCCAAGCACTCTACTCCCGACTCTGGGGCAGCGGCATGCTCCCTTCAAAACACGCTGGTGTCAAATTCCGTAGCGGTAGCGAAGCCGTCTTGTATCTCGATAACCCAAAAGGTGTGAGCAGAAGATCTCGCCGTGACCTCTTAGATGTGCTCGGAGGATTCAACAAAAGTCATCACGAAAAGATGAGAGATCCCGAAATTGATGCGCGCATCGCCCAATACGAAATGGCTTATCGCATGCAAACAGAAGTGCCCGACACACTCGATTTAAGCAAAGAATCAAAAGCGACACTCGATCTCTATGGCCCCGATGTTATGAAGCCGGGTAGCTTTGCCAATAACTGTATCAAAGCTCGTAAACTCAGTGAAAATGGCGTGCGCTTCATTCAGCTTTTCCACCGTAACTGGGATCACCATAGCAACCTGCCAAAAAGTTTTAAAGGCCAATGTAAGCTCATTGATCAACCCTCCATGGGACTTTTAAAAGACTTGGAAAGTCGCGGTTTGCTCGAAGATACACTCGTGGTTTGGGGCGGTGAATTCGGTCGTACGATTTATTCACAAGGTCAACTGACAAAAAATAATCACGGTCGCGATCACCATGGTCGTTGCTTCACCTACTGGATGGCCGGTGGCGGAGTCAAGCAAGGCTTTGAATATGGTAAGACAGATGAATACGCTTACAATATCGTAGAGAACCCCGTTCACATCAATGACTTCAATGCCACTGTTCTTCACCTCTTAGGTATTGACCATGAGAAGTTCTCGATCAAACACCAAGGTTTAGACATGCGTTTAACTGGTGTTGAACCACGTAAAGTCATCCACGATATCATTGCATAATTAACTTTAAAAAATCAATTTAATTTACAATAATATTTTCGAGTAGCATATTTATTAGGATACTTATACGACCTACTAAATTTTGTGAGAATCCTCACACTAAAAGTGTACTTAATTTGTTACTTTTTTGTTATAATCGAAGCCCTAACCGACCTAGAAATTAAAATAAATTATTATTAATTAACAACTTAGAATAGTTGATAACATTAAGGCTCAATGATTGCTGCTTAAATTTGTTAAATCTGTTGAAATTAAGGTGATTTATAATGATTTACAAAAACATTCTACAAAAAATAACATTTATTTATGTGATTTTATTAACTTTATCCGGCTTTTCCGAAGGTACCATTTCTCCTGTGCAATCGTTAGATCGTCCAATGGACTTGGATATTGTAAGTCCCGTTTATCAATATGCTTCCGATGAACGCTCCACAGACTTTTATAACAATTACCTTCCCGAAGTTCTAGATATAGTTAATCAAAATCTTGCAGAAAACATCTCACTTACAAGTGAAACTGTGAGTAGCTTATCAGTCGACCCTAGTAAATTGACATTTACACAAGATTATGACGCGAGAGTGTATTTTGTTAAAGATGGTGCTGGTTATCATAATTCTTTAGGCTTTAATCCCGATGGCGTTGGAGTTGATGAAGGGACCCCACAACTAGTTTTTCCTGATGCAAGCTATCATCGAAAGTTGCAATATTGGAATGAAGAACAACCTCTAAGAATTGGTGATTACGTAGAATTAGGAACTATTTCGGCAGGAACAACTTTAGACTTCTTTGTGATCCCCGATGGAGCTGACGGAGGTACAAATAGAGGTTTCACTCCATTTACCACAGTGACTGAAATGAACCCCGATGGGATCCAGCATGCAATCAGCTTTGCTATCGAGGATTCACCATACATAATAATGGGCTTTGAGGATATTTATAATGGTGGTGACCAAGATTATAATGATTTATTATTTGTTGTAGATATAGGACAAAATGCAGTACAAAATGTCATTGATAACTCGGCTTTAGTACCTGAGCCTGAGGAAATTTTGATTCTTATTATTTTTTCTATGTTTCTTATTAAATATTTAAAAGTTAATCAGTTTTCACTAAACCTTAGCTAATAATGAATCCATAATTTAAATCATTAAAACTTAATAATAATTAAATATATAAAAAACTTATAATGAGACACACATGAAAGTTAATAGAATGACAGGAAGCAAATTATTAATTCTTATATTTATAAGTAGTTTGCAGTATATATACGCAGATCCATTAAAGTTATCCCTCGACTTCACCAATTATATCGATGGCACACAACCTGATCAATTAATTTCAAATACAGGTACTGCTTTCGACGGATTAAAATTAGGTATGGTGTATCTAGATGTTGTCAATACTTCACCATATAGTATTGATGCTGTATTATCAAGCACTTCAAGCTATGTAGGAAATTACAACCGAAATGGCGCAGTTGGTTCAGACATCCAAATTAACCAGGCTATCAACCAGTTGAGTACATACAACTTATCTTTCTATGAATCTGGAACTACAAATTTATTCGACTTTGAAAGTCTACCTGATGATATTAATTATAGTTTATCGCTGTATGATATTGATGGTTCAATAAGAAACGGTGTCAGAACTGAAACTATTGAATTTCTCACTGATGGTGAATTTCAATTGACTACTACTACAACTGTTGATCAAATCGGAGATACACTCTTTACTAATCAACAAGTCGGTAATGTTCCAAATCCTCTAGAAGGCGCAACTGACCTTACTGCCCAACAAGAGGATGCAAGTGTTATAGCTAATTTTACTAACCAAAACTCGATAGACTTTATAGCTACCACTGGAGGAGTAGGCGGAAATAGAAATATATTTATCGATGGTGGTGATTTTGTAGAATTTGATAATGCAACCGTAGCTCCTGGGGCTCCAACTCCTCCCTTCTTTGCTTTAGTAATTTTTATGATGATTTCTGCATTAAAATCCCGAATTTAATGTAATTAAGGCTGAAAATTAAAGGCGCCAAGGGCACATAGCATAACTCAGCCTATAATTTCAACCATAGGACCTGAGTTCTCATGCTCATTCCCTTCTGAAGGAACGGCGCATAAATCATAATGCATCCGTAACTATATATGCCTCGCCTCCCTCGTGAGCAAATCTCGCATAAAACATCTTGATCCGTCCCCTCATCCCACTCTTGTGCTCATTCTTACGCTATTTTATCGGTGATTTTGTCGCAAATCACACAAGGATCTTGTTTCATTCGTAAAAGCAAATTGTTTATTACTCAAAACAAATGGACCCTTTATGAAATCACCTCTTTTATTCTCTTTACTTATTTCCTTGTCTTTTGCGATCTTCGCAAATGAACGCCCCAAGCCCAATGTCTTACTCATTTTTACTGATGACCTCGGTTGGCAAGACGTCAAATGTTACGATATTGACGAACCTTCCGCTCACGAAACCCCCAATCTCGATCGACTCGCTAGTGAAGGGGTCATGTTCTGGCAAGCCTATTCCCCTGCGCCAACCTGTGCGCCTTCTCGCGGTGCTGTTTTAGCGGGCAAGCACCCTGTTCGTCTCAAACGTCCTCACGTCGTTGGCGGAGCACCCCCCGTCCCCAATCACGAAAGAGGCTGGTCAATGATTGCCCCTTGGTATCGCGGACGTCTCCCGATCTCCGAAACTATTCTTCCCGAAGTCCTCAAAACAAATGGCTACTACACGGGTCATGTGGGCAAATGGCATATCGCCATTGACCATCACGCCTACCCTCAGCCCATCGATCACGGCTTCGATTTCACTCGATCTTCCCGTGGAGCGACTGGTGGTGGACGCAAAGATCGCCTCAGTGATTTTGCCACCAAAGACAAAAATGATCCCTACCGCCTCGATGATAATGATTTCCCCTTCCATCAAAACAACGAAGATGCCTTAACTTTCATCAAAGAGAATAAAGACAAGCCTTTCTTCCTCTACTACGCGACTTGGCTCGTTCACACACCCATTCACACACGCAGCCGCCCGCTCTTAGAAAAATACTGCAAAAAACTTGGTATTGATTTCCCTACTGACCCCAAAGGTTGGGATACACCTGGACAAAACAACCCCTATTACGCTGCCATGGTCGAGATGCTCGATTATTACGTCGGCCAAATTTTCACTTACCTCAAAGAAACTGATGATCCCCGCTGGCCTGGTCACAAACTCATTGAAAATACCTACATCATTTTCACTTCCGATAATGGTGGTATGGAAGGTCACCCCGGTGAAGTTATCACTGACAATTACCCCCTCGACAAAGGGAAAATCAACGCCCAAGAAGGTGGCATTCGCGTTCCTCTCATCATTACTGGCCCCGGCATACCCACCAATGTAAAAACAGATGTGCTCGCCAATGGCATGGACTTCTTTCCCACGATCCTTGAATGGACGGGAACTGCGAAACCCGCAAACTTAGAATTCGATGGTTCCGATATCTCTGCGCTGCTCGCAAAAGATCCCAATGATCCTACACTCGTAAAAGATCCAAAGGGTGGCGTTCGCAACTCCATGATGCATCACTTCCCCAATAGTGCGTCCATGCACTCAACCTTACGTATTGACGGTTGGAAAATCATTCGCAATTACATGCCGAGTAAACCCAAGCTCGAACTCTATCAGCTCTATGATGATAAGGGTCAACGCGTCGACATCGAAGAAAGTAAAAACTTAGCGTCAAAATTCCCCGAAAAAGCTAAAGAAATGAATCGTTTGCTCCAAGAAAGACTCGATGAAATGGATGCCGATTATCCCCATAAAAACCCCTACTCACACCATTTCAAAGGCCAGGCAAAAACAAGCCCTCTCGTTCTTAGCAATACAAGATCCGGCTCACGAGTTACTCTTAACTACAAAAACCGTGGGAACTCAATTAAAAAAGCCTACCTCATGTACACCCTCAATGGTGCGCAAAATTCCGAAGAGTGGTACCGCATGGATGCCACAGTCAAAGGCAAATCAATCACAGCCAAGCTCCCCAAGGGCACCACCCATTACATCTTCAACCTCATCGATGATCAGGACTTTCTCGTTTCCTACCCACGCATGGGCCAGCTCGGTCAATTCAAAAAGCGTGGCCAATACTCCGAAAAAGCTCTCCCAGTGAAATAAAGATTGCTGTACTTGCAGATCGTTCGCAGGCTCACTACAAGACCGCGCTACGCTACAAGATTAATAATAAAGTGCCGAAGGTACGGCATAACTCAGCCTAGTACACCAGTGCTAGGTAAATAGATCAACATAAATCGAGTGCCGAAGGTACGGCATAACTCAGCCTAGTACGCCAGTGCTAGGTAAATAGATCAACATAAATCGAGTGCCGAAGGTACGGCATAACTCAGCCTAGTACGCCAGTGCTAGGTAAATAGATCAACATAAATCGAGTGCCGAAGGTACGGCATAACTCAGCCTAGTACGCCAGTGCTAGGTAAATAGATCAACATAAATCGAGTGCCGAAGGTACGGCATAACTTAGCCAAGGGCGCCAGCCTTGGGAGATGGAATAACACAATTAAAATTGAATGCCAAGGGCATGGCATAGGGCTTATAAGGGTAGGGAAGACTCCTTGCGGAGTCTCCCCTCCTTCCGAACCGTACGTGCGGTTCTCCCGCATACGGCTCTCCAGTCAGTGCTTACTCCGAAGAGACTGAAATTCCAGTTTCCAGGCTTCTTCCAGTGAAAAGAAGCCTAGATCTGTAAAGTAGGCTTTATTGTATTTACGAGTATCAATCATGCGATGAGAACCTTTCTTGCGATTATATTTGGCTATAATACTGCGCAGTCTTCTGCGTGTAAATTCATCTATACCTCGCATTGCATACACAGTGGAGTGCTTGAAGTATTGATACCATCCGAGAAGATTTGGCCGAAGGTAAGCAATTATGTCCTCTATTGAGTCCTTATTGCTTCTCCTCGTTTTCTTGCGTATGGCATCTTTGCATTTCTTCAGGCTCTGCTTCCTTGGCCAACGTTTAATGCGATGTGTATTTCGCGTTCTCTCGAAATGGTATCCGAGAAACTCGAAGTACTCGCACTTCTCTGTCATGTCGGCAATTCGCGTTTTTTCTGGATGAAGTTTCAGCCCATTGGCTTTCATCCACCTTCGCGTTTTGCGCAATGCCCTTTTGGCTGATTCTTTACTTTTACACATGATCAGGAAATCGTCTGCATAGCGCACTATCTCGAATCCAGCCTCGGTCATCTTGTGATCAAAGAGATCAAGATAGATATTTGCTAACAGAGGACTGATAATTCCTCCCTGCGGTGTACCTTCTTCAGGTTCCCAATGTTTGAGACCATCAAAGATATTGGCTTTGAGGAATTGTTCGATCAGATCAAGAATTTTACCATCAATGATCTTTTCCTTGACTCGACTCATGAGTTTCTCATGTGGTATAGTATCGAAGTAGCTTTGGATGTCGGCATCCATAACATAGAGATAGCCCTGCTTTAACAATTCATTCACTCGTCTAAGTGCATCCTTGCAACCCAGCTTTGGACGAAATCCAAAACTGTAGGGCGAGAAGTCGATATCGAATATCGGCTCTATCACATGTTTCAGAGCTGTTTGAACTACTCGATCACGCACTGTGGGTATTCCCAAAGGTCTGGTCTTTCGACCATCACCTTTTGGGATTTCCACTCGGCGCACTGCACTGGGATCATACCTTCCATCTTGCAGTTCTTCGAGAAGCTTAGCATTATTATACTCCAGCTCTGATTCGTAGCGCTCGATTGATACCATGTCCACTCCATGTTTGCCCTTATTTGAACACACTTTCTCCCAAGCCTCCATAATATTATTCTTACGCATCAGCTTATCTGATAAGCTGTACCACTTGCCTCTTTCAACTCCTCTATGAAGAGTTTTCAGCATCTGATCCGTCCAGACAGAAGGTGACGCCCACGCTTGTATTTCAACAAAGCGTTCATCTCGTCGTAATATTTGTTTAGCCATTTCTGACATTCTTATATTCCTTCTATTCTTTTCTTCTCAGTTTCACCTTCCTGCCCCCCTTTGCTCCAGTGACTTTCACCACCTTCATCGCTACTATGAGGGCTCTGACTCCTGCGTGGCGGATTAATCCGTACTGCCCACACAGGTCTCCCTACTTGATCCACAACACCTTCACACCATTCCGTCACCAAACACCTGTCAGCGTCTATACACCGCTTTTCTTTCCGCCTTTCTTCAGCGTGTATAACTTGAGCAGTTGGCTTACTTCGCCCTCAGGCTACGCAGCTCTTCCTCCCGCTCTCTGGTCTTCGCCATGATATAGCAGGCTCGACACCCTGACCGGCCGAAACGCGTTCGTCATCCTACGGACTGATATTTCGTCTAGGCCCTACTACCCACCCCGTTTCACAACGACGCAGTTGACTTCGACTACAGGGCTGACGGTCAACCCTGACGAGGTCTTTCACCTCGCTGTTGTTGTGTACGCATAGGCGTACTATACCGTACCCTGGGCACTTCGGCACTCAATTTTTCGATCAAAAAATCTAAATTTTGAATCGGGTTTTGGAAATCATACTTGTCATCCATAAATCCGTGGATAATTTGATGGCCGGTGGAGGGATTGTTCGTAACTTTTAGTACTCCTAATTGTGATTATGAGTTCAGACTTCTTATAAGCGATCGCAAAAAACACCTGCAGTTATTGAATAATAAAACAAAGGAATAAAAACATGAAAAAACTAATGATAAGCTTATTGATGTTAATGTCATTTTCGATGACAGCAGCAGAACTCCAAGAAAAAACCTATTATAACCGTGGTGAAGTAGAAGTTACAGCAGATTGTCCTGCTTATCCCGTGATGCAAATGATTCAAGCTTTTCTTGATAAGGATATCGCTAAGGCTAAAACTTTTGGGACGGCTGATTTTGATCATTTTATTAAAAACCGTACCCAAGGTTGGGCTAATGATGCAAAATCTTACCATACTGATTGAGATCAAAAACAAGCGATTAGATTTAAGTTCTATCCCGACAAAAAGAAGGCAGGCGATATTTTTGTGAAAGTATTAATACCTCAACCGAAAAATGTCATTTTTTCGTTAAAATACAGTGTTCAGAAAATTGACGGTCAATATAAAATTGTTACTTATCGTTAAGTTTTAATGCTCTAGCGCCAGAGGCGCTAGAGCCAATTAAAAGGAAAATTACAATGAAAAAATTTATACTTATATTGCTATTTGCTTTTGCCTCAGTGCAAGCAGATTACCCCGTAGACGAGGGCTATAGCTACAGTGATTTGGGCGAGATTTCTCCCGATTCCTATGTCTACCCAGGTTATATGCTGATCCAAGCTTTTAAAGATAATAAACCTTGGGAAGCTCTGAAGTACTGCACCGAAGATGCTATAGAATACGTAGATTTAAATCGTGAGTCGTTTTATTACTTTTTAAAATACAATGTCGTGGCTTTTAAACACCTTGAAAATACAAGAATTACAATTCGTTCTAGAGCAGAAGGGGGGGTTTCAGTAAATTATCGCGGGGATGATTCGATAGCGCATAAAAAAGCCATATCTGCTAGTTTTCGAGTTATAGTTGAAAAAATAGATGGCAAATACATGATTACGGAGATTCGTTAATGAGATACTTCATTTTTATCCTCATTTTATGTTTGGTTTCTTGCGATTCAGAGAAAAAACCCGTGGAAGCTAAAGCTGAACAAAAAGTTTCTTCGACAGAAACTATTCAGCCAGAAGTCAATGAACGGCCTGAAGTGGATGTGAAAGTCGCTTGGCGCAGGGAGTTTCCTAATGGTGAACATTACCGTTATGTACACGATTATATTTCTGTTTCCCCTGAACTAACGATCAATGTTCTAAACACATTAGGTGCAAGCTCGAGCACAGAACCGGAATTACTTGTTAATGACGTAGAGTCTCCGAGGCTTAAAGTTGAATCAAAAGTCTACCACTTACATACCTCTAAAATAATTGATCCCGAAAGCAAAGAAACTTATTATTCAGAAGGTCTTTATAAAGAACTTTACGCGGAATGGTTGCAGTACATCGTAGAAGTCGAGGCAGAAGAAAATGAATAAGTTAATATACTTCTTAATGTTTTGCGCCTTTAATCTTTTTGCTAGCGATGCCAGTCAACTCGTTGGCAAATGGAATTTTGACCTAGCAGCCACGCAAAAGACTAAAGAATACAAAGCCCTAAAAGAAGCGCCTAGTCACTTGGGATTTTTTAAGGGCGTCAGCACAGAATTCACTGCCGAAGGAAAATTGATTCAGTCGAAGAATGGCAAAGTGATGATGAGCATGAACTACAAAGTCGTGGCTCAAAAAGCTTCGGCACTTCATGTCGAAATCATCAAGCCAGAAAATGGAAAAGTGGTGGATCAACAAGTTTGTGAAATTAATGATGCTGGCTTGCTCGTGCTTCACTTGGCAAAAAAGGACTTTACAAAAATCATGGCACCGGGCGATGTACCCCTAGTCATGAGCAAAGATAATCAATCAAAATAAATTACTGCAGTACTTAGCCTGCACAAAAAATTAAAAGTAAACCACTCCGGAGATGGGGAGGGGACACAGGAATAAAAAGAAATGAAATTGATAAAAACTGCGGCTTGCCTAATAGTCTTTGCCTTATCCGCAAAGAGTGAGCCCCTTGTGAACGCCCCCCACGATTCAAAACCGCTACAGCCTATTAAAGCTCAAGCAGAACTTTATGCCTTGGCGGGAATTGATCATGTGAAGTTGATGTGGATTCCAAATCAATGGGAACTCAAGCAGTTAGGCTTCAATCTCAAAAGACGCAGACTCAATGGCCAATGGAAAAAACTAAATTCTTCTCCTCTAAAGCCAGAGGTATCTGCTAATAAAAACTATGGAAACTACGGTTTAAATCAGCAGCAAATCACCAAGCTTCAAGATAAGTATAGTCATTGGATTGCGAGTGGTGATTGGTCAGCAATGAGCACAAAAGAAATGCTCACAGAGCTTCAAGGAGAGGGGGGATTAAGATCCGCTTTTATCTATTGTAAGGAAGATTTCAATCAGGCTTTAATGACGGGTTTTGGATATCTTGACAATGACTTTTCTACAAATGATGTTTTTGAATACGGTCTATTTTCCCTAGACGAGCAAGGAAGTGAAGGCTCCTTATTATCGTCGCTTATTGTAAAATATCACTCTAAAAACGACCCTATTTACCATGTCGAACTTTCCTATAAGAACAAGGGCTACGCGCTTGAATTGGAGTGGGTCTATCCACTTGATAAATTTAAGCAAGGGGCTTTGCAAGGCTTTACTATTTACCGTAAAAATGAATCGGGTGAATTTGTGGATATAAGTGATGGCGTATTATACCCAGCATTTACGCGTGGTAAATCAGATCAAAAAGATAAAAAATGGCATTTTGAAGATGATAATTGCGACCCAAGTAAAGCGCAGGTCTATGCCATTATCCCCAGTGATTACTTCCAGTCGAGTTTTTCTAAGGATTTTCTTTATAGCTATGATCCAGAAGCCAATGCAGGCTTGAGTGACAATCCTGTTATTTCAAATATAAAGAATCTGGGGCCTGGAAATATGCAAATCAACTGGAAGTTAAAAGATCCAAACGAAGCCAATCGCGTATCATATTTTAAGCTCACTCTTACGGCATATGGTGTAGAGGGCGACAAGGATGGTTCTGGCTTAAAAACTGTCTTGGTCAAAAAGATTGCTCCCAAGGAAAGAAGCTTTGTGGATAAAACAGCAAAAATTGAAGGTAAAGTCTATGCCTATCAATTAAGGGCAATTGATCGCAATGAAGAAGAATTGAGCACCACTAAAAACATAATTTACGAGAAAGTTCTTATGGCAAATGAAATTAAGGGCCTAGTAGCTGATGTGAGTAAAGTTAAAGATGACCTTCAAGTTAATCTTCAATGGGATGCAAATGAGTCGGGTACCGCTTACTATAGATTATTCCACGATTTCCGAGATAGATCAAATACAGGAACTATGATTGAGCAAGGTGGTATTGGTAATATATATGGGAATTCCTATAAGTTGACCTTTGGCTCTAGCTTAGGTCGGGAAGCTACAATTGGACTCGTCCCTGTGAGCACAAGTGGTGATCACGGTACAATGGCAACAATTAAAGTCTTTATGCCTAAGCTATCAGTGGATTTTGCTAAGTTTTTGAATGTCACTAAAATTGATAGAAATAATCTAAAAATTGATTGGGCTTATGATGATAATGTAGAGGACTTAAATGGCTTCCGTCTGTATTTGGATGATAAAATCATACTGGATGAAAAGGTGCTAAATAAAGATCTACGTTCTTACTCAATTGTATTGGCGGATTCAACAGAAGACAAATCATATCAATATGCTTTGAGTGCGGTTGGTGCTGTGGCAGAATCAAAGAAACGTTGGGCCAATGACATTCTTGTAGAGGCTACTCCTGAAGGCTATAAACCTGAAAAACTAGTCCTAACACAAGATGGTAAGCAAGTAAGCTTAAAATGGAAAGTAATTGATTTAGCAGATAAAGGGCTTAGTGGTTTCAGAGTTAAGGTAGATGACTTAGTAGAGTACGAGTATAACACTATTTCGAGAGGTTTGATAACTGACTTCTCTTATACTTGGACTTTGCCTAATGAAGCACGAGATCACTATCATTTCCAAGTTGTCCCCATTAAAACGGATCAAGAAGATGGACCTGAAGCATCAGCTACTTTGAAGCTAAGCAAATAGAACTTCGCCATGGTTTAGCTCCATGACTCATTAAATCATTCCTATTATAATTGATAACGCTGAGGCGCTGGGGCGCTGGGACGCAGAGGTTTTAAAGTCCTGAGAATGTGTATGTAGTTCGCGCTTTAGCGTGGGGGAGAAAAAGTTATCAGATCGCTGCGCTTGCAGATCGTTCGCAAGCTCACTGCAGATCGGCCTTCGGCCTGCAGGTAAAAGCTGGGAGCGCAGGAATCTTGCCTGCTTTAAGAAGTCATCAATTATCCGTTGGCAGTTTTATCTGTGTTAATCGGAGTCATCTGTGGATGAATTGTATTTCTCTATGTCGTACCTTCGGCACTCACATTTTTTTGATCGATCTTATCTCCTAGCTCTCACGAGCCAGGCTGAACTATACCGTACTCTCGGTACTCATAAGGAATGCTGAAGGTACGGCATAGGTTCTTATACCCTAGCTACCACTCAACGACTCAAGGAATGCTGAAGGCATGGCATAACTCAGCCCAATGGCGTCAGCCTTGGGAGATGGAACACACGATTCAAGTTGAATGCCAAGGGCATGGCATAGGGCCTTATACCCTAGCCTATCACTCAACGACTCATTGATTTTTGCTATTTATACTTGATCACGTAGAGGCGCTAAGACGCAGAGTTTTTTCCCGGGAGCGCAGGAATCTTGCCTGCTTTAAGAAGTCATCAATTATCCGTTGGCAGTTTCATCTGTGTTAATCGGAGTCATCTGTGGATGAATTGTATTTCTCTATGTCGTACCTTCGGCACTCACATTTTTTTGATCGATCTTATCTCCTAGCTCTCACGAGCCAGGCTGAACTATACCGTACTCTCGGTACTCATAAGGAATGCTGAAGGTACGGCATAAAGTACCCACATATGACTAAGGTTAACACAAAAGGTCGGACTAAAGAACTATAGAGAATTAATTGTCTAACCTATCAATTAAAGACAATGCGCAGCAGGAGCTACGCGGTCCAATAAAAAACTTTGTATCTTGGCGCCTTCGCGAGAGAAATCTAAAGTCTTTGTTACTCTGACAACTGCAGGCGAAGCCGATCTGCAGTGAGCTTGCGAACGATCTTTCAGCGTAGCGATCTTACAGTGAGCCTGCGAACGGTCTTCCAGCGCGAAGCACGGTCTAATTTCTAAAAACTTTTCATCCTCCTGCTGTTACGAAAAGTCATTGAATCAACTTCTATTTAAGAATGAACTACGAATGTGATGCTTACTTGTAACAAGTGAGCTTCATTTCTTGTCTAATTAAAAAACTCTCAACATTTTGTTGCACTTGCCCATCTATTCTGTTTATACAATCAAATCCAAACAAAAGGACCCTGAATGAAATACTTTCTTCTCCTCTTCTCTTTCATGGCCATTCAAGCCGCGGATAAACCCAACATCCTCTTTATCTTCAGTGACGACTGGGGCTGGGAAGACCTCAGTTGCCATGGTCACCCCTACGTCAAAACGCCTAATATCGACCGTCTCGCCAAAGAAGGCACCGACTTTTACCGCTTCACGGTGGCAAGTGGTGTTTGCTCTCCGAGCCGTGCGGCAGTGGTCACCGGTCAATTCCCGGCGCGCTATAGTATTGATGGTCACTTTGCTTGGGTTCCCAGCAACGCTAAACGTGGCATGCCTGATTGGTTACCAACGAATGCTCCTTTACTTCAACGTTTCCTTCAAAAAGCGGGTTACCGCACCGCTCATTTTGGCAAATGGCATTTAGCTAACAATATGATTCCCGATTCGCCACTGCCCTCAGAATATGGCTACGATGAGTATGGCGCCTTCAATTGTGCGGGCGAACAAATGCCTTATCATGAAGATTCCATGCACTGCATAAAGTTCATTGAGAAATCTGTAGCGGAAAAGAAGCCCTTCTTCGTCAACCTCTGGATTCATGAGCCTCATACTCCTTTCCACACCCAACCTAAATATGAATGGCGCTTCCGCGACCTCCCCGAAAAAGATCGTATTTATGCTTCAGTACTTTCCCATGCCGATGATCGCATTGGCGATGTCCTCGACGCACTCGATCGTTTAAAAATTGCTGATAATACACTCGTTATCTTCAGTTCCGATAATGGTCCAGCTCGTGCAAAAAGTGATTCTCAACACAGACTCATGTACGATACTGCAACTGGTGCTGGCTGGGATGTTGGCGCTGCCATGGGCATTACTGGTGGACGTAAAGGCTGGAAAGCCTGTGTCTACGAAGGTGGAATTGGCGTTCCTTTTATCGTTCGCTGGCCCGGTAAAGTTGCCGCAGGTAAAATTAATAAAGTCTCCCCTATTTCTGCAGTAGATCTGCTCCCTACTTTCTGTGAACTCGCTGGTGCCAAGCTCCCTGCGGATTATAAACCCGATGGTCTTTCACAAGTGCAAGCACTAATAGGCAAAGATAAAGAAACCACGCGTACAAAACCACTTTTCTGGAAAATGCCTAACAAAGTTCCCGCGTCAAAAGTCGGTGGCTTTCACTGGGTCACTTACGCAGTCATGCACGAAGATTTTAAACTGCTCGCCAATCACGACCTGCAGTACTTCGAACTCTATGATATCGTTAATGATCCCATGGAAAAGAATGACCTCAAGGAAAACAAAACTGAAGTCGCCCAAAAACTCCTTAAGCAAATTAAGGACTGGCAAGCTGAGCTTCCCACTGAACCCACAGGCGATGTCTTCTCTTCTTTGAGAGAGATAAAATAAAGCTGAGTGAAGCTCTAAGAACTTCCAAAGCCTCGTGTTCATTCACGGGGCTTTTTTGTGCCATGCCTGCGGCATCCAATTTTAATCGTGTATTCCATCTCCCTAGGCTGGCGCCTTTGGCATTCATCATCAGTACCGAAGGTACGGCATAACTCAGCCTAGTACGCCCGTGTTAGTAAATAATAATGAACATAAAGTCGAGTGCCGAAGGTACGGCATAAAGTGTCCACAGATGACTCAAATTAACACAGATAAAACTGCCCACGGATAGCTGACAACTTTTTTAAAGCAGGCAGGATGCCTGCGCTCCCAGCTTTTATCTGCAGGCCGAAGATCGATCTGCAGTGAGCTTGCGAACGATCTGCAAGCGTAGCGATCTTGCAGCGCGAAGCGCGGTCTTATTTCTATCCACTTTTTTAAAGCAGGCAGGATGCCTGCGCTCCCAGCAAAAAACTCTGCGACCTAGCGACTCTGCGTGATAAAACTTATCTAACACCTGATAAATTGAATAAAACTACGAAGTCTATTTCCGCATGGAATGGGTCGCTCCCAGCTTTTATCTGCAGGCCGAAGGCCGATCTGCAGCGCGAAGCGCGGTCTTTCAGTGAGCTTGCGAAGCGATCTTTCAGCGCAGCGGTCTTTCAGTGAGCTTGCGAAGCGATCTTTCAGCGCAGCGGTCTTTCAGTGAGCTTGCGAAGCGATCTTTCAGCGCAGCGGTCTTTCAAAGTAGCGATCTGAAAACTTATTTTAAATCTATTTTCCGCTTACTAGATACGTTCTCCTATTTATCTTGTTTGGTATTTGTAACAAGTCGAAAAAAACATTGTGTATAAGTACATGATTAGACTCAGGGTGATTACTACACATGATTAAATTTTACTGCGAGCATTGTACTCAAAAGCTCAGTGCCACAGAAGAAATCTATGGCACTGAAATTCAGTGCCCCTCCTGCAGTCATAATATTTTAGTCCCTCCAGGCCCTGAGACTCCACCTAGCCAAGATATTGAACTCGACTTACTCAATGAAGATTCAAATTCACTAGAAAGTGAATCAACAGACGAAGCCCTTACCCTCGATTCAGAGGAACTGGAAGTTCTGCCCCCATTAAAAGCTAAGAAAAAGAAATCATTTTCAGCAGGCAAAAAAACAAAGTGTAGCCAAAGTTCAAACAGAATAAAATCACGCACGCCAAGAGCTGTGGCTCCAAAGAAAAAAAAAATACTCCCGATGATCTTTGGTTTACTCATTATTGGCCTTATTGCTGGAAGCCTAATCTTCAAAAATAAAATTTCCTCGAATTTAACAAAAACTGAGCTTTCCAGCAGTGCTCTCAAAGCTGGAAGCGAAGTCCTTCAGTTCTCAGAAAAGGAATTGCTTGCTCAAAAAGAAATGATCATGCAGATCAAGCCCTTTATGGAGAAGTACTGCCTAGATTGCCATAATGAAGAAAAGCAAAAAGGCGAAATTCGTCTCGATAATATCGACTTTAACATGGTTCAACACGACTCAGTTTATATGTGGTCAGATATCCTCGACGTACTCAATGTGGGGGAAATGCCTCCCAAAAAAGCAGATCAACCCCACACTAAAGAGCTCTCCAATGCCATTTCATTAATTACTGGGCAAGTCCTTTTAGCTCGCAAACGCCTCTCCTCCACAGGGGGAATGATTGCCATGCGTCACCTCAACAAAAGAGAATATTACGGCAGTATTGAGGACCTCATTGGTCTTAAATTACCTGATAATTACTTAGATAATGAGCTGAGCCCCAATTTTGATACTAATGGCGCCGACCAATTTTTCTCTTCACGTACTTATAACACCTACATGAAAGTCGGGACTGAAATCATGACACAAGCCCTAAAATCATATTCAATAGACTCGAAAAATCCAAAAAAATCTAAATTTGCACCCGCTGGTAGAGCTTATGCACGTCAGAAAAAAGCTTTAGATAAATTAGAAAAAACCATGGCTCTTATAAATTCCGGTGCCTCAATGGAAAAAATAGGTCTAGGCGATGCTGGTCAGGTGAAGTTATTTAAAATGAGATATGAAAAAGCTATTGCAGCTCCGAAGAAATATCTTGATATCGAACTTCATAAAACGGGTGTTACCAGCGAATTCACGCCCCGTTTTGGGCGCAATGTAGCTCTAAAACCAGGGGCTCGATACATTTATCGGATCCATGGCAGCAGTAAAAGCGCTGTCGATATAAAGGTTTATGCACAAGATAAAATGATTGGCACACTGAATTTTAAAGCTTCGACAAAAGTACAAAATTATGAGTTTTCATTCACTACTGACACCCTAGAATTAAGACAACGTATCGGCTTTTCCATGGAAAAAATTAAGGGAATTTATATTGAGTCTGAGGAGCTTGAGGGACCTTTTGAAGCACAAAGTTCTTTTTCTGAAAATTTATTTAAGCCCCTACTAAAAAAGAAGGAACTCAATGATTTTGAGCTAAGCCAAGTCTTCAAAAAATTTGCTCAGCGCGCCTTCCGACATCAAGAGGTCGATGATAATTACATAAAAGCTTTAGTCGATATATATAAGTCAAAAAAGACCTCAGGAAAAAATTTCATCGACTCTTTCAGCACCCCCTTAGCCATGATCCTCTCATCTCCTTCATTCCTTTATATTAAAGAGACTAATGAAGGACAAAGAGCCCCTCTCGATCAAGAACAATTTGCCATTCGTCTCGCTTACTTTTTATGGAGTAGCCCCCCCGATGAGGCGCTCTACAAAGTCGCTAAGGCTAATAAACTCTACGATCAAGAAATCTTGGAAACACAATTTGAACGTATGATAAAGTCGCCCAAAGCAAGTCAATTTATCGAAGGTTTCATTAATCAATGGATTGGCATGGAGCGCTATGATGAAGTCGATTTACCCAACAAATTACTCGGTACATTTCAGCAATCCGCACGACAAGAATTGAGTGAATACTTCAAAGTTCTCGTCCAAGAAAATCTGCCCGTCGATAAACTTATTGATTCCGATTTTGTCGTCCTCAATCAAACTCTCGCGGATTACTATAAGATAGAAGGGGAGTTTTCCGGTTTCCAAAAAGTTGCTCTGCCCGCCAATAACCCCCGCGGAGGACTCTTGGGCCAAGCTGCCTTCCATATCATGGGGAGCGCCGCCTCGCGTACTTCGCCCTCTATTCGGGGCACTCTCATAAGAGAAAGTCTTCTTCATGATCCCCCGCCGCCACCGCCGGCGAATGTCCCAGAAATTGATAATACGAGGCAAGGGCAATTCTCGGTAAGAGATTTAGTGAAACATCATCAGGAACTTCCGCAATGCTCTTCCTGTCACGCCAAAATTGATCCCATAGGTCTAGGGCTGGAAAATTTTGATTACCTCGGGCGCTGGCGAGATAGTGAAACTATTGGGGCCGACACAAAACGAGTCAAAGGAAAGAAAAGATCGCGAGGTAAAAAATTAGCTATTGATGCGAGTGGCTACATTTCAGAAGGAGAAGAGTTTCAAGATTTTGCAGGCTTTAAAAACGCCCTCTTGAAAAACAAAGGTAAATTGGCCGAATCACTTTATTCATCGATGCTTGCCTATGGAATTGGCCGCGAAATCGAATTTATTGATGAAGAGGAAATCCATCAAAATTTACTCATCTTAGAAAAAGATAATTACCCCATAAAAAATATGATTTATCAACTTATCGCGTCAGAAACTTTTAGGACAAAATAGGAGAAACCAATGAATCGAATTACACAATTTTCTAGGCGCTCATTTCTCCAATCTGCGAGTGCTTTTCTAGCTCTACCTCATTTGGAAACTTTTGCCGCTAAGGCTTCAAACAAAGCTATCAAACGCATGATTTTCCTTGGTCAGGGTTATGGCTTTGTGGGTAAATCTTTTTACCCCACTCAGGCAGGAAAATTTTCAGAGATCGGACTTACAGAGGGCATGAGTCCCCTAAAAAAACATCAGAATGATATTAGTCTCTTGGGAAACCTGGAAAACCTTGGAGCCACGAATCCTCACCAAGGAAGCCTCACCTTTTTAACTGGCGCCTCATACATAAATCCAAGGGCTTTCAAAAACACTGTTTCCTGTGATCAAATTGCCGCGAGTCAGCTTTCTAAAGATACCCGCTATGGGAGTATCACTCTCTCCACAAAAGAAAGAGCTAGCGGTCACGGCTCAGGCGTGAGTTCAATGGCATGGAATTTTCACGGAAAACCTATAAGTGGCCTCAATACTTCACTCGAACTCTACAATACACTTTTTTCGAAGCATGAATCACAGGCGCAAATTTTAAACCGTATTAAAGAAGAGCGCAGCATTCTCGATGCTATGAAACTCAATATCTCATCATTTAACCGTAACTTGGCGAAAAACGATCAAGAAAAGCTCGACGAGTACTTTCAATCCATACGCGAGATTGAACTCAGCCTTAAAAAACAAATCGAATGGTCCAAAATCCCAAAACCCAAGGCTAGCTTCAAACACCCTAAAGAAGTCGATGGGGAGGCAGAAGTTAAACTCATGTTTGATATGATCTGTCTCGCTCTACAAACGGATCAAACGCGTGTCATTACTTATATGATGCCCTCGCAATCCGTTCTCTCTAGCATGGGTCTCAGTGTTCCCGTTCATAGCTTATCCCACTACCAAATCTCCCCAGAGCGAGAAGTGTGGGCCAAACAAAGGGATCATAAATGTATGGAACTCCTAAGCTATTTCATCGGAAAACTAAAAAGCACCAAAGACAAAGATGGACTTAATCTCTACGACACCAGCATGCTTGCTTATGGTTCTAATATTCGCAATACCCATACAATAAAAGATTTTGCTGTTATCCTTTCTGGTGGTGCCATTAACAATTTGCGTCTAGGCGAGAGTATCAAACTCCCCAAAGCAACGCCCCTACAGAACGTCTGGCTCACCCTACTACAAGAAACAGGCATCCCCATCAAAAGCTTCAGTTCTAGTACCGGATCCATCCCAGATTTACTGACTTAAAGGTCTTGCCACTCAGCCATACCGGAGGCGGATAATTTAATATCTTTGTCTTAACATTTTACCGCCTCTCAAGGTGGGCACACCTTGCTGGGAAGGGGACGGAGTCCCTACAATTCATCGAAAATAGGAAGATGCTGCCGCACGGGCCCGGCTGCCACCGGAGGCGGATAAATCATCGTGAAACGATGAAACTTTATTAGCCCCACATGCACATGTAACTCAGACTCAAACGCCCCTTAAACCACCCTTATAGCCTGCGAACTCATCCGTCACTACACCCAGACGCTGAAGGATGTTGACATAAAGATGAGCTAAGGGCTCTTCTTCAACTGTAACATCACCTTTAAATACCGCATCACTCGTCTGGCCTGCTCCTGCTTGGTTATCTTCATTGCCTTTACCAAACTTGAGGTAGCGACCATTTTTAAAGCCAAGTTTTGCACCCCCCGCAGAGATAATTGGATAGTTTCTCGATAGATGGAAACTACTCGATGCCGAACCATGCATAGCAAAAGTATTGTCGAGCATATTGCCTTCGCCATTTACTTCTGGTGTGTCTTTTAATTTTTGTACAAAGCGCCCAAATTCTTCTGCTTGAAAACGATTATACAGACCTAAATTTTTCCAGCCCCCAGGTTTTTTAACATCGTGGGTTAAAGAATGTGCATTTGGAAAACCTACTGATTGAGCTAATAAATCATGAGGACCTTCGCCATTTTCGCGACCCATTTGATAAGTGATCGCACGCGTCGAATCATTCACAAAGGCGAGGTACATGAGTTCGTACATGGTTTGCAAATAGAGGCGCGCTTGCTTTGGATCCACATCTAAATTCAATTGGCTACCATCGACTTTTGGCATCGGCTCATCGATCCACTTTTGAGCTTTGACAAGTTTAATCTCGGTATCCCTTACAGAGTCTAAGTACTGTTCAAGAGTTTGACGGTCATGTGCAGATAATTTCTTCTTCATGGCGCGCGTGCTCGAAATTAAATAATCGAGTGAGCTCTTGGTTCTCGCCAACTTATCTCGTGCATCCTTGCCTTGAATCACAAAGAGTGAATCAAAAATTTGCTTGGGCTTACTCATCGCAGGAATGGCTCGGCCTTGATGATTGAAGGATTGAGTGTGGCTACCTCTTGGGGCTCCAGTCCCCCCATTAGTCGATAAAACTAAGGATGAATAACGAGTTTCTTCGCCTATCACATCTGCATAGACCTGATCTAAAGAAATAGAATTTTTATAAGGTCCAAAGCCACCCACAGGTGCTCCCGTAAGGTATTGATCCGCATTCGAGTGCCCATGCACATTGCGCGCAGTGGGATGCGATAGGCCAGAATAAATTGTTATATCTTGACGCAGCGGCTCTAGAACATCTAAGACTTTACTGAGTCGAAAATCTTTCTCACCACCCTGTGGAAACCAACTCCAATCTTTCCAAGCTGGATCTTCTTTTAAAGGCAGTCCCACGCCATCGGGATGATAAATACTAACAAAACGCTTTGGCACATTTCCTTGACTATTTTTTGCTGCGAAACTTTCAAACCATGGAAGGGCTAAAGCAATTCCTGTGCCCTGTAAAAAAGTTCTACGATTTAATTTCTGTATAGTCATTTTAACTCCAGGTTTAATTGTTCAAAAAAAGTTGACTCGTGATTATAATACTAATCATATCTTTAAGGCCATCACCACTCTGGCGCAACTGGCGGCCCATTTCTTCAAGTTCTGATTTATCATTAAAGGATAGCGACCGACCCAGGGCATACGCCGTCATTTTATAGATCATCGCCTCCGTAAATTGATCCTGCCTATCGCTTAATAAGTAAGCTTTTAAGCCTTTAATTCCATCTAATTGATGTTTATTGAAAAGTGTCGCACTCGCATCAATGGGCTTGCCCTTTTGCTTATCTCTAAATTGCCCGAGCGCATCATAATTCTCAAAGGCGATGCCCCAAGGATCAATTTTGGCATGACATGAACGGCAGGCATCGTGATTGCGGTGGTCTTCCATTCTTTCCTTCAAGGTCATTTGCAAAATCTTCGGGTCCGTGAGATCAACTTCTGGCACATTTGGGGGTGCGGGTGGTGGGGGATCATGCAGGACATTTTCCAACATCCATATCCCGCGCTTTAGAGGGTTTGATTCCTTGCCATTGCTATTCATCGCTAAGAGTCCCGAGCTAGTCAACAAACCACCTCTTTGATAATTATTATTTAATTTGACACGGCGAAATTCTTCCCCGTATATATTCTCTATGCCATAATGCTTAGCTAGGCGCTCATTAATCACGAGATAATCGGAGTGCAAGAAATCGATAATCGAGCCATTATTTTTTAGGACCTCAGCAAAATAAAAGACGATTTCTTTTTTCATGTCTTCCTTTAGTTCAGCACGGTAGGAGGTAAAAACCTTTTTATCAAATATGACGTTTTCTAATGCCTCAACACCCAGCCACTCTTCCACAAAATTTTTGACAAAGCGATCGGCCTTCGGGTCAGTTAACATCCGTTCAATTTGATGATTGAGTACCGCTTTATCGCTCAATTTTCCCGCTCGTGCCAAATCAATTAAATGCTTATCTGGACGACTCTTCCATAAAAAATGTGAGAGGCGATGAGCGAGGCCAAGATCATTTGATTTTTGATTTTCTGCTACCATCGACTCACCTTGAGCAATGTAAAGGAACTCTGGTGAAGCCAAAATTGTCGCCAAGACTTCTAAGACGGCATCATCAAAATCTTTGAAGCGTGGACGGAAACCTTTATATAAATTGATTAAAGGACGAAGTTCATCTTGATTCAATTTCCGGCACCAAGCTTTTTCTGCGAAGTTCTGAATCACTTCTTGTGCATATTGTTCTTCATTGCTTTTGTCTTTACTCGCAATAAAAATATCCTGATGTGATTGAGGTGGCCACTGTTCGTAGATCGGTGCAGATATTTCTATGGAATCAATGAGTAATTGGCTCTGGCCATTGCTATGGTGCTTGATCGTTAAAACTTCAGATGGTGTCGGAGTTTCTCCTAGAACTCCCGTCCTTAAAAAGGGGTTCCTTTGCATTTCACTTAAAGCAATTTCAAATTGTACGGTTTGTGGTTTTTCCTTTGTACCTTTGACTAATAAATTCTCCTCTGTCGCACGCGTAATAAAGTTGGCATTATTACTCGTTTGCCCGCCAAATAGTAGCTCTATGCTGGAGTATTCATTATCTTTGATTTGATCACGTCCCGCACGAACCTTCACTCTCATATTACCTTGATTGGGAAGAAAATTACCTAAATCCAATTTCAAATCATAAGCCCAAGGAATGACCGCACGGACGGACGATGATGATGCCTCCGGTTTTTCTTGATCGGGTTTAATCGCCCAACGTGCACGACTGTAGCCATAGCGATAGGCCCAGCCTCGCCCCGTTTCTAAATCAAGAATATGAACCCCGCGTGTATCGTCACTTTTATTATTTTTAAGATCAATGCCAATAATGTCTTGCTTGAGGACTTCTTCAGCTTCCTGATTTTTGCCTGCTTTTTTGAGCTTGTCCGCTTTCTTTTTGAGCTGAGATTTCAATCTACCAGAAAGATTCTTTTGCGAGAGTTCCATCAAATCTTGAGGTGAAATACGATAAGTCATCGGCTTGGGTTGTGGCCCCTTTATTGTCACTTTTTTTAATGCCTTTAGACCGAGTTCGTGATAAGTCTGAAATTGCATCGCCGTCATCTTCAAGTGCTCTGAGCTATTGGAGAAGCCATCTTCAGAAACCGTTTCAGGTGCTAAGTCATCCGCAAAACTAAAGTCGACTCCAAGTAGATCTTGCAAAGCATAATTGTACTCGATTTTGGTCATACGGCGGAAGGAACTTTGGGGATTATCCTCGCGTTTGACTTGCTTGGCTTTGTTCATTTCCTCACCAAGCCAATTAATCACCAAACTACGGTCTTCACCCTCTAAATGATAATCAGGCTCATCTTCTGGAGGCATTTCTTGATTCGTTAATACATCAAAGACTTCAAGCCAATCATTGATGTCTTTTCCTTTGAGCAAATCCGCATCCAAAGTATCGACTCTAAATCTCCCTTTAGATTTTTTAGGACCATGACAATCGAGACAGTTTTCTTGGAGAATCGGGTAAATCTTCTTTTTGAAAGTGTGAATATCTGCCACGATTTCTTTATCTTGATAATTGATTTTCTTGGCCTTACCCCGAAGCAATTCTGAGCGCTCTCTTCCCTGGGACCTAAGTTTTTCTAAATCCACGAGTGAATCATTAGCGAATGCCGAAAAACTCAGCGCTACACATATTAAACAAGTCTGTATTTTCCTAAAAATCATTTTCTACCTAATTGTTGCTATTTAATTCATTAAACAATTGAAAAACTTAAGTGCATCATAAGAATGAAGAAAAAAGTATGAAAATCTTAAAAAGAACAAAAATATGCTCTTATCACACCAGCACTTATCATCCAAGGTAAAAATCCTCCGAAAAACATGTGCATTTATGCACTTCTCCTGAAGCAAGACATTATTTTCCTTGTTAATAAGAATAAAGAACCCTTCACTTAAAGCGCTCATACAAGTCGACTGACTTGAGCGAAGCAAGAGTTCCAAACAACTTAAGATTGAGCCACCAAGCTCTTGGAGACATAGATGGACAAAAAATACTTTTTCGCAGTTCTTTGCGCACTCACACTGACTTGCTGGGCTGATCAAACACGACCTAAAAAGCCGAATATCGTACTTATTTTAGTTGATGATCTCGGCTGGCAAGACGTCAAATGTTACGACATTGGCGCGCCTTCTCCAATGGAAACGCCAAACCTCGATGCCTTGGCAAAAAAGGGCGTCAAATTCTGGCAGGCTTACTCTCCCGCCCCCGTATGTGCTCCTAGCCGTGCCGCCATTCTCAGTGGTCATCATCCTGCACGAGGAGAAATGACCAGCGTTGCCGGTGGTTTCCCTCCTCACGCTGGGCATCCGACAAATTCAGCGCAAATCCAACCCTGGTATAGCTCGCGCATGCCTCTAAAAACTTTTTCTTTAGCTGAAGCCATGAAAGCACAGGGCTATCGCACCGGCCATAGTGGCAAGTGGCACATCTCTAAAAACCACTACGCCTACCCACAGCCCTTTCATCACGGTTTCGATTACTCCGTGCACAAGCGCGGTGTGCAGGTCCCTATGCTACCCGATCGACTCAGCGGTTTTGCCACCAATGATCCTAAAGACCCCTACCGTTTAGATGAAAATGGCATGCCCTTCGACCAACCACAAGAAGGGGCAATGACCTTCATTAAAGAGAACCAAGACAAGCCCTTCTTTCTTTATTATGCAACCTGGCTCGTTCATTCTCCCTTAGTAATGCGCAGTGAAGCGCTCTTAAAAAAATATGAAAAGAAATTAGGCCTTACGCTAAGGGATGAGCACAAGAAGACTTGGTCGAAAAAAGGTCAAAGCAACCCCTTTTACTGCGCCATGGTAGAACAACTGGATTACTACCTCGGGCAAGTCTTCACTCACTTAGAAGAAACCGATGACCCGCGCTGGCCGGGACACAAACTCGTGGAAAACACCTATATCATTTTCACTTCTGATAATGGTGGCATGGAAGGAACTTCTAGCGAGATCTATACCGATAACTACCCACTTGATCACGGAAAAATCTCGATTAAAGAAGGCGGTGTTCGCGTGCCCTTTATTATTTCGGGCCCAGGTATTTCTCAGCAAGCAGAAAGCCAAGTCATGGTCAATGGCTTGGACCTTTATCCCACCATCCTCTCACTCATTGGAGCTCCAAAGCCCCCAGGCAAAAAATTTGATGGCTGTGATCTAACGCCGCTTTTGAAAAACAATGTCAATAAGGCTGAGCTCATTGTGAATTCACAGGGCAAGGTTCGCGATAGCCTATTATGGCATTTCCCTCAATCTCAAAGTGCCAGTGCGATTCGCATCGGCGATTATAAACTCATTCGTTATTACAATGACAATAAGGCACCTGAACTTTATCGACTTTATCAAGGTCCTAAAGCGAGTCCTCAGCGTCGTGACATAGAAGAGAAAATCAATCTCGCGAATCAAATGCCTGAAAAAGTTCAGGAGTTAAATACACAATTAGCTAATACAATAGCAGAAATGGGCGGTCGCCTCCCCTATGGCAACCCCAATTTCAGTGGTCCACTGGCCAATAAAGAAAAGGCTCCCAAAGTGCTCTCCCATCAACTTATCGGTGATCAAGTCCAGTTCACGTACCAAAGCAATGGCGCTCAAGTCGTCAAAGCCGACCTCATGTACACTCCCAATGGCGGCAGCCGTGATGAAGAGTGGTTGCGACTTTCAGCAAAAATACTTGACGATAATAAAGTCTTAGTCACTCTACCAGCCCAAACGAGTCATTATTACCTCAACCTCATTGATGAAAATAATTTCCTGGCGATCTATCCAGAGCTCGATAATATCCAACGTAGAAAATTAGGCTCGAGCTTCAGTACACAAGCCCTTAAAGCCGATTTAGCCCCACTCAAAAAAGGTCCCCCCATAAATTTCCAAGATGAGTTCACTCAAATCAAGAAGCTCAAGGGCAAGGTCTTTATCAGTGAAGATTTTGAAGCCGCTGAACTTCCCACAGATCTATCTTTTACCCAAGGCCTCAGCCTCAGCAAAAATGATTCCGCCTCGGGTTCCCAAAGCCTTCAATTCTTTGAGTCAAAAGAACTCAAACAAGACTGGATGCCCATGCTCAGCTATGGACTCAAAATCCCCTCCATGGATATCAATAGCCAGTTCCTCATTTCCTTTAATTTTAAACTCGATGAAGACAAACCGGGAAAACTTAGCCTCGTTTTGCGAGATCATAGCTCGGGTGAACGCCGCATCCTAACTGAACTCACTTTAGAAAAAGGCGCGATAAAAGCTAACGGCCGCCCCGTCATCCCAATCTCACCGGGAGTGTGGTATAAATTTGACCTCTCTTTTCACACCGGGTCAAAGAACACGCACTTTTTTAAACTTTCTGCTACGAGCGCAAATGGTGATTCTCTAAGCGCCGAAATTCCTTACCTTCAATATCACTTCAACATGCCCGATTTAATCGGCTTTGTGGGATTGGGAAATGAGGGTAGCAGTATTTATTTTGATAATCTTATCATTCGCACTCAAGACTAAAAATATTTAAAAACATTTAGGATAATTAAACATGACCTCACCTACGCGAAAGCACTTAAACCACTTTTTCCTCGCCATCATGTTCACTCTTTGTCTGAGTTCTCAGGCGCTAGATAAACAAGAACTCAGGCTTTGGCCACAACTCGCTCCGGGTGAAAGCGATGACAAAAAAGCGCCTCGCCTCTACTTCTTTCAAGCCAAAAAACAGCTATCCGATTCACTTGTGCTCATCTTTCCTGGCGGGGGGTATCATGGTTTAGCTATTGATCACGAAGGCTGGCAAGTTGCCAAGTACTTTAATGATAAGGGCATTAATGCTGTCGTGCTCAAATACCGTGTTCCTCGTCCCAAAGGACAAGCCAAACACATGACTGCATGGCAAGATGCTCAGCGTGCCGTGCGCGTGGTTCGTTCCAATGCTAGCAAATGGAAAATCAACCCAGAAAAAATTGCGGCCTTGGGCTTCTCCGCCGGCGGTCACCTCACCCTAATGACCGCAACGAGTTCACAAACTCCCGCTTACCAAGCCATCGATGAACTCGATAAATTGCCCTGTCACATCAACTACGCCGTTCCCGTTTATCCCGCCTATGTTTTGGAAGACGGTTCCAATGGTCCTAACAAGGGTAAAGGAAATAATTCCACTCTGGTGAAAGACTTTAAGTTTGATGCCAAGACGCCTCCCATGTGCCTTATTCACGGCGATACTGATCAGTATTCCCCTATGAATTCCGTCGCTATTTACCATAAGCTCCGCACCATGAATATCCCCGCCGAACTGCATATCTTCGCAAAAGTGGGACACGGCTTCGGTGCTCGTCCATGCCATAAAAAAAATAAGCATGTCGGCGATTGGCTCAATCGTTCTTACGAAGCCTTAAAAGTCTTTGGTTTTTAAACAAAAATCGCCATCTCAAGTCTGATACTTGAGTCCCACTCCTAAGTCGTCAGTTTGACTAAGATATAAAAATAAGGACTTTTTATCATTTTCTTAGATACGCCTCGGGTTTTCTTTTGTTTGACTCCTTATAAGAGACTTAATCTCTAAAGACAAACAGGTGAAAAATGAGACAAAACCAAAAACCGACTAAGCCCGTTTTGGCTTACAAAAAAGCAAGTCAATTAAAAAGATTCACCCTCATCGAACTCTTAGTTGTGGTCGCCATCATTGGTATTTTGGCGAGTCTTCTTTTGCCCAGTTTATCTAAGTCACGCGACAAAGCTCGACAAGCTGTTTGTCTTAGCCAACTCAAACAATTAAACTATGCCTTATATAATTATATTGATGATAATGATGGTAAATATCCACTTACATTTAAAAGTACTAATAGTAACATTGTAAGTTGGGATGACCTTATTTCTGGCTATGATGGTCGCGCCCCCCTTACATCAACGGAAATGAAACTTAACTTAAACTCTAATACGGATAACGCCCTCTATGTTTGCCCCGGGGATACTATTGAACGTAATAATGCTAGCTGGCCTAAAAAATCTTATGCAATGACGACATATATACCAGGTCATGCTACAGCTCTTGGAATTACGGCGTATAAAGCGAGTAACGGTGTGTTAAATTTTGATGATTTCGTGGCACGAAAAGTTAATGAAATAAGTAATCCCTCTCAAACCATTCTGCTCACAGAGTTTTTTTGGAGCGCAAACCGCATGGGAGCTCATTATGGGAATTATGTTGGCAATCAACAGGTAGGTTATTATTACACCCCAAACCCTGCCTTGCCGATTGCTCATAAAAATAAGTATAATTATTCAATGGTTGACGGTAGTGCCCAAGCCATGGTTCCCACACAAACATTGCTTGGTTTGTCCCCAACTACAACTATAGGAACCATGTGGGATGCTGGCAGATAAAGACCGCACTGTTAACTCGAGCCCAAATTATCAATAATTACAATTTCCACGAAGATTCAGTTCTTGTTGGCCCCTAAATTTATAAATAAAATCTCAACTAAAGTAAATATATGAAATCTACTCTTATACTCTCAAAATTTTTGCTCTTGCTACTTTTATTTTCTCTAAATACTTTTGCTAATTCCGCAGGAACAACAAGCCCTCAAAAAGGCCGTCATCAATGGTGGACACCACGCCATCAAGAAAAACTTGCCGAAGCCCAAAAAGGCGGAATCGATCTCGTGATGATTGGTGATTCCATCACTCATTTTTGGGAGAAGCAAAAAACTTATCCCAAAGTTTTTGCGCCCTATAAAGTCCTCAATCTAGGCTTTGGCGGAGATCGCACCCAAAATGTTCTGTGGCGAATTCAAAATGGCGAAATTGATGGCCTCTCACCCAAATTCGTGACCATTATGATTGGCACTAATAATATTAGCAGTAACCAAGTCGCAGATATTGCCTCGGGAATCAAAGCTATTGTTTCTGAACTTAAAAAGCGCCTTCCCGAAACTAAGGTCCTGCTCTTTTCTGTCTTTCCTCGTCATCACTCAAGGGGCAAAGGTGAAGATTATAAAGAAGTTCAAGCTTTAAATAAACTCATTCCTGCCATCGCTGATGATAAGCAAGTCTTTCACCATGACTTAACAGCAATTTTTCAGGAAGAGAATGGTGAACTGAAAACCGCGCTTTATGGTCGCGACCGTCTTCATTTGAGTAATGAAGGTTATGCAGCTTGGGGCAAGGCCCTCAATGCCATCTTAGCAAAATATGATTCTGCGAAGAGCGCAAAAAGCCCTAGCTCAGAAAAAAAACTGAATTCGCAGCAAGCTCCCATCATTCGCCTTTGGCCCATTGAACGAGTTGGTAGCGAAGAAAATCGTCTCAAATTAGTTTTCCGCGATCGTCGCGGACGCAAACAACTTTGTGGAGTAAAAGACCCCTACCTCACTGTCTATCCCGCTAAAACTGACAAGCCCGCAGTAGCTCTCATCTACAACCCTGGTGGTGCATATAAAGTCCTTGGTATCCCTACAAAAGAACATATTAAAGAGTGGAACGACTTGGGCATCACCGTATTTGTCCATAGGTATAGCATTCCCGACAAAGCTGACCAAGCCTTTCAAGACCTGCAAAGAACGCTTCGTCTCGTGCGCTTCAATGCCAAAAAGTGGAATATTGATCCCAATAATATTGGTGTCTTCGGGAATTCCGCTGGAGGCCACCTCTCCGCTCGCTTGACTCAGAATTACGATCAAAAAGTTTACGAAGATATTGATGAGGCCGATCAAGTTTCCTGCGAGCCAAACTTTGCCATCCTTCAATGCGCCGCCTACTTCCAAGGCATCAAAATGGATAAAGATTTTGATGCGGAAATGTTCCCCATGAAAAACAGTGTGGCTCCCACTTTCCTCACTTACTCCAAAGATGATAAATTCTGTATGGGCGGAGTGGAATATGACAAAAGACTAAAAGCTGCTGGTGGCGCAATTGAACTCAAGCTCTACGAAAAAGGCGGCCACGGCATGGGTGGCTGCGACTGGTTCTCCGAAGCAAAAAATTGGCTGAAAGAGCAGAAAATTATCGCAGACCAATAAGCTCTTAGCTCTTTTACTGCCTCTCAAGGTGGGCACACCTTGCAGGGGAGGGGACGGAGTCCCTACAATTCATCGAGAAAGGGAATGTGCTGCCGCACCGGACCGGCTGCCACCGGAGGCGGATAATTTAATATCTTTAGCTCATCTCTTTTACTGCCTCTCAAGGTGGGCACACCTTGCAGGGAAGGGGACGGAGTCCCTACAATTCATCGAGAACGGGAATGTGCTGCCACACCGGCCCGGCTGCCACCGGAGGCGGATAATTTAATATCTTCATCTCAGCACTTGACTCTCTCTCAAAGCTCTTAGCACTTTTACTGCCTCTCAAGGTGGGCACACCTTGCAGGGAAGGGGACGGAGTCCCTACAATTCATCAAAAACGGGAATTTGCTGCCGCACGGGCCCGCCTGCCACCGGAGGCGGATGAATCATCGTTCACTGAGTCATCACAAAAAAAATAAACTTTTTTTTCATTTTCTTAGATACGCTGATCATTTCACTTTGTTTGACTTCTATACAGTTGGCTAATTAATTAAGACAAGCAGGTGAAAAATGAGACAAAAAACAAATCCAGTGAAGTTTCAAAATACGTTCACAAAGAAAAGTAAATTACAACGATTCACTCTAATCGAGGTCTTAGTCGTCGTCGCCATCATTGGCATTCTCGCCTCTCTACTTCTCCCGTCACTCTCAAAAGCACGTGGGAATGCCCAGAGATCAGTCTGTGTCAATAATTTAAAAAATATATCTCAAGCATTACTCATGTATCCGGATGATAATGACGATTATTATACTCATGGAGACAGTCGTGGTGGTAACAATACCACATGGGATGACCTTTTAGGAGAAGGCGAATACGATGGTCGCAACATCACTACGGCTGTTGCACAAGCGGGTAGAATCGAAGACCCCGCCAATGGATCTAAAGTTTATTACTGCCCATCTTCTGGAATTGATTATTTTGACTCAAATGGGCGACCAATAAGAACCTACAGCGTCAACAGCAATCTGATGTGGCGTCAAGATTCCGTAACTCAAAGCGAAGTCGCAAACCACTCTAATACAATTATGGTTTTTGAACATGTTGGTGCCTGGGCTCAAGGCTGGAAAGCAGGCGCCCATTATAATTATTCTGGTGTCGGTGATTACCACTCTTACCATCAGAAAACAAGTTTTTTGGTGTTAGCTACGACAGATGGCAGTGTACGCAATCTCCATGAAGCCAGCACTTCAACTGCTGCTGCCGGCTCTGAAGACATGTGGGATTTAGACTAAACACCACTTATAGCAAAAGCATCCACTTTAAACGATTTCCTTCCGCTGATTAGAAGTGGAAGAACGATACCTCTATCTCAAATTATCATCATGCATCAAAAGGAATAAGCCCGTGAAACTCTTAAAAAGAAGTATCCATTACTTCATTTTTCTCTCTTTAACACTCCCTATCCTTGCCCAGGAAAGTTCTAATAAGCTTTGGTATAAACAAGCCGCACAAGGCTTTGAGCAATCCCTTCCCATAGGAAATGGCCGACTCGGTGCCATGGTCTTTGGCGATGTTGACGAAGAGCGCATTGTCATTAATGAGGAATCAGTTTGGTCGGGCTCAAAAGTTGAAAATAATATTCCCGTCGGCTACAAGCACCTGGCAAAAATCCGTCAGCTTCTTGGTGAAGAAAAATTCACTGAGGCCAACAAGCTCATGAAGCAGGCTTTTAAAGTTAAGAACGCACCCAAATATGCCAAAGGCATAAGCGCCTTTGGACGTTACCAAGTTTTGGGAAATATCCATCTCAAATTCCTTGGTAATAAAGCAAAAGTCAGTCAGTATAAGCGTGAGCTCGATTTAAATTCGGCGCTAGCTACAGTCAATTACCAAGCTGGTAAGCAACAATTCACTCGTGAACATTTTGTCTCGGCCCCCGACGAAGTCTTCGTTTCACGTTTTTCCGGCCCGATTTCATTCTCCATTTCCATGGATCGCCCCGAACGCTTTAAAACTAGCGTGGTCAATAAGCATGAGTTGTTGATGACGGGTGCCCTCAATGATGGCTTTGAAAAAGATGGACTCACTTATGTTGCCCGCTTACGTGTCATTGCGCCAAATGCCAAAATTAAAGCAGATGGCAATAAGCTCATTGTTGAATCACAAGAAGAAGTCATGCTACTCTTAGCCGCAGCTACCGATTACCGCGGTATTGCGGGTCGTCAACTCTCTGATCCTTTTAAAGCTACAAGTGAAGATCTCGACAAGGCCGAAAAGAAATCTTTCACTGAATTGCGCCAAGCGCAAAAAGCCGATCATGAAAAATACTATAGGCGCGTCAAACTAAATCTCGCAGAGAGTCACAATAGTGCGCTCCCTACAGATCAACGCTTAGCCGCTTACCGTAAAGGAAAAGCTGACCCTGCCCTAGCAGCGCTCTTTTTTAATGTGGGGCGCTACTTCCTCATCAGTTCTTCACGTCCGGGTGGCCTCCCCGCCAACCTCCAGGGAATTTGGGCCGAGGAGGTTCACACCATGTGGAACGGCGACTATCACTTCAATATCAATACACAAATGAATTACTGGCCGGCCTTGAGCTGCAACATGGTCGAAATGCAGGAGCCGATGAATAATTTCATTGCTTCCCTCGTTGAACCCGGTTCAAAAACGGCCAAGGCTTACTACGACTCACCCGGCTGGATCGCTCACCGCCTCACCAATATTTGGGGCTATACAGCACCTGCTGGCATGGACATCGGTGGCCCGGCTTGGCTTTGTGAACACCTTTGGGAGCAATATGCCTACACCCTTGATCGCGAGTTTTTAAAATCAGTCTATCCCATAATGAAGAGTTCAATTGACTTTTACTTGCATAATCTCTGGGAAGAACCCGAAAATAAATGGCTCGTAACTGGTCCTTCAGCCTCACCTGAAAATGGTTTTAAACTCCCCGGAAATAAACGGGGTGGATCCGGAATTTGTGCTGGTCCAACAATTGACATGCAACAACTGCGCGAACTCTTTGGCAATACTCTACGCGCCGCAAAAATCCTCGGTATTGATGCCGAACTGCAAAAAGAACTTGCAGAAAAACGTCCTCGTTTAGCGCCCAATCAAATTGCCCCCGATGGCGTCTTACAAGAATGGCTCAAGCCCTACGTGGAACGTGAACCCACTCACCGTCATGTCTCTCCACTTTACGGTCTCTACCCCTATTACGAAATCACGCCTGAAGGCACACCTGAAATGGCAGAGGCTTCTCGCAAGCTACTCGAACGTCGCGGTGTCGGCCAAAGCACGGGCTGGGCCAATGCCTGGAAAGTCAGTCTATGGGCGAGGCTTCACGATAGTAAAATGGCCTATACTTTTGTTCAGCAAATGCTCAATGATAACTGCTTTGATAATATGATGAGCCTCTTCAGACCTCTTAAAAATGGCAAAGGCAAAAAACTTTTCCAAATCGAAGCCAACTTCGGCCTCACTGCCGGCATCGCCGAAATGCTCATGCAGAGTCATCCGGATAGTCCAGCTGTGGATTCCCGCCCGCTTATACAAATCCTCCCTGCTCTACCAAAAGAATGGAGTACCGGCAGTGTTTCCGGACTTCTTGCACGGGGTGCTTTTGAAGTCGACCTAAAATGGCAAGAGGGGAAACTCGTAGAAGCCAGGGTTCGTTCGCTCAAGGGGCAAGCCGCTAAGATTCGTTATGGCTCAGTGACAAAAGATCTCAAACTCGCAGCAGGTGAAAGCAAAGTTTTCACACTAAGCGACTTTTAAGCTGAGACAAATCAAAAAAGAACCCTCACTTTACCGCCTCTCAAGATGGGCACACCATGCAGGGATGGGGCACGGCTGCCACCGGGGGCGGATAATTTAATCTCATCACTTTAACTGCCTCTCAAGGTGGGCACACCTTGCAGGGATGGGGACGGAGTCCCTACAATTCAGAGTGAAAGAGAATGTGCTGCCGCACAGGCCCGGCTGCCACCGGAGGCGGATAATTTAATATCTTCATCTCAGCACTTTACTGCCTCTCAAGGTGGGCACACCTTGCAGGGATGGGGACGGAGTCCCTACAATTCATCAAAAACGGGAATGTGCTGCCGCACGGGCCCGGCTGCCACCGGGGGCGGATAAAGTGATTAATGTTATACCCAACAAAAATCTACTCAATATGCGATGCCCGTATTAATCCCTCTAAACAAATAAAATTTAAACATCAGTTTTTACACTGAATTCGATACGAAGGTATTTTTGCCTTGTTTAATTCATTATAAGCAAAGTTTATCTGGAGAAAAAATGAAAAAAATATGCCTTATCTTGATCGTGGCTTTAGTCAGCTTTTCACAAACTCATCTTCATGCGCAAAAAGCTAAAAAAACGCCTTTCAATCATGCCTTTACTAATCCCGTGGATAAATCCGATTTACCCCGTGTACTTATTATTGGGGACTCAATTTCTATTGGCTATACCCCCCGCGTACGAGGTCTACTCGATGGCAAAGCCAATGTCCATCGGCCGACGACAAATTGTCGTTGGTCAGCTTTTGGTGACAAAGAAATTGAAAAATGGCTCGGCAAATCCAAATGGGATGTGATTCATTTTAATTTTGGTCTATGGGATTGGTATGGTTGGGCGCAAAAAGTCAAATCAACTCCTGAGTCTTATGCCGCCAGCCTCGATAGTATTATCGGTAAAATAAAAAAGAAGTCAAAGGCTAAGCTAGTATTTGCCATGACCACGCCACCCTGTATCGGACCCGAGGGCAAGGTAAAATTTGTTGTTAGCGAAGAACGTGCCAAGTCCTTCAATGACGCTGCACGAGCAGTGATGAAGAAACACGGAGTGCAAATCAATGATCTTTACCAGGTGATGGCTAAAGAGCGTGCAAAATATCAACGTGGTGAAAACAATGTTCATTATACTGATGAAGGTCGTGACCTGCTCGCTGCGCAAGTCGCAAAAATCATTAATCAGAATCTTACAAATAAATAAGCAAGTGAGGGACATGTGAAAATTAGAAAATCATTTATTAGTATCGCTCTAAGTCTTCTTAGCCTTAATAACTTTGCCGCTGAGACTAAAAAAATACTTAAGGGTGCAAAGCCCAATATCATCATGGTTTTAACTGATGATCAGGGCATGGGTGACTTATCCTGTATGGGTAACCCTATTTTGCGAACTCCGCATATTGATAAGATGTACGCCAAATCAACGCGCTTTACAGACTTTCAAGTGAGCTCAACTTGTACGCCTACACGTGCTGCCATCATGAGTGGTCGCTCCCCTTTCGAAGTTGGCATCAGTCACACCCTCATGCAGAGAGATCGCTTAGCTCCCGCGGTCATTACTTTTCCGCAAGCACTGCAGAAATCCGGTTACAAAACGGGTCTCTTTGGCAAGTGGCATTTAGGCGATGGGGAAGAGTACCGCCCTCAAAACCGTGGCTTTGATGAAGTCCTAATGCACGGCGCCGGTGGAATCGGTCAGTACAATTTTGGTGACTTCAAACCCAATGCGACTAATAAGTATTTTGACAATGTCTTACTTCACAATGATACAATTGTGCAAACCAAAGGCTTCTGCACTGACGTATTTTTTAAGGCCGCTTTAAGCTGGATTAAAAAGCAGCATGAAAATAATCAAACTTACTTTGCTTACATCTCTTTAAACGCTCCCCACGGGCCTCTCATTGCTCCCGAAAAATATAAAAAACGCTTTATCGACGAAGGCTATAATCAATCTGTCGCCGCTCGCTATGGCATGATCGAAAATATCGACGATAATTTCGGTCTAATGGTGGAGAAACTTAAGGAATGGAAAGCCTTAGATAATACACTTATCATTTTCATGACTGATAATGGCATGGCGATGAAATCAATTGGAAAAAAAGGCGTCAAAGGGAAATTCAATGCTTGGAACGCTGGCATGAAGGGGCACAAAGATAGTGCTTGGGAAGGCGGATCGCGCGTCCCTTCCTTTTGGTACTGGAAAGGTGTCTTAGGGGAAGGGGTAGATATTTCTGCCTTAAGCGCTCACATCGATTTATACCGTACTTTTTGTGAACTCGCTGGGACAAACATTCCTGAAAGTTCCTTAAGTCCTAGCGGTCGTTCATTAATCCCTTTACTTGAAAACCCAAATGCCAAGTGGGATGATAGAACTTTATTTTTTCACCGTGGTCGCTGGGGTGGTGGCGGAAGAGGCAAGAAAACTCGTGAGCTCGCCAAGTATTACGGCATGGCAGTGCGCAATTCGCGCTGGCGTTTGGTTAACATTATGGATGGCGATGGCCCCTGGTTGAGTGATATTGCCAATGACCCCGGAGAAACAAAGAATGTCATTGAGCAACATCCCGAAGTCGCCGAAAAAATGAAAGCTCAATTCGATCAATGGTGGGACTCGACTGAGAGCTTGCTCATCAACGAAGGCCTGCCTAGGCTCAAAGCCGAAGAGCATCACCTCCACATACTTTACAATAAACAGCTCAAAGAAAAAGGGATCCCGGAATGGGCTCCTGCTAAACTCTAAAAGGTACCTAATGAGAAAAACATTTACCCTCTTCATTATACTACTCAGTCTTTTCGCCAACCTAAATGCAAAAAGTAAAAAAAATCCTTGGCAGGACTACAAGCGCATTGATTTAAAAGTCGATGGTCGCGATGCTTTTATCATTCAGCCCAAAGAAAGTGCTCCCCATAAACCATGGGTTTGGCGAGCACGATTCCCAACTTATCACCCCGAAGTCGACCTCATTTTACTCTCCAAAGGCTTTCATGTCGCTTATATCAATACCGACGACATGTTAGGGAGCTCCTCCGCTCTTAAGCATTGGGATGCTTTTTACAATCACATGACAACAGAAAAAGGCCTTGCCAAAAAAGTCAGCTTAGAAGCCGTCAGTCGCGGTGGCCTCTTTGCCTATCGTTGGGCAGCTCAAAACCCAGAAAAAGTCGCGTCTATTTACGCCGAAGTTCCCGTCTGCGATTTCAAGAGCTGGCCCGGAGGTAAAGGCAAGGGTGTGGGCAATAGCAAAGCCTGGCAAAATGTTTCAAAGCAATACCAAATCACTGAAGAGCAAGCTCTACAATACAAACAAAATCCCATTGATGTACTTGCGCCCATCGCAAAAGAAAAGATCCCCCTACTCCACCTCATCAGCCTCAATGATCAAGTGGTTCCCTCTGAAGAAAACACATTTATACTCGCAGAACGTTACAAGAAACTTGGCGGAAGTATTGAAATCATTGAAGTCAAAAATGGCCCACGTGCAAAAGGTCATCACTTTGATCACCCCGATCCACAGCGCGTTGCTGATTTTATATTAAGGAACACAAATAAAGCTTCACAACTATCAACTATTAGCCCCATCCCTTCAAAACTCAAAAAGTTCATGCCCAAGCGCCATAATGCGAAACTGGCAGAAGCCAAAAATCGTCAGATTGATTTGGTGATGATTGGCGATTCCATCACCCACAATTGGGAATCGGAAAAGAATTACGAACAAACTTTTTCTGGGCTCAATATGCTCAACTTGGGTTTTGCGGGCGATCGTACCCAGAATGTACTTTGGCGCATTCAACATGGAGCATTGGATAATATTGAGCCCAAACTCGTCACCCTAATGATTGGCACCAATCACATGCACAATCCCAAAAAGGGTTATAGCCCCGATTCTAACGAAGATATTTTCACTGGTATTCAAGAAATCATCAAAGAAATTCGTACGCGCTTACCCAATTCAAAAATCATCGTTTTTTCCGTTTTTCCCCGGCGGGCACCAGAAAATGAACGCGTTAAAGCCCTCAATCAACTCATCCCTCAAATCGCTGATAATGAAATGATTTTCCATCGCGATATCAGTAAAATTTTTCTCGATTCAAAGGGCTCTATCAATAAAACCCTTTATTCACGCGATGGTTTGCACTTGAATAGCAAAGGCTATGACGGTTGGGCAAAAGCCTTAAAGCCAATCCTGACTGAATTCTCTGACAATTCTCAACCAAAGATTCAGCGTCCTAAGGTGAAAAAACTAGCAATCTAAATGACACAGGAGTAAAGTTCATCATATGTTTTTAAACTTCATAGGCACAAAAAATCGCATGAAAGAATCCAATAATACTCGTCACACACTTTTGCACAAATTGCAGCACTCTGAGGGTGATGAGTATTGGGAAGAGTTTGTCAATTCATACGAAGGCTACATCTATCTCGTTATTCGCAATATGGGCATTAATCCGAGTACTTGTGAAGACCTTTTGCAGGACGTCCTACTTAAGCTCTGGAAATCACTTTCCGATTTTAAATATGAAAGAGAAAAATGCCGTTTCCGTACTTGGCTATGCGTCATTATTCGCAACACAGTTTATAACTACGTTCAATCCAAAGCCGCGCGCAACAAGCAGCAGGATGTCAATTTTGAACAAGTTGCCGAATCCATCAAACTCATTACTCAACCTGAGATCGATAAGATCGCCGAAGTCGAATGGAAGAGTTTCCTCTCCAATAAAGCTTGGGAGAGTATTAAAGATGACTTTTCTCCCAAAGCCGTGCAGGTTTTTGAGGCCTCACTCGATGAAGATGATAATAAAGTCCTTTCCGAGAAGTTTGGTATTACCCCCAATGTCGTCCGCGTTTATAAATCTCGCATTCGCAATGTCTTGCTCAAAGAAATCACGCGCCTCAACTTTGAGTTAGGTGGATAAGTTCAAGCATGGCTGAAAAACGCAAAGAAGAAGGCTACAGCAAAAAGCTCGCTCACTTTTGTGACGAAGTTTCCAATTTCTCCGAAACTCCCATCATCGATAATATCAAGGACTGCTTCGAACGCTACAGCGAGCTCGACTTCCTCAATGAGGGGGGTGCTAAAGTCATCTATCGTTGCCTCGACAACTACACTGGTCGTGAAGTCGCCATGGCCAAACTCAAAGACAATTCAATCCCCACTCGAAAAGAACGCTTCCTGCAAGAAGCCCAGTTAACTTCCTCTCTGCAGCACCCCAATATTGTTCCCGTCTACGACCTCGGGCTTGAGGATGAACTTCCTTGGTTCACCATGAAATTTATTTCTGGGCGCTCGCTCTACGAAATCCTTGAAGAAGATAAGAAGAATCAACTTTCCCCCAACGATAAACTCAGTCGCAACCTCGATTACTTTCTCAAAGTTTGCGATGCGATCGCTTATGCGCACTCCAAAGGGGTCTTGCACTTGGACCTCAAGCCTGACAATATTCAGATCGGCAATTATGGTGACTTGGTTGTTTGTGATTGGGGTTTAGCCAATATTTTGGCTGAGAACTGCGATGAAAACATGTTGCAGTTTTACTCATTTAATCCCTTTGATAAAGAGTCTGTTACCATTGATGGCATGATAAAAGGTTCGCCAGGTTACATGGCACCCGAACAGGCTTCCTATAAAAAAGCAAAAAAGAGTGAGGCTACCGATATCTTTGCCCTCGGAGCCATTCTCTATACAATTTTGTGCTACGAAAAACCTTTCAAAGGGCCTGACCTTAATCAGGTCCTGTCCAATACTTGTGAAGGTCTTTACCCTACTGCCAGGAAACTAAACCCCGCAAGTCCTGAAGCTCTAGAAGCCATTTGCCGTAAAGCCATGGCAGTGAAGCCTGAGGATCGTTATAGCTCTGTACTCGAGCTACAAAAGGAAGTTCTCAGTTATCGCGAAGGTTTTGCGACTAACGCAGAAAATGCCGGAATAATCAAGCTATTAAACTTATGGATTAAGCGCAATAAAATCGTCAGTGCCCTCGGAGGCTTTTCCGCCCTACTCATCATTATTTTCACTGTTATCTACTTCGAGAAAATTAATCTCGAAAAAGAAAATGCTCGCCAACAAGCTGAGAACTCACTTCAGCTCGCAGAAAAAATGCGTCTTGAAAAAGATTATGCGATTAAGATTAACAAAAAGGCTGCTCCACGTTTTTTTGAGCGAGCTCAATTGGCTTATTCCACTTTTAATATCGATGACGCCGTTAACTTTTGCGGCAGTGCCGTTGAACTCAATCCTGAACTGACTGAGGCCTGGCACCTAAAAGCCGAGCTTCACTTCATCAAAGAGGAGTTTAACCAGGCCCTTGCAGCTCTAGTTCATACAAAGCAGAATAGCGCCTTGCTTAAAATCTGTGATGAGTTCCGCGAAGTTAAAAATGATGACTCCATAAAATTGGATCCCACTGACCGACTCATTTTAATTAAAAGACTTCGTGAATTGAAATTAAACCCTCTATCTATTCGCTACATTCACTACAAGGCCAATTCCACTATGGAACTTGATGAGCGCATTGACTTTGCCTATCAGACGACACTCATCATGAATAATCTCAAACGTATGAATTTCTCTTATAATAAGGAAACACGCCTATTAAGTCTCTCTAACAACAAGTCATTAAAAACCGCTCTTGCCTTTCAAAATTTCCCTGCAAAAAGCACCGATTTATCCCATAGCTCTATTAGTGATTTTACCTCAATCACTAGTCAAAAGCTGCATAGTTTAAACATAAGTTCTACAAGTATTTCAAGTTTAAGGCACCTTACTGGACATCTAAATTTACTGCGTGAACTCAAGCTTTCCGACACCGCTATTCGCAGTCTGCTCCCCATTAGAAATAGCCAAATTGAATCACTAGATATCAGCTGGACCGATATCAACACACTTCAACATTTGGATAGCTTAGCTAATCTAAAAAAAATCACTATTCATGCGGGCCAGTTTAAAAAGGGGGAGCTCAAGAAACTCCAATCCCTTTACGAAGTCACCATAAAAGAAAAAAAGAACTAAAAATTACCTTTTGTCGTTGCGATCACCGCAAACACCCTGTTTCACTCTGCAGAATCAATTAATAAACGAGAGCAACTATGAAACTCAATTTAAGAAAAGCTGTTCAAAATATCTTGCTTGCAGGACTCTTTTTGGCCCCTGCTTTTGCACTCATCGCAAAAGACAAAACAAAAATCCTCTTCATTGCTGGCGACACCAAACACCGCCACGGTATTCATGAATTTAAAGCAGGGTCAATGCTCTTAGCCGATGCTCTCAACAAGAGTGGCCTCAATATTGATGCCAAAGTTCAGTGGTATGGATGGCCGCAAGACGAAAGTATTTTTGAAGGTGTTGATGCCTGTGTCATTTACGCCGATGGCGGCGGAAACTTCGGAGAGAAATATGCCGTGCTTGACGAGAATGTTAAAAAAGGCATGGGCATCATGTTTATGCATTACGGAGTTCACCCCACAAAAGAAGTTGGCGAAAAATATTATAAGCCTTGGATTGGCGGTTATTATGACGACGCATTTTCCGTTAACCCTTCTTGGATTGCCGATCTTAAAATCAACAAAGACCACCCTGCTTCTAGAGGCTTAGACAAACCGGTAAAAGTTTACGACGAACTCTACTGGAATATGAACATGAAACACGACTGTGACGAATGTTCAAACATCGCCTCGGCCGTTCCTACAAAGAAAAACATGGTGCGCTACGGCAGCTCAAAATTTTGGAATAAAAGTGCTTATGATAAGTTGGGAACTGAGCAGCCCATCATTTACTGTCGCAATCCCAAAGACGGCTCTGCTCGCGGTGCTGGATTTGTGGGCGGTCACTACCATAATAACTGGGCCATCGATGACTATAGAAAACTCGTTCTCAACACAATTGCGTGGGTCGCAAAAGTAGATGTTCCAAAATCGGGTGTCCCTTCACAAAAAGTGACCAAAGCTATGCTCAATACCAATCTCAATCGCCCCGATGAGCCGACTCAAATTGAACTCCCCACTGCGGATCTACTTACACAAGCTCCCGGCAAAGTTCCCGAACTCGGAGCCGATGGTCGCGCCATTCAAAAAAAGCGTAAGCCTAAAAAGAAACCCACACCCAAAAAGCCTCAGGCTAATACAACTCAGCCTGCTAAAAAATCAGTGGCAAAAGCTCCTGTCGCGAAATCTCCGCAGGCTAAAAAACCCGTAACAAGCCAAAAAAAAACGGCTAAAAAACCCGTAAGAAAAGGTCCACCGACTCCCTCATGGCCTCCAACAGCTCCCGAAAAAGTTAATCTCAAGTACTTCTCCGTCCCTGACGAAAACCTCGAAACAACTGTATGGGCAAGTACGCCCCAACTCTATAATCCAACAAACATGGATATCGACCACAAGGGGCGCATCTGGGTTACTGAAGCCGTCAACTACCGCAAACAACGTGAACAACGCCGTAAAGAAGGTGATCGCATCGTCGTTCTCACCGACTCCAATGGCGATGGCAAAGCTGATAAGTCACAAGTTTTTGATCAAGACCCCAACCTCGCTGCACCGCTCGGCATTGCGGTTTTTGATAATAAGATCATCGTTTCTCAACCACCAGAACTGATTATTTATACTGACGTTGATCGCAACCTTAAATTCGATCCCAAAATCGATAAGAAACAAGCCCTACTCACGGGCTTTAACGGACGTCAGCACGACCACTCCTTGCACTCACTCACGGCCGGTCCCGATGGTAAGTTTTACTTCAATAGTGGTAACTGTGGCGCAATCTTTACGGATAAGACGGGTAAAACTTTCCGTATGAACACCAACTATCGCGGTGGTGCTCCAGAAGAATACTTTTATACTCCGACTCACGAACTCAAGGGTGCTAAAAGTGATGATGGTTTTGTGTGGTCATCTGGCTTTACTGTGCGTATGGACCCCGATGGTTCCAACGTCGAAATCGTTGGTCATGGTTACCGCAATTCCTATGAGCAAACACTCAGTTCATTTGGTGACATGTTCCAAAGTGATAACGACGATTACTCGAGCTGCCGTAATTCCTATGTCCTAGAGTATGGTTCTGCGGGTTACTATTCACTCGATGGTCAATACAAATGGCAGCCTGAGCGTCGTGCCGGTCAATCCGTTCCAAAAGCTCACTGGAGACAAGATAATCCCGGAACCTTTGATGCTGGCGATGTCTATGGTTCAGGTGGTCCCTCTGGTGTGGCCTTCTATGAAAATGGCGCGCTCGGCAAAAAATGGGAAGGCATGTACCTTTCATCAGCCACTTCCAGAAATACTGTTCTCGGCTACTTTCCAAAAGAAGCAGGCGCGACTTTTGAACTCAATCGCTTTAACTTTTTCACAACGAATAAGAATCCAAATCAGTCTGAGAGTGCAGAAGAAACGGAAAAACGCCTCTACTTCCGTCCATCTGATGTCTGCGTTGGTCCCGATGGCGCCCTCTATGTTGCCGATTGGTATGACCCAGGAACAGGCGGTCACAACTCAATTGATAATTCTTGCTCAGGCACCATTTACCGAATTGCTCCCAAAAACTTCAAGTCTGTCGTGCCAAAAATTGACCTCACTACGATTAAGGGTCAGATTGATGTCCTCAAAAATCCTTCCCCCAATGTGCGTTATCTCGGTTTTGAAGCTTTGAAAAAATCCGGTGGAAAATCTTCTGGCCAACTCATTCAACTTCTCGATCACCCCAATAAATTTGTCGCGGCGCGTGCCATTTGGCTTCTGCCTCACGCAGGTAAAAAAGGCATGGCAAAATGTCTCGAACTACTCGATAGCCCCAAGGCCAATCACCGTCTCATTGCCTACCGTGCTCTACGTCGCGCCAATGCAAATATGCTTCCCTTCGCAAAAAAGCTTTCACAAGATCCCAATACAGCTGTTCGTCGTGATGTGGCACTCTCCCTGCGTCATTATTCTGCCAAAGAGACTGCGCCTCTATTTATTGACCTCGTCAAAGCAATCAAAGGCTACGATAAAAACTATGTCGAAGCTATTGGCCTCGGTGCAGGAAATAAAGAGAATGAAGTTTGGCAAGCCCTCAAGAAGGAATTTGCTTCGAATGGTCCCCTTGCGTGGAATCAAGCCTTTGCTCGCATCACTTGGCGCTTAGGCCCCTCCGATGCGATCGAGGACCTACGCCTCCGTGCTTCGAGTGACTCACTCACAAAAGAGCAACGTCTCTTTGCAGTGGAGTCCCTGAGTTTCATCAAGGATAAAAAATCAGCTCTCGCCCTAGTGCAAATTGCCAAGACACAAAAAGAAATCAGTAAGGAAACCAGTGACTGGATTTTCAAACGCGCTACTTCTGATTGGGCTGACCTCGATATTGCAGCTGAAATCAAAAACATCTACGATCCCGAAGCGATCAAAGTTCAAGGTATCACCGTAGCTGCAGAGAAGACTCCCAGTAAACTCAAAGTTCCTGCAATCTCTCAACTTCAAGGCAATGCCGATCAGGGTAAAGGAAAGATCATGATCTGCACCATGTGCCACAATATCAATGGTGCAGGACCGCACTATGGTCCCCGCCTCGAAGGCTGGGCTCAAAAGCAATCAAAAGATGCCGTAATTCACGCCATTATTAATCCTTCTCAAGGTTTGGCGCACGGCTTCAAGGGTCATGAAATTATTCTGAAAGACGACACAGTCGTTCAAGGGATGCTCGAGAGTAAAGGCGATCCACTCATCGTCGTTTCCACGGGTGGACTCAGACAAATAATCCCCAAATCAAAAGTCAAAAAAATCATTCCCATGAAACGTTCACTCATGCTCTCGGCTGAACAGCTCGGCCTCAAAGAACAAGACGTCGCCGACATCGTCGAATACATGAAGCAATGGCAGTGAGTTAGAACGCGCTTCGCGCTTTTAGAACGCTGCGCTACAAGACCATGCTGCGCATTAAGACCGCTTCGCTGAAAGACCATGCTACGCATTGTAAGACCGCTTCGCTGTAAGACCGCTTCGCTGAAAGAATTGAAGAAAGTCATCAGTTGTCAGATCGCTTCGCTTTTAGTTATCAGATTAATAAATCTAGTGCGAAGGTACGGTATAGGGCTCTATGCCATGCCTTTGGCATTCTCCTTTAATCTTACATTTTACCCCCAAGGCTCACGCCATTGGGCTATTTTATAGCATGCCTGCGGCATTCATCATCAGTACCGAAGGTACGGCATAACTCAGCCTAGCACGTCAGTGCTAGTAAATAATAATGAATATAAATTCGAGTGCCGAAGGTACGGTATAGAGCCCTATACCGTACCTTTGGCATTCTCCTTTAATCTTACATTTTACCCCCAAGGCTCACGCCATTGGGCTATTTTATAGCATGCCTGCGGCATTCATCATCAGTACCGAAGGTACGGCATAACTCAGCCTAGCACGTCAGTGCTAGTAAATAATAATGAATATAAATTCGAGTGCCGAAGGTACGGTATAGGGCTCTATGCCATGCCTTTGGCATTCTCCTTTAATCTTACATTTTACCCCCAAGGCTCACGCCATTGGGCTATTTTATAGCATGCCTGCGGCATTCATCATCAGTACCGAAGGTACGGCATAACTCAGCCTAGCACGTCAGTGCTAGTAAATAATAATGAATATAAATTCGAGTGCCGAAGGTACGGCATAAAGAAAAGAAAATTCATCCACCGATAAACTCAGATTAACACATATAAATAACTTAAGGTTATAGCAAGTCTCTTACTTCTTACAGCGAAGCGATCTTACAGTGAGCTTGCGAACGATCTTTCAGCGCAGCGGTCTTAGAGCGTAGCGATCTGGCAACTTTCTTCTCCCACACGGTAAACCGTGGACTACATGCCCATTCTGATAGCTTTTGAAAACCCTGCAGGAAGGATTCCTGCGCTCCCAGCAAAAAACTCTGCGCCCCAGCGACTCTGCGTGATAAACCCTAGCTAAAACCTAAGCGTCAGCGCCTACTAAGCTCGAGGTGAGCGCTTCCTTGAATAAAAAAAAGTGGAATTATCCCCTTAATTTTGTATCAAAATTTATGTATCTGTTGTTGATTAAATCATACTTAAAACAACTGGACTTATAATGAAGAAATTACTTTTTCTTTTCTCTGCTTTATCATTAGGTGCAATCGCTAAAGATGCCCCCAAACCTAATATCGTTCACATCATGGTCGATGACCTCGGCTGGCAGGATATTGCTTCTCACAAACTCGATGGCAAACCCATTTACGAAACATCGCATATGGATCGTTTAACAAAGATTGGTCGTCACTTTACTCAAGCCTATTCTCCCGCGCCCACCTGCGCCCCTTCACGCGTTTCCTTTCTACGAGGCCAGTACCCCATTAATACAGGGACTTACCACGTTCAAGGTGGACGCCTCCCGCGCCCCTGGAGATCAAGCTCTCCCCTCATCCCACCCTATTATAATTATGGTTTAGCCGATTCGGAAACCACGATTGCTGACGTCCTCAAAGAGGCTGGGTATACTACGGGCCACGTAGGCAAATGGCATGCCGGCGGAAAATCAGCCGGCTACCCCTTCCCTACCGATCAAGGCTTTGATTTTGGCTTTACTGAAAAAAATGGCCGCCATAAATATTACAATGATGAGGAACTCTGGCTCTCGACTCCTGGCCACAAAAACCAATTCTTTGGTACTTGGGGAAAAATGAAACCCAGCCGTATATCTGGTTTTGCCACCAATCATCCAAGCGATCCCTATCAACTCGATGAAAAAGGTCAGCCTTTTGATAAGCCCCACGACCTCGCCATGGGTTTCATCAAAAAACACAAAGATAAACCCTTCTTTCTCAACTACTGCCCCTATTATGTTCACGGCCCCATACAGACTCGTAATAAAGCACTTTTCGATAAGTACCTCCAAAAAATGGGCTACGATTTCCCCACAGAAGAAGGCCCCATGGATCGAGGGAAACCCGGTCATACTAACCCCTATTACGCTAGCATGGTGGAGACTGTTGATTACATGATTGGTGACGTACTTTCCTACCTAGAAAAAACTGATGACCCCCGCAATCCTGGTCACAAATTGATCGATAATACTTACCTCATTGTCGATTCGGATAATGGTGGCGTCCTGCCCTACACAGATAACGCCCCACTTCAGGGAGGTAAGCAACGCAGCTTTGAAGGTGGTGTGCGCATTCCTTTTCTCATTATCGGTCCCAAAGTTCCTGCTGGAACAAGATGCGATACAATGATTAACGTGGTTGACCTCTTCCCCACTTTCATGAATATTGCTGGTCTCAAAGCCAGACCTGAACTCGACTTAGATGGCTGTGATATCCTAGAACACTTCCAAGGGAGCAATAAGCCAAGCTATTTTTCCGATGGTCGCAAACGCGAAAGCATGATTTGGTTCTTCCCCATGGATAGCCAAAGCTGCTCCGCCATGCGCAAAGGCCCTTGGAAACTCATCCGTGATTATGGTGTGAGTGGTGGTGGCCCATCAAAGCCTAGCACTAAGCTCTATCGCCTTTATAATGCCGATGGTTCTATTAATGATATCTCAGAGAAATATGATGTGGCCAAAGAAAACCCCGAAGTCTTCGCAGCGCTCAATCGAGAACTCGATGAATACCTAGAAAAGAATGGCGCCCGCATGCCTTACCGCAATTCCACAGTAAAAAACTTGAGTGATCAAGAACGTTCTCAAATCCCAAAAATCCTCTCACTCACGAGTCAAGGCGATCAAGTTGCGGTCCAATATGAAAAGGGCAAAAACAAAATCATTGCAGCTGAACTCTACTACACAATGAATCCAAAAGCGTTCGATAGCACGCGCGGACATCGCGAGGAATGGTTTGCGATTGCCGCAAAAATTGAAAAGGGCACAGTAACGGCTCTAGCACCTCCTGGAGCCACGCACATGGCCTTCGTTTTGCGTGATTCGCAAAACTTCATGATTAGCTCCGAAGAACTTCCCACTTATGGCCAAAAAGATGTGGGTCACACCGATTCCAGAATACTTAAAAATGCTTTTGCTTGGAAACCGGGTCTCATTGCGCTGATGAAACTCGGAGAAAAAGCTAAGCAATCGGCAATTAAAAAAGGACTCGAGAGAGCTCCCTTGGAACAAACACTTCAAAAGGCCCGTGTGGTTTGCTCTCAGAAAGAAATAGATCCAGAAGCCTATGCACAAAGCATCTTCCAATTGCGCAAAGCCATTCGCGAACTCAAAGGAACTGCCGAAGCCTCAAGCCCCTACATCAACCGCTTCCCAACTGACCCGCTTTTTTAATCTTTAATGCATTCACCATAGAAGGCAATTGTAAGTATTCAGTACCGAAGTTACGGCATATATCAGCCTAGTACGTCAGTGCTAGGCAAACAGATCAATATAAAATCGAGTGCCGAAGGTACGGCATAGGGCTCTATTCCATGCCGTTGGCATTCATTTTTGATCGTACATTTTATCTCACCAAGGCTCACGCCTTTGGGCTATTTATAAGGGTAGGGAAGACTCCTTGCGGAGTCTACCCTCCTTCCGAACCGTACGTGCGGTTCTCCCGCATACGGCTCTCCAGTCAGTGCTTACTCCGAAGAGACTGAAATTCCAGTTTCCAGGCTTCTTCCAGTGAAAAGAAGCCTAGATCTGTAAAGTAGGCTTTATTGTATTTACGAGTATCAATCATGCGATGAGAACCTTTCTTGCGATTATATTTGGCTATAATGCTGCGCAGTCTTCTGCGTGTAAATTCATCTATACCTCGCATTGCATACACAGTGGAGTGCTTGAAGTATTGATACCATCCGACAAGATTTGGCCGAAGGTAAGCAATTATGTCCTCTATTGAGTCCTTATTGCTTCTCCTCGTTTTCTTGCGTATGGCATCTTTGCATTTCTTCAGGCTCTGCTTCCTTGGCCAACGTTTAATGCGATGTGTATTTCGCGTTCTCTCGAAATGGTATCCGAGAAACTCGAAGTACTCGCACTTCTCTGTCATGTCGGCAATTCGCGTTTTTTCTGGATGAAGTTTCAGCCCATTGGCTTTCATCCACCTTCGCGTTTTGCGCAATGCCCTTTTGGCTGATTCTTTACTTTTACACATGATCAGGAAATCGTCTGCATAGCGCACTATCTCGAATCCAGCCTCGGTCATCTTGTGATCAAAGGGATCAAGATAGATATTTGCTAACAGAGGACTGATAATTCCTCCCTGCGGTGTACCTTCTTCAGGTTCCCAATGTTTGAGACCATCAAAGATATTGGCTTTGAGGAATTGTTCGATCAGATCAAGAATTTTACCATCAATGATCTTTTCCTTGACTCGACTCATGAGTTTCTCATGTGGTATAGTATCGAAGTAGCTTTGGATGTCGGCATCCATAACATAGAGATAGCCCTGCTTTAACAATTCATTCACTCGTCTAAGTGCATCCTTGCAACCCAGCTTTGGACGAAATCCAAAACTGTAGGGCGAGAAGTCGATATCGAATATCGGCTCTATCACATGTTTCAGAGCTGTTTGAACTACTCGATCACGCACTGTGGGTATTCCCAGAGGTCTGGTCTTTCGACCATCACCTTTTGGGATTTCCACTCGGCGCACTGCACTGGGATCATACCTTCCATCTTGCAGTTCTTCGAGAAGCTTAGCATTATTATACTCCAGCTCTGATTCGTAGCGCTCGATTGATACCATGTCCACTCCATGTTTGCCCTTATTTGAACACACTTTCTCCCAAGCCTCCATAATATTATTCTTACGCATCAGCTTATCTGATAAGCTGTACCACTTGCCTCTTTCAACTCCTCTATGAAGAGTTTTCAGCATCTGATCCGTCCAGACAGAAGGTGACGCCCACGCTTGTATTTCAACAAAGCGTTCATCTCGTCCTAATATTTGTTTAGCCATTTCTGACATTCTTATATTCCTTCTATTCTTTTCTTCTCAGTTTCACCTTCCTGCCCCCCTTTGCTCCAGTGACTTTCACCACCTTCATCGCTACTATGAGGGCTCTGACTCCTGCGTGGCGGATTAATCCGTACTGCCCACACAGGTCTCCCTACTTGATCCACAACACCTTCACACCATTCCGTCACCAAACACCTGTCAGCGTCTATACACCGCTTTTCTTTCCGCCTTTCTTCAGCGTGTACAACTTGAGCAGTTGGCTTACTTCGCCCTCAGGCTACGCAGCTCTTCCTCCCACTCTCTGGTCTTCGCCATGATATAGCAGGCTCGACACCCTGACCGGCCGAAACGCGTTCGTCATCCTACGGACTGATATTTCGTCTAGGCCCTACTACCCACCCCGTTTCACAACGACGCAGTTGACTTCGACTACAGGGCTGACGGTCAACCCTGACGAGGTCTTTCACCTCGCTGATGTTGTGTACGCATAGGCGTACTATACCATGCCTTCGGCATTAAGAAAGCAAAATAAATTCACCCATAGATGGACTCAGATTATCACAGATAAAACTGTTTTCTGACCACTTTTTAAAAAGCAGGCAGGATGCCTGCGCTCCTATAGTAGTCCAAGTAATTAAATAGGCCTTACTGAATGACTCGTCTTTTGAGATGCTCACCCTGGCTAATGAGACTTATAAAGTTAAGAAAATGTTCTAATAGCTGCTTATAATATTGGCCAAAAAGTGATAAAAAGGCTAATGCCTTGTCCAAGTTCATCACCATGAATATTAAAGCAATAAGTGTTTCAGACGACGCTTTAATTTTCGTGAAAATGCGATCGAGTTTATAGCGTCTTTTGGCTACACCAAAACAGCCTTCTACTTGATTTCTTATAGCTTCATCTTGGCGTTGTATATCCTTTTGTTCTTTACGTAATTTTTCATCTTTGGGAGGCCTTCCAAGACTGGGACCACTTATCCTTATCCCATGCTTTTTACAATGTGCTCGATTTTCTTTGTTTCGGTAGATTTTGTCCGCATGTGTTGATTCGGGATAATAACCGAATCGTTCTTTGTATTTTTCAATTTGTGAAATCAGTTCGGTCCCTTCATTATAAGAGTCAAAGCTAATCGTATCGGTAAAGGTCCAGCCATCGACCACACTGATAGATATTTTTGCTCCGAATTCCGTATGAGCTCCCGCCTTCCCCCGAACTATGGGACGGATATGTGGTTGATGAATACTTACGATGCGATCATCTACGCTTGTTACTTTGTTATCGTACATGTATTGCTGTTGTTGATAAAGTGTCCCGATCACCAGAAGTTCACGATATAAACTAGGCTTCAATAGAGTAAGATCGGCATACTTTTTGAGTTCATCTATACTGGCGAGGTTCCTCCTTACGCAATGGAGTTGTCTGTTAATCACCTCACGTCTTTTCTTTTTCGAAACACGTTTTTTTAGAACAATACTTAAAAAGCTTTTCCTGCCATCTTCACGATAAGTTCGAGGCTTAACTTTATCTTCTGTATTTGAGCGATGACACCAAAGGATATCGATTACTTCCTCAGTTTTTTCACGGGCTTTATTTAGCAACCCAAGGTCAGTTGGGTAGTGAATATCACCAGGAACACAACTGGCATCAACAATTAAAGAACCCTTATTTGATGGAGGATCATTGTCTGAATCATCATTAGAATCCTCTTCTTTTTTACGTGTCGCTGTATGCAGGAGTTCGTCAATGTCTTTAATGCCCTGAGCGCCAAAACGCTTTCGAAAATGAGTCATCATGCTCGAATCAAAAGGTGCTTCCTGTTTATATCTTTCAAAGCCCAAGAAATATTGAAGATAGGGATTTTCAGAAATCATTTCTACCGTTTCTTCATCAGTTAAACTTAGCTTTACTTGAATGATAAGGGAACCAAATGCAGTTCTTGCAGGAAGAGCTTTGGGCCCAGTATGACTGGTGAAATTTAGTGCATAAATTTCTTCGACATCTGTCCAAGGTATTATTGCCGCTAACTTGACCCAGCGATTATTGATATTGAGTGTACCATCTAGAAAATAAGGTAAATTGGCCATTTTGGGCTCTGAGCCCGTATTTTTATACATCTTATGCAAACCTAATGACTGTTTTGAGGGGTTTTGTTTACATATAACATAGCATGAATTGGTTCTTTCTCATTTTTTGTGGATAGATGCTCCAAGGAGTATTGTTAAGCTTATCAAAATAGGAGCTAATGATGACCGAACAACTTTTTGCAGAAATGTTAAATCTCGGGGATAAATGGGAAGTTAGTAAACTAGAAGTTTTGGCAGAGCAATCATGTATTGAAGTGACAATTAAAGATACAGCTAAACTTTTAGAAGGTATGGAATGCCCTTGTTGTAAGAGAACCGATTTAATTATAAAAGATCATGCAAATGAAAGGCTATGGGATCATCTACAAATGTGGACTTATAAAACTGTATTAAAATGCCGATTGCCTCGTGCCCTTTGTAAATCCTGTAAAAAAACGTGGACAATTCGAGCTCCTTGGGAAGGTGTCAATAAACATTCCAGTAAAGACTTTGAGGCATTAGCCTTGACCCTCATGCGTCATATGCCCGTGTCAAAAGTAGGTAAATTAATGAAAGTTGATGATCAAAAATTATGGAGGATTCTAAGAGTATATATTGATAAAGAACGGGCCAAACTTGACTGGAGTGAACTCACGAGAATTGGAGTAGATGAGTTGAGTATCGCAAAAGGTCATCGTTATGTAAGTGTTTTTGTGGATATGGAAAACCATAGTGTTCTATTCGCTGCAGACGGCAAAGATGCACAAGTTTTTGAACAATTCACCGAGGAACTTTACCTGAAAGACGGTCACCCTCATGCAATTACTGAAGTTAGCATGGATATGAGTCCCTCTTATAAAAGTGGCGTTGATTCAAATATGCGCAATGCTCGTAAAGTATTTGACTACTTCCATATTGCACAAAACTTAAACAAAGCAATTGGCAAAGTTTGTTCCAGAGAGCGCCGTACAAAAGGTGATATTCGAAACCTCCTAAAAAAGCCTCGTTTATTTCAAAAGAACAGAGACAAACTCAAGGAAAAAGATCAGCAAACTATAGAAAAATTAAAAGAGCTGAACACTGCAACAGCCATGGCATACCAAATGCGCTTAAGTCTCCAAGATATTTTTAAAACGAAGTCCGAAATCAAAGCTTTGTTAGGGTTAAAAGCATGGATATCTTGGGTTCATAATGAAGCTGAAAAAGAAATGTGGAAATACTTTTTAAACCCTCTAAAGAAATTTGCCGAATCTCTTACAAAACATTTTGATGGAATTATTGCTCGATGGAGGCACGGAACAAGTAATGCTGTATTGGAAGGAATTAATTCCGTTTTCTCAGCAGTTAAAAGACGGGCCAGAGGGTTTAGATCTAAAGAATATCTAAAAATGATGCTCTATTTCACTAAAGGAAATTTAACTGGGATACCAAACCTCATCCCCTCAAAGTGAGAAAGAACCCATGAATTACACTTATCTCATTGTATATAAGTTATTTATATCTTAATCATTGAGCCCTAAATAGATAAAAATAATGAGGGGGTCTGGGGGAGAAATTATAGAAGTAAAAAAGGAACATATAAATTTAATCATTCTCGGTACGAATTGGCGCTCCTGTCTTTCAAAAGACTTTCTGGGCATTTCGACCGGGAATGTTTACCAGCGGGACGAATACTCAGAAAGCTTCAGGCACGAATGCTATAGGAATTTCACATGCTGTTTTTTAAATCTATATATTCCCTAGGAGTAAAAATGTATAATGTGACTCATAAAAAGCCATCTGATTACCCAGTAATTGTAGCAATTGACTGGGCTGACGAGAAACATGACTTTAGAATTCTTCGAGATAATCATGAAGAAACAAAAGTTATCAGTAATGATTTGTTTGAGATTCAAGATTTCTTTTGTAGCCTTCAATGTAATTCTATAGCTGTCGTTATAGAAAGCTGCCAAAGTGCATTGATGAACTTGCTGCTATCCATGAATACTTTAGATGTATACACGGTTCATCCCACGACTTCATCTAAATTCGCAAAAACCTTCCATGTCAGCGGTGCAAAAAGCGATCGTTCCGATACCAAGGCTTTACTTGAATTGTATTTAAAGCATCCGGATAAAGTTAATAAAGCTGACTCTTCCTTCTCAAAGGGAAGCCTGAAAAAGCTAAATCTTCGCAGAAGAAATTTAGTGGATGATAGAACAAGTTTAACGAATCAATTAACTGCGTTGCTTAAAATTTATTATCCCCAAGCCCTCAAAGTAGTCGGCAACCATCTGTACGCAGAAATATTTATGGAATTCTTAGATAAGTATCCCAGCCCACAATCGGTTCTTAATGCTCATCAAATTGGGATCACGAAATTTTTTAATAAGCGAAGTACCGTAGTAAAAAAACAAAAGAAAGAGTTAAAGCCTTACGTAGTTCTATTGTTGTTGTACACGATGAAGATGAGTTAGACTGCTATGTATTCGAAGCTCGACAATTCTGTGAGCGAATCAAAAGCTTGAATGAAGTTATTAAAGCTTATGAGAAAAAGATTTTGAAAATTTATACAGAACACGAGGACTATGAACTATTTCATTCCTTTCCAGGAGCAGGCCCAAGTATTGGACCTCGACTCATGGCTTTCTTTGGAGATGATAGAGAACTTTTTCAGTCAGTAGAAGAAGTCTTAAAGACTAGTGAAGTAGCTCCTGTAACAATTCAGAGCGGAAAGATGAATATTGTGAGAAGGCGGTTTTTGTGTGATAGATTCACCCAGCTTAGTTTTGTGGAATTTGCTAACAATTCAGTCCGATCATCTATATGGGCTCATGAATTTTATTATCACAAAAAAGCTCTCAATATGCCCCATTTTTGCATTTTAAGAGCTTTAGCATACAAGTGGATTAGAATTATGTATCGATGCTGGAAAACGAGGACTAACTACTGTGAAAAAACCTATTTGCAGGTCTTAGACAAAAGACAGCCTGCATGGTATCAAAAAGTTATGACTTAAGACAAAAAAATACTTGCAAGTGCACTCAGAAAAGCCCAGGGAAAAACTCTGAGACCCAGCGGCTCTGCGTGATAAACCCTAGCTAAAACTTGACAACTTGGATAAAACTAAAGACAGCCTGCATGGTATCAAAAAGTTATGACTTAAGACAAAAAAATACTTGCAAGTGCACTCAGAAAAGCCCAGGGAAAAACTCTGAGACCCAGCGGCTCTGCGTGATAAACCCTAGCTAAAACTTGACAACTTGGATAAAACTATTGAGTCAACTTCCACATGGAATGCGGAGCTCCCAGGGAAAACCGAGCGAAGCAATCTAACGAGCTTTTTTAAACAAATTAGTCAAGTTTTTTTCTCAAGTGATGAAACAGTGTGTTACGTTAGCTTGTCTATTTTGTTAATTGTAACAAATCAACAGGAAAAATTTTATGAAGTACTTACTCTTTTTACTCATGCCTTTGGCGCTCTTCGCCAGTGATCGCCCCAAGCCCAATGTCATTCTCATCCTCACCGATGACCTCGGCTGGCAAGATGTTAAATGCTACGACATCGATGAACCCACCCCCTACGAAACCCCTAATATCGATAAACTCGCCACAGAAGGCGTCATGTTTTGGCAGGCTTATTCCCCCGCACCAACTTGTGCCCCGACGCGTGGTGCCATCCTCGCAGGGAAGCATCCTGCTCGCCTTCAAAGAACTCACGTGGTCGGCGGCGCGCCTCCCATTCCCCATAATGAAAAGCAGTGGTCCGTCATTTCTCCTTGGTACCGCGGACGTCTGCCAGTCAGTGAAATCACCATTCCCCAACTACTTAAACCCCAAGGTTATGTCTCAGGTCACGTGGGCAAATGGCACGTGGCCATTAGTCATCACGCCTATCCTCAGGCAGATGATCATGGTTTTGATTTCACTCGCAGTAACTTGGGCGTTTCCGCCAATATGAAAAATCGCCTCGAAGGTTTTGCGACGAAGGCAAAAAATGATCGCTACCGACTCGATGATAATGGTTTTCCTTATCACGAAAATAGTGAGGATGCCCTCGATTTTATCCGCGAAAACAAAGACAAGCCCTTTTTCCTCTACTACGCCACTTGGCTGGTTCACACCCCAATTGTCAGCCGTAGTCGTGAACTCTTAGAAAAGTATTGCAAAAAGCTCGGTATTGAATTCCCAAAAGACCCAAAGGGCTGGGATTTACCTGGTCAGCAAAACCCTTATTACGCCGCCATGGTAGAAATGCTCGACTACTACATGGGCCAGATGTTCACTTACCTCAAAGAAACCGATGACCCCCGCTGGCCTGGACATAAACTCATTGAAAACACTTATATCATTTTCACTTCCGATAATGGTGGTATGGAAAAAGTCCCTGGAGAAATCATCACCGATAACTTCCCTCTCGACAAGGGTAAAATTAATGCAAAAGAAGGCGGTATTCGCGTTCCACTCATTATCACTGGCCCAGGTATTAAAGCGGGTCAAGAATCAGATGTGATGATCAATGGTCTCGATTTTTTTCCAACGATTCTTTCTTGGTCTGGAGCCAAAAAACCCGACAATTTAAAACTCGATGGTCTCGATATTTCTACGCTTCTCACTAAAGATGCCTCCAACCCCAAGCTCGTTAAGAAGGAAAATGGCGAAGTTCGCAATTCGATCATGCATCACTTCCCCAACTCCTACTCGATGCACTCAACTTTGCGCATCGGTGATTATAAAGTCATTCGCAATTATAAACCTGAGATGCCTCCCTTTGAGCTCTACCAGCTCTATGATAATGGCAAACGCGTCGATATCGAAGAGAGCAAAAACCTCGCTAAGACCATGCCAGAAAAAGTTCAGGAAATGAATAAAATTCTTCAGCAAAAACTCGAAGAAATGGATGCGAGTTTCCCCTTCCTCAATCCCTATACCATGCGTAAACTTCCTGGCAAAGATCAAGTCTGTGCAGTTAGTGAGAATGGCCTTGATGGAAACAAGGCTTGGGTCAAGTTCAAAGAAAACGGCAATAAAGTGACCAAGGCTTACTTACTTTACACTGATAATGGTGGGCATAAATACGAAGAATGGTACCGCCTCGACGCACAAGTTAAGGATGGCAAAGTGATCGCCAAACTTCCAAAAGGAACAACGCATTACCTCTTCAACTTAGTCGACGATAAACACTTCATGCTGAGTTACCCCCGCATGGGACAAATGAGCCATTACAACATAAATAAAAAATACTCGATTAATGCGTTAAAAGTGAAATGAAATATTGTTTTTTAATGTAAGAAAATCGTGACATTAGACTAATAATATTGAGTATAAGTCATATAATTATTATTTTTTTTCATTTGTAACGTACTTTTTTGTAGATCCTTATAGCTTAAAATATCATCATGGCACCTTGTATTCTTAAACTTTTATAAAATTTAAGGATCTAATAATGAATAGAAAAGTATTTAGTTTAATTGAATTACTAGTTGTAGTTGCAATAATCGGAATTTTAGCCTCAATGATGTTACCTTCTTTGGGAGAAGCAAGAGAGAGGGCAAAAATAGCTACATGTTTAAATAATATGAAACAGATGGGCTTTTCAAATGCCATGTATTTAGATGATAGTGAAGGTTACTACCCTATAGCTAATGCTGCCACAGGTTTTGGTTGGGATGACCTGTTAAGTAGCTATGATGGTAGAAACCTTACAGATGCTCAAATAAAATCAGGCGTTGGCGTAAATGGCCGTTGGGGTGCAAGAAAGACTGATTTACCAGGTGGTGCAGATCATGCCCCTATGTATAGATGCCCATTAGATGATCGCGACAACGGTAATTTTATACTTAAAACTTACTGCCCAACGCAATTAAGCGGCATCAACCTTAATACGGGTACTGGCCATAATTTTACAAAGGGCATATATGGTTATTCAAACACAAATGGTATCGAAGCTTACAGTCGTAATATCAGTGCCCTAGACAATACATCTGGAATCATAACTCACGCTGAAAACCTTGCACCTTTTAGTAACCCGGGTAACAACAATATTAGACTTAGACTTGGTTCAGATTGGACGTGGAGTGGTATTACAGCGACAATCTTTAGTCTTAATGAAGATAAGCATTCTGACTTAAAATATAATTTTTTAATGGCAGATGGCCATGTCAAGAAAATGACCGCAATCCAAAGTCTTGTTAAAAATGATGGGAGCCTTGCAAGCACTGGAAATGTAAGTGGATCATCATGGGATTCTTTACGTTAATATTTACATTTATAAACTCTGTCGTTAAGTATATAAATTAACCATGGAGTTTTTGTGCAATTAACAAAACTAATCATATTTATAGCATAAAACTTCACGAGTACCCAGTTAACAAAGAATTGAGATATTGAGCGGGTTTCTGCTCAATAGACATAGCTTTGGAAATAAGCTCAAAAAACTCATTTTTAGAAGTAGTACAGCTAACTTAATCGGATTAATAAGAATAAAGCTAAATCAACTTCACTCAGAAAAACTAAATGATCAAAAACACACTTCTCATATCTTCTCTGCAAATTATTAGTGCCTTTGCCCTTAATGCCTCACCGGAAATTGTTGCACAGCGAGGAGCATCCCATCAAGCACCGGAAAATACCTTACCCGCTTTTGAACTAGCGTCGGAACAATGAGCCGATATCATTGAAGTCGATGTTCAATTAAGTAAAGAAGGTCATGTGATCTGCATTCACGATAAGAATACAAAAAAAGCTGGACGTAAAAACCTTACTGTCGCCAAATCAAGTTTAAATGAACTTCAAAAAATCGATGTGGATTCATTTAAGCACAAGACTTATGCGTGGACTCAAATCCCCACGCTTAAGCAAGTTCTTGACTCTGTCACTAAGGGAAAAAAGGTCTTTATAGAAATAAAATCAGGCGTCGAAACCATTGATCCCGTTTTAAAAATTATTAAGTAGAGCACTTTAAAACATGAGCAAGTCGCTATTATCTCTTTCAAAGAAAAAATCTTGCTCGAGTGCAAAAAACGATCACTGCATATCTACACCTCATGGCTCTGCAATATCAAAAAAATGCTCAAGCCAAGCCGGATTATCAAAACTACTTTAGAGCTGCTCTATCTTAGCAAATTGGTATAATCATGATTACGGTAAAAATGATGGCGGAGAAGAGTATAAAATGAAAAGAGAATCTGCCGAAGAATGTCTCAACTTCTTCGATGTGCCTCAAGATCCCACAAGAAGAACGCGTAAGGGGATTTATGGAAGCCCAATCTTTGGAACTGAGGGTAAACGCGTGCAAGTAATCCTCTTAGATAGGGGCTATTATAATATCGACTCCCCTGCTCAAGAGTAATCTATCAAAAACAGAGAAAAATAAACAAAATATCGTCGGATGATACCCCCACATACTGATAAGAACACCACCATGCTTGGTAAAGAACAATTTAAAAAAATAGCTTAAGAAATATCAATATTTGAATATTAGCTAAATCGACCTTTGGCCATAAAAGCCGCTGCAAATATAAGTAGAGCATATACACCTGGGATTGGAGCGCCGGGTGCTTGTTCTGATATATCTTCTCCTGAAACAGCCCAAGCCCAAGACTCAGAATTTTCATCTACATCAGATATTTCCGTTCCAGATACTTCAGAAATCACCGTACCCAAACTCTCTAAATCATCAACACTGAGGTCAAAAGGATTAACTCTTGTGGTCAAATTATCTATTTCAAAACCACTAGCTAGGGGACTTGTTTGATTCATAACAATTTTATCCCAAGTTGTATTTTCATCTCCATAAAAATTTAGAAAGCTATATGGTTCAATTGAATTGACCTTCTGTCCCCATTGGTAGTGATTCGGATCACCATAATAATCTAATGTTAATGCTGCACTACTTATCACATCTGAAGTAGAATACTGAGCCACCAAATCATCTCCACTATAAAACTCAAGTAAATCATCACCATCACCAGCTGCCCAATACAAACCAAAATATGAGCTGCTATCGTTCAAACTTAAAGTAGTGCTAGTAACTGGTGTCCCCCATGAGGAATTAACGATATTACCCACTGTCATCTGCTGGGAATTGAACGTTCCCCATGGAGTGGGCTCAGTTGATAATGCACCAAATACAGTACCACCTTGATGAACCATCAAATTATCGAAGGTTCCTACTCCATCCCAACTTACATCAGAATAATTGCCGTTACTAAAATTTTCAAAATTAAATGCACTCACGCCGCTTATGGTGCTTGATTGTTGACCAGGCTCTTCACCAATTGTAACAAGTACCGATTGAGCATTTGAATGGAAGACAAACGAAATAACTAAATCCTAAGAAGTACGAATTGTGTATAAAAGCTTCACTGGGTGGGTGAAAAGTGGAGTTTGGGTTAAATTAGCTTCGACCAAAAAATCTCAACCCAAAAACCACGTACTTACGATGCCCAAGAAAATCAAAAAAACTAGAAAATCCAAGAAAGAATGTCGAAGAAAAATCAAAAAAATTGGAATCACCACAAACTGCTTAAGTTCTCAAGCAGGATTAGCACCTTTTGTTAATTTCATTAATGGCACAGGTATTTGTGATGAGCTCGCACAGGTATTTAAAGATCTAAGAAAAAGCAAGAAAGGCATAGAGCTTGAAGAAGCTTTTTTACAGCTTGTACTCTTTTTTGCGGACGGTCGTGAAAGTAGTTTAAACACCTTTGATACGCTGAAGGAAAACGAAGCTTGGCAAAAACTTTTAGGCTGTGAAGTTGCTCTAGGTACGGCTGCATTAAAAAGAATCCTTCACAAAGCTTATACAGTAGATGTTGAGATGATTCGTCCTTTAATCCGCAGGGTTTTTCTTAGTGCGCTCAAAGCTAAAAATCCGAATAAAGTCATTCTCTTTCTAGACTCCAGTGTCTACGATAACGACGGCGCTAAATGCCGCGCGGGAGTAAAATGTACCTACAAGAAAAAAGAAGGCTATCACCCAATCAACCTCATATGGGACGGCATGTATATCGATACTTATTTCCAATCAGGTCATTGCTCAACAAATCACGATGGGGTTGCTATTGAGATGTTACAAGAAATCGTACCAATGATTCGTGAAAATCTTGGAGAAGACATTCAGGTCATCGTTCGAATGGATGGTGGTTATTACGATCAAAAGATTTTTGCTGCTTGCGACGCGCTTAAAATCAACTTTATTTGTGCAGGGAAACGCTATTCAGATCACAAGATTCATGCCAATACAAAACTCGAAAACTTCGATGGCGTCTATCGTAAAAAAGCTTGTACTTGGCATTACCTTACTTTTCAAGAACGTCGTAAATCTTGGCCCAAAGAGATGGCGTATCGAGCTTTGTTTTTACGGCCTACAGAAGAGAATGGCGAAGCTTTATTAGGTTTAGAAAGTCGTATTATCCTTACAAATCTTGACGTAAAATCTTGCTCCGATCAAGAAATAATTGATTATGATCATTCCCGCGGAGCTGATGAACTCACTCACCGTGCAGCTAAAGATTTCGCAAGTGAGAGGATGCCATGTCTCGACTTTCACGCTAACTCCCTTTGGTACTCAATGGGTATTGTATCCTTCAATCTCTTTCAGATTTTCAAACGCAACATTGCGGGTTTTTCTTGGAACTGCTACCCCACTACGGTACGTCGTAAACTTTTTGATTTAGCAGGAAAAATCATTAATAAAGGACGCTCATTGACACTCAAAATTACCCCATGGAAAATGAGGGAGTTGAAATTTGATCAAATATGGGAGAAATCACTTACGCCTTGGGTTCTTCCTGTTCTTTAGTTGCTGAATATACATTTTAAAAACGGGTGCTTTTCAATAAGCGCCAGGATCCTCACGCCCAAATAATGGATGAAATACACAGAAATCACAATCTGAAGATCGAAAAACTCCATAAACTGATCTCTGGAGCAATGGAGTCAAATTGATAAACGAGATGGACTTCAAGGAGAAAAATCATCCCTTTTGTAATGCCTAAAATAGTCTATACACGCGTATCACGACCTTTGGGAAATAAAATCGTACGATTTAGGTAAATATAAAAACAACTTAGTTTTAATACTATTTATTTTGAATTTCATGATAAATCCTTTAACTAAATATTTGATCGCTTATCTTTATATATAATAAGTTGAGTTAAATAGCAAATAATTTTTCATTTATAATTCTAATCTTAACTAATTTGAACTTAAATTTTTCCACCTAACTCCCAGGCTTTAATTACCATGTATGGAGTAGCAACGACACCTAGTTTACGTTCAAATTATCACATCGGTCCAGCTTGTGCAAAGCTCAAGATCGGTCTCATCTCCATTACTGGGAAAATCAAAAAGTCACATTGGAAACAAAATCTACTCAAGGTGATTCCGACATTAAAAAAAATCTCTCTCTGACTTAACTGTTAAATAGTTTGCAGAGAAATAACCTGTAACATATTATTAAAAAGTGTTGTATATGAATTCATCATGGTATTCAGTGAAGAACTGAATACATATACTTAACTTGAGCCTATATATTTTGGATAGTTATTAAACATTGTAGGAAAGCATGTCGCAAAATACCCGCTATACACTTCTAAAGAAACTGCAAAATGACAGCAGTGAAAAAAACTGGGAAGAGTTCGTCCAGTACTATAGCCCTTATATTTTTGTGATTATTCGGCGTTTTAACGTGGGAGCTCACGACTCCGAAGAACTCTTACAGGATGTGCTCGTCAAAATTTGGAAGAATATCTCTAAATTTGATGCCCAAAAGTACGAATGTCGTTTTAGAACCTGGTTAGGCGTGATGATTAGAAATACCGTCTTTAACTTTTTTAAAAGTAAGGCTTCGCGAAACTCACGAAGCAATGTGAACTACGATGATATTATTGGCAAACTCGAACTCATGACTGAAGCCGAAGTTAACATCATTTCTGAACGTGAATGGAAAAATCATATTGCTAAACTCGCTTGGGAAAAACTGAAAGCGAGTTTCTCTGAGCAAACACAAAAAGTTTTTGAGGAGTCCATCAAATCAGATATCAGCAATGCGGAACTCGCCACAAAATTTGCCATCTCAGAAAGCTCTGTTCGGGTCTTTAAAATGCGCGTGCGCAAAGCCATGCACAAAGAAATTATTCGACTCAACTCAGAATTGGAAACCTAAGATGTCAGATGAAGATGACTTTGCCGATGGCTTAGGTGAACTCTTTGATGAGGCTTATAATTGTACGGATACCAAACTCACCGAGTCCTTAAAGCAAGAAGAAGATATTTACTCTGATTTCAGTCTTTATAGCGAAGGTGGCCTCAAACGCATAGAGCTTTGCTATAATCGCAAAACCAATCGTAAGGTTGCCATGGCCACTCTAAAAGAGGCCGACGATCCACAGAAAGTCGAAGTCTTTCTAAGGGAAGCTAAACTCAATGCTGCTCTTCAGCACCCCAATATTGTACCGGTCTATAATATTGGTTTGGATGAAGCCAAACCCTGGTTTACGATGAAATTCATTGCGGGAATTTCTCTGAAAGATACCGTTTGCGAACTTCGCGAAGGAAAAGCAAGCGAATTCCAAGATCTCAACGCTCGGCTCGATCTTTTCCTCAAAGTTTGCGATGCCATTGCCTATGCTCATTCCCTCGGCGTGATTCACCTCGATATAAAACCCGATAATATCCGCATCAGTAAATATGGCGATGTGGTGGTTTGTGACTGGGGACTCGCCGATGTTGAAGCCTCTTCTTGTGACGAGTTGCTTTTAGAATACTGTTCTGTATTAGATCACGATATCAAAAACCATACCATGTCAGGAACCGTCAAAGGTTCTCCAGGTTATATGGCACCTGAGCAAACCGCAAAAGTCAAAATGCGAAAAGGCTTCCATACCGATATTTTTTCTCTTGGTAGCTTACTCTATGCCCTACTCACTTATAGAGCTCCTTTTGACTCTGAGTCAATCGACACGATCTTGGAAAACACCGCGAAGTGTGATTTTCCAAAACCATCTAAATTAGACCTCGCCATTCCCGTTTCACTAGAAGCCATTTGCCTCAAGGCTATGTCACTACGTCCAGAAGATCGTTATCCAAGTGTAGAAGGTTTACAAAAAGATATCCTCGCTTACCGCAATGGCTTTGCCCCTGAAGCCGAGCAAGCCTCATCTTTGAAAACCCTCAAACTACTTATCAAGCGCCACAAAGCGTTGAGCCTCTTATCTCTTTTTACTTTTGCCCTGCTTGCCCTTGCCACTTTTATCCTTTTTAATAATTTAAAACTCTCGGAAAAAAATGCGGCGCAACTCGCGGATAAGCTTCAACTCGAGCAGGAATTCAATAAACAAATGGGCGTTGATGCGGCGCCATTATTTCTCGAAAGAGCCATCGATACTTTCGACATCTGTAATTTTGACGAGAGTTTGCGATTCGCTAACAACGCCGTCAGTCGTGACGCTTCCATGCAGGACGCCTGGTTAGTAAAAGCCAAAAACCACTTCATTCGCGAAGAGTACCAAGCCACTATTGATGCCTTTGCGAAAGTTAATTCTGAGGATCATGACTTAGTCATTGAAATCGCTCGAAAATATTTAAAAATTAAGCCTCTTGATTCCAGTCCCCTCACTGTCCCCCAACTCTTAAACTTACTTGCTGAGCTCAAACCTCTTGCTCGCGGGGACATTTATTGGAAAGTGGTTCATTACAAAGCTTTTCAAGACCTTAACATAGAAGAGCGAATCGCTTTTTGCCGTGGCGTTATTCGGGTTAATCACGGAGCAAGCAAGGCCAAAATGCTGAATTTTAAATTTGACGTCGATACGAAACATCTCGATGTTTCCAATAATCCGTGGCTCAACGTCAGTCTCTGTTTCATGAACTTTCCAGCAAAGTCAATTAACTTATCACGAACAGGGATGAATAACTCAATTGGACTGCGCTCTATACCCTTGGAAGAAGTTGATATGAGTTATACAAAAATTATTGAGTTGCAAACCTTTCCCTGCAAAAAAGTCACCAAACTCAATATTTCTGGGAATACAATTTTTCATATCACTCCAATAGTTGACCTTCCTATAGAAAGTCTACAAATCCAAAATACTCTCATACGCAATACGCATGATTTAGTTCAGTTAAAGAGGCTCAAAGAACTTCATATTCACCAAGGACAATTTTCCAAAAATGAGCTCGATCGTCTCGATCAAAAGATCAAAATCGTCGTGCACCAAAAACGAGAATGATTTAATTTTTGCATCAATTTTGTAACGTTGCTTATCAGGCTCTTGTATAGAATATTATATACAATGATAAATCCCTTATTTTGAGCTTAATATATGAATAAATTTTTGACTCTTAGTCTAGCCTTAGCTAGTACTTTTTGTAGTGCTTCAGCCGACACCATTCAGCGTGGTGAAGAAATCTATAAACAAGTCTGCCACATCTGTCACGCCCCCGACCTAAAAGGTGGAATCGGTCCTAATCTCATTGACGACTTTTGGAAACACGGTGATTCACCCAATGCGATTTTACATAGTATTTCAGAAGGCATTGCCAATACAGAAATGGCTCCCTACAAACAACTGTTTAAAGAAGACGATCTAAAAGCCCTTCGCGACTTCATCCTCTCAAAGCAAAAGGGCATGCGTTCACTTAATCTTTCCTCATACCCCAAGTCACATTTCAAAGGGAAAAAACTCAGTTTAGAAAGACTTAAAACTGTGGAGTCTCTGGAGCAGAAAAACATCAAAGAAAACCTCATCTATTTCAAAAACCGTTACGATGCTGTGGCCAACTTAAAGGCCGACCTCTATATAGCGGAAGATGGAGTCTACGAGCTGCGCCTACGCCAAGTGGGACGCAGCGCAGTTTTCATTAATGGTGAGGAAGTGATTTATCAGGATGAGAAAAACAAAAGCTTAAATCATTCAAAAAAACTCTCACTCAAAAAGGGTGTTCACAAAATTGAAATCCTGCACGATGAAAAGATGCAACACTCGCTCCGTTTTCACGCTGTATTAATTCAAGAAGGCAAAGGTCATCTCACTCTCATGGGAAGGAGTCTCGAAGGTTCTGAACCGAAAATGGTTCGTGCTGAGCCGAAAGCTAAAGTGATTCGCAAGTATATCCACGGGCTCTCGCCACGGACGCTTTTGTGCTTGCTCCCCAATAAAGTTCTCGTTGCCTACAATCCTTATTCTGGCAAAGTCGAAGGTGTATGGCTCAACTCCTATATTGACCAAACGCCCTCACTAAACGCTAGAAGTGCCCTGCCATCGCTCATAAAAGGTAAAGCTCTGAATCCTACTTTACTTGGTATAGAAAGTCAGCACGACATCAAGCTGCTCTCCTATCAAGTGGAAAATGACTGCGCAATTATCTCGACTTCCATAGGTGGAAAATCACACCAAATCCGCATTTCACCTAAGGGTGATTCAGGTTTCTCAATTAAGGGTGTGGGTGAGGAAAAAATTCCAAACTTCAAACTCATTCACCAAGACCCCAAGCTTGCGACAGAAACAAGTAATTTCACAATAGATTTTAACTAGGAATGACAAGATGAAAAAAATTATATTAACTCTGACTCTGCTCATTCAAACTACTCTTTTCGCTGAAGCTCCAGATGGCTATAAAGTTGAAACAATTCCACTGCCCAAAGGGGCAGTTACGCTGCTCGGTGTCTGTGAAAAAGACGATCAGACAATCGCGATCTGTACCTGGGAAGGACAAATTTGGGAATACACCAATGGTCAATGGCATCTTTTTGCCGAAGACCTCATGGAACCCAATGGCATCTACTACGATAAAAAAGAACAGGCTTATTACCTCGCCCAAAAACCAGAACTCACTCGCGTTAAAGACAGCAATGGTGATGGCAAGGCTGACTTATACGAAACTATCTGTGCAGAATTTGGTTATACCAAGGGTTACCATGAGTACCACTTTGGTCCCGTGGTTGATAAACTCGGACGCAAATACGCTTCACTCAACCTCAGTGCCCGCAAAGTCGATGGCAAAGGTTTAGAAGTTCGTGCTGGTCGTCCCGGTGAGCACGGTGTCATGGTTTACACTGCTCCCTACCGTGGTTGGGTCTACCGTAGTGATCGTCAAGGTCATATGCACCCCATAGCTAGTGGCTTTCGCTCACCCTGTGGCATCGGCATGAGTCCCCAAGATGAAATTTTTGTCACTGATAACCAAGGTGACTGGATGGCTGACTGCGCGCTCTTCCACGTTCAGGAAGGCAAATTCTATGGGCACCCAGGAAGTTTGGCCGCACGGCCCGATTTTGACGAAGAAAAAATCCTCAATATGAAAATTGAAGACTTTGATAAAATCCGTACTCCACCAGCCATTTGGCTTCCTCGCAACCAAATTTCGAACTCTCCTGGTAGCCCTGTATGGGATACAACTGAAGGTAAATTCGGTCATTTCAAGGGTCAATTTTTCATTGGCGATCAATCCCTCTCAAACCTCATTCGTTGTGGCTTAGAAGAAGTCAATGGCGCTTACCAAGGTTGGTGTGTGAAGTTTCTCGATGGGACTCAATCGGGAACCGTCAAAATGGAATTTGATAAGGACGGGAACTTATGGACTGCCCAAGTCGGACGCGGTTGGCGTTCAAGAGGTGGAAAAAGAACCTCTCTTCAAAAAGTTTCTTGGGATGGAAGCACTGTGCCTTTTGAGATCTACGAAGTCAATTTAACGAAAAATGGCTTTAGAATTACTTTCACTGAGCCTTTGACCAAAGAAGTTGCTCCCCTCGTAAAGAGCTGGCATTACAACTATTGGGCTATTTATGGTTCTGACCGCATGGAGGAAAAAGAACTTCCCATCCAAGCTCTAAAACTCTCCAAAGATAAAAAAGTTTTAGATATTCAGGTGAAGTTAGAAACTAATAAAATTTACGAACTCAATTTCCCCGAAATGACATCAGCTAAGAATAAAAAGCTTTTAAATCGCTCCGCGTTCTACACCCTGAATCATTTGCTGACCTCGCAAAAAAAGCCCAAACGAGTGAAAGCACTCATTCCTGGTTCAGGCTGGAGAAAAAATGATGGTCGTCGTCCGGCACCTGCTGTCGTAAAGCCAAAAAGTTTTGAAGAAACAAAAGTCAAAACCCCGAAAAATGCCGTCATCCTCGACCAATCAAAGTGGGCGAATCCCAATTGGCAAACTGATACACCAGGCTTATGGAAACGCGGCAAAGGCAATTTCTCTACCAAGGAGGCTTATGGTGATGCACGTATTCACATTGAATTTATGGTGGACAAATCCGATGATCCAAAATCGGTGGGTCAGCTCTATGGCAACTCGGGGATCTTTCTGATGTCAGGCTATGAGATTCAAGTTATGAACTCCTTCGAAAACCCTACCACTGCCGATGGCAGTTGTGGCTCAATTTGGGGTCAGCAACCGCCTCTCGTTAACGCCAGTCGACCTCCAGGCAAGTGGCAGTCCTACGATATTCTCATGAAAGCTCCCGTATTCAATGAAGATGGCGAACTGCTCGAGCCCATGCGCGCCACCATTTTTCATAATGGTGAACTGATTCATAATGACGCGTGGTTTTATGGACAAGTCAATAAACCCTACCAAGCTCACGGCAAACGCCCTCTAATGATTCAGGATCACAAGGGTTCAGATGTTTTCTTTCGAAATATGTGGATCATTGCCGATGTGGACTACGAGAAAAACCTCGATAGCTTTCGCCTTGGTTTAAATGAAACTCCCAAAGTCAAAAAAGTTCCGCGCCCCATTAGCGCTATTTCTCGTCCTATGGTAGGTCGCATGGATAAAAATTCAGACGAAATCATTAGCCACAAGGAATTCACTTCATTCTGGCGCAGTATCTTTGACCATGATGATAAGGATCATGATGGTTTGCTAAGCCCAAAAGAATTCCCACATAAAGGCCCCTTTAGAGAAGCAGATAAAAACAAAGATAATAAACTCACTCGCGAAGAGCATATCTCGGTTTATGAAGGTCAATTCCATGGCCTCGACAAAAACAAGGATGGGAAAATTGATTACCAAGATTAATCTTTGACGAATAGTCATAAAGTCCATAAGGGACCTGTGCCAAGTCCGCAAGACTGCACTTACTTATAATTTTTAGGTGGTAGCTCAATAGATCTTGTAACAAAATTGATTTCTCTGTGTTAATAAGAGTAATTAATAAATCAATTTTCTTATCCAAAGGTCAGTCATGAAAAAACACTTACGTTCCCTCTCTCTTTTTACTGCGCTTAGTCTTCTCAGTACGGGCTGTAGTTCTCTACAGTCTACAAATGAAAGCAACACAGAGAAGGCTCCAACCCACAAAGAAACTGTGAGTCAGGAAAACTATACTTGGACCACGGATCACGTTCACATCGGTACCCGATGGCAGCCTTTTGGGGGCTTTCCAAAGTATAATGCCGAAGATGCCAAGCGTCCCATTATTGCCCAAAATAGTAGCTACGCACAATTTTGGATCAACTGGAATGCTGCTGAACCTCATGAAAAAAACACTGATTATAAGAACCATTTATCCGGCTACTTGCAAACTATTGAACAAGCTGTTGATGCTTGTGTTGCCAATGGCTTAAAAGTAGAATTTGTACACTGGCACACGCCTGCTTGGGCATCAGTTAATGGTGAAGCCGGAAGCCAAAGTTCTAAGCCTGGGCTCTACAAGGAATTTGTGACTCGACTCGCCACTCACTTCAAGGGCCGTGTTCATGCCTATCAGCTTTCACATGAGGCCAACCTGGAGCACATGATTAATGAAGGTGATATGAATTACCTAATGAATGAAATTTTCATTGAGGGTTCTAAAGCTATCCGTACCGTTTATGGAGATGAGCCAGTTCTCATTTCCACAAGTGGCTGCTCCCCTTGTGAGCCCTGCAATCCTCTCAAAGGTCTAAAAGGCAGAGGTGGTGAAGCCGTTAACGATTATTATGATCAGATCATTGCCAACGATGAACTCATGTCCCTGGTCGACGCCCTCAACCTCAATGTCACTGATCATTCCGATGGTTATGGAAGAATGGATGGCAAATACCTTGAATCCACTTGGGGCAATTTCGATTTAGTGCGCAAGAAACTCGATGCCGCTGGCTACACTAACAAGCAAATCCTTTCCTCCGAATCTTGGGTCGTTTGGGATGATGGAGATAACGCCTTTGACGTCAATGGTGATGGTCTTAAGAACGAAGTCGATGCTTACGAAAAAACTTTAACTATTTTAGGTAAATGTCTCGAACGTGGACTCAACACAGCGAACTTGCCTTGGTCCGATAATTCTAGTGGTTGGTCAATGGGTTTAACCAAACGCCGCGACTACAGTGGTCGCGTTAAGCAACTCGATCCTTCTTTAGTTGTCGCCGCCAATGATGGTGGAAGTGATGTCATCACTAAAAAAATCATTCTTGCTGGTCATGAAGATAAATTTAAAATCATGGATGCCAAGAACAATGTATTCACTATAGATAACTACATTAATCCCGCAGACCCCAATCACCTTCATTATTATATATGGAAGTGGTATAGCCAATTGAGCTCGGGAAATGATGAAGTCATCCGCCATGCTATGGCCAATGAACACAAAAATCACATAACTCTGCTCGGCCCTGCTTTCACTGGGAATGAGCGCTATAGGATTTCCACGTATAACCGTACAAAAAAATCATTTACTGTCCTCATCTATGCTTCTGCTGCTACAGGTAAAATTTGGACTGATCTCACTATACCAGCGACAATTCAAACGGGAATTCATAGCAATAATGGTAGTCATGAAATCGACTTCCGTGGTGAAGGCTTTGCGGATGGCGCAAAATTTATGGCGACAATCACTACTAAAGACATCAGTAAAAAAGATGGTTCTGACGTGGATAAAAAAATCATCAACACTGCTGCCCAAGAAGTCAAAGACGGCAAACTTAAAGTCCGCATCCCCGTTCTCAATAAGTTCACCCATGTAGAGTTTAAACTTTCGGAGTAAATCCTTTCGTCCTTCACTTCATAGCAGCCGTGTGACTTTTATTTGATTGATTTTACTCGCTATCTTTTAGTGCCAATTAGTGTGGATTCGCTCAACTGCCGAACCAACAATTCAAAATTTAGAATTAAAGCGTAGCGCCACACTGGGCTTGCCAAGCTCCAGCTTCGCAAGCCCTCCAAAAGAACCTTCCACAGATTTCAACTCTTATTTTAGTGCCTATTAGTGTGGATTAATGGTTCTTTATCCAATTCAAAATTGCGGGGGAACCCCCGTTGGCGGATAAAGCGTGGAACTGATCATTAAAAATTAAATCTAGCGGTCTTGCAGTTTAGCGATCTTGCAGTTTAGCGGTCTTTTTATCTGCAGATGCCGAGCTGGAGCTCAGCGGTCCTAGGGAACGCTCGTGCAGAGCTGGAGCTCAGCGGTCCTAGGGAGCGCTCGTGCCGAGCTGGAGCTCAGCGGTCCTAGGGAACGCTCGTGCCGAGCTGGAGCTCAGCGGTCCTAGGGAGTGCTCGTGCCGAGCTGGAGCTCAGCGGTCCTAGGGAGCGCTCGTGCCGAGCTGGAGCTCAGCGGTCCTAGGGAGCGCTCCTGCCGACCTTAGGGAGCGAAGCGGAGCTTCTTAGGTTTCAGGTGGCAGGTAGATGAGGTGGAAGTTTTGAGACGCTGCCCCCTTCTCTGCGAGGCTTGCCAGCCATCGACCGGCAGATAAAGGGCAAACTCAAGGGGAATTTGGGGATGAAGTGTTGTCCGCAAGCGCCGAGCTGGAGCTCAACGGTCCTAGGGAGCACTCGTTGCGAGCTTAGATTTCCGGATGACCGATTCCTTAGTTAAGCGAATCCACGATGGGATAATCGGGGAACTATGCGTGGGAATAAAGTATGGAAACCTTGATTCTGTTATTTATTCATTATAAACTATATAAATGTTCATAAGATCAAGGTCAGAAATATGAGTCAGTTACAAGATTGGGTGAGTAAAAACAATTATCAAATACATCAAGATTCTAGAAGTTTTTTAAGTGATGGAGCCATGGAAATGGATTCTCTAAAGGGTGCTGATGAATTATCTAATCACGTTTCAGGAAATTATATGAATCAAGATTTTGAAATGATTGAGAAAAAGACCAGAAAACGTAAAAAACACGGCGGATACTCAGAGACAGAGCAGACTCTAGTTCTTTTCCCAAATTCATGTGCAGGCATATCGGATTTTGAAGTGATCCCAGGGATACTAGCAAATTTTTTAAATTTCATTGGTCATGGTGGTGTAATCTTTGAATTAGCTGAGAATGCACAACGATCAAGCAAAGAAATGATCGAAAAATTTAATAAAAATTACAAACTTTTTCCTGGAGGCGTAATTGAGTCAGGACTCAACAGTCACAATGTTAGGGAAGATAAATGTGAAAATGTCGATGATATAGCTCCTCTTTGCAAAACTGATTTTTTTGAGTTTTTTAATAACAAGCAAGACCTCATCGTTGAAGTACAAGGTGATCATTTGATGATTCATCAACATAACAAAAGTTTTAATCATTCAGAACCCAATGAGATCTTAGAACTTGGCCATAAATTGATCCAAACCCTCTACTCATGCCACCGGGATCAGCCCATCCGTGGCCTCAGTTTAAGTCAAAAAGCCTTTAACCCAAAAGCTATTTTTGGAAAATTAGCACTTGTAGCTGGGGTAATGTTTGTTCTCATGGCCACTCTTTTAATCTCGGCTGCATTTGTTGGCCCCAGAGTTTTGTTGGCTTTCCCCATTATTATTTTAATCGGTGGCAGTGTTATCTTTAAAACTATTTTTAAAGCAAAAAGTGATCGATGAGGGAGCGCTAGTGCCGAGCTTAGGGAGCGAAGCGGAGCTTCTTCGGTGGCGGCAACAAGTTGCCTTATGTTGCACTCGCTACGCTCATTTAGGTTTCAGGTAGCAGGTAGATGAGGTGGAAGTTTTGAGACGCTGCCCCCTTCCCTGCGAGGCTTGCCAGCCATCGACCGGCGGATAAAGGGCAAGGGCAAAGGAAAGTTTAACCACAGATCTAACAGATTGGGACCTTCTTCGAGTAAAGATCAATTCATTAAAACATTGAAATAAAGCTACTTATAAAAAACAGGAAAAATTTTATATATTTTGTAACAGCTCTTCATTTTCGAAGTTAGGGATCTTATAGTCTTTAATGAAACCAGGGTGAAAAATGAAGAAATTTAGCTTAATTGAACTACTTGTTGTCATTGCCATTATCGGAATTTTGGCTTCTTTATTGATGCCGAGCCTCTCCAAATCTCGCGGCCAAGCACGCGCTGCCGTTTGCAAAAATAACTTGAAACAAGCTGGAATTGCCCTGCAGATGTACGCAGGAGATAATGAAGATGCACTAATGACAAATATTCACTATAATACGATTTCGGGGAAATATGTTTTCGGGGATAGTAGTGAGGGAGCTCTTCATGAAGTCAACAATGGCGAATCTGGCTACGTTGAAGCTTACCTAAGCAATAGCGACGATGCCTATTTCTGCCCTGCCTCTGACTTTGAAGAGAACACCGGTTCAGATCCAGCACAAACATGGATAACTCGTGCGGGCACCTATTCCTACTTTATCCCTTGGCAGCATGGAACAAGAACCTATTCGGAAAACTATGCTTTTATTCCTGATAGTGCTGGCGGTGATGCGGCTGTTGGACTTGGCAACCTAAAACGACACCCGGTCTTAACCGATCCAGTTATGAACGCAAGTGCTTGGCTTCCCGACTGGGATAATAGCTCCTCCAAAATTCACGAAAAAACTGGATACAAGATCCCCGCACTTATGGATGATCATAGTGTGTCAATGGGCAATGGAGCCCCTTGGGGTGGCAATATGATCAGTTGGGGTGATGGCAGTACCGCCCAGTTCATTTTATCAATGGATTAATCTACCTGAGTGACCTTAATAGTTTCCGGTAAAAATTTGAGGTCACTTTCAAGAAATTGCCCTTTATGGATAATCAGCTCCTCTAACTGCGTCATTTGTTCTAAGTGAGCAATTGTGGTTACTGCACTATGACTAATATTGAGTTTCACTAAGGGTCTGCCTGCTAAGCGCTTTAAGTTCGATATCCCCGTATGAGATATGTCTAATTTTCGCAACTCTGGGTTTTCTAAACTATGAAGTTCGTAGATACTCGTATGCGAAACATTTAAAGCATTGATTTGCTGAGCTCTAAAGGCTATAAAGTCACTTATATCTGTATGAGAGAAGTCCGCACTAGCCGCGGGAAAGTTTTGCATACACAAGGCCACCTGCAGATCTTTATTTGCCGACAAATCTAAATGCCTGAATTCTCGGTTAAACTTAAAATTAAGTGATTTCATGTGAGGATTATGGACAATGATGGCCCCCTTACAGAAATCGAGACGCTCATCCACACTTATATCGGAAAAAATGTTGTAGTGAATTAAATTCGTGAACTCTCGCAAGAGGCCCGCATCCCTCAATTTGGTCATTAACTTTAGGTACTGTTGCGTGCTTAAAGAATCTTGATCTTTTGGTTTTTGTAAAGCATACTCACTATTGATGAGGGGTAAGCCTCCTCCTACTTGAGCTCTCTTAAATGCTTGTTCTGCCGCTTTAAATTCTTGACGCGTGAAGTTAATCCTTGCCTTGAGTTCCCAGGCATCAATTAAACTGCTATCCAGCTCAACTGCACTCACACAAAAGTTAAGCGCATCATCAAACTGAAATGAATCGTAGGCGACTTGAGCTCGCTCAAAAAACTTCGGTGCCGCTCCCTTATTGATTCGCATGTGATATTCTTTTTCAATACGAAGTTTTTCGGCCACTTCTCGTGCATTAGTTTCGGCAAGTTTTAGGTTGACAATCGATGTTACCGCCAAGCCAAAAAATAAGAGCAGTGCAAAAGCGGAAATAATACTTAGGGTCCGATTGCGTTTTATCCAAAAGTGCAATGATTTCATTAGTGATGCATTTTCTGCATCGGTGGTAAAACCATTGATGAAATTACGGACTTCTTGCTGTAAATCCTTAACTGATTGATAGCGATCTTTTGGTTTTTCAGAGAGTGCTTTTAGGCAGACGGCTTCCAATGAAAAAGGAATATGATTTCGACTCACAAGGGAGGGTTTTACAAAATCAGCCTGCGAGGTTTTTGTCAAGACATCTTCTAAATATTCACCACTAAAAGCCTTCTTATAGGTGAGTAAAGTATAGAGCATAGCGCCTAATGAAAAAATATCGGTGTGTTTGCCTTTGCGCTCTTTAACTAAGCCTGTTTGCTCGGGAGCCATATAGCCTGGCGTTCCTTTCACCATTCCATCTAGTGTCATTTCATCAAAGTCTTTACTTGTACTGGAACAAACCTCTAAAAGGGGTTCCTCACATTCAGAGGGGATCACATCCGCCAAGCCCCAATCGCATAAAACCACATCACCATATTCGCTAATACGAATGTTGTCGGGCTTTAGATCTAGGTGAAGAATACCTTTAGAGTGAGCATAGGCAACGGCATCACAGACTTTTAAAAAGAGTTCTAGGCGATCGGCTAAATTGTTAAATCTACTCGCTTCCTTATTCTTAAGTTTTTGGACAATTTCTTTTAGGGACTGACCATCGATGAACTTCATCGTAAACCAAGGTTCATCATTTGTTAAGCCCACATCGTAAACCGGAACGATATTCGGGTGCTGAAGGGCGGCGTTAATTCGCGCTTCGCGGATAAAGGCTTCTTTTCGATCAAGGTCGGCCCCAGCCTTCATTGTCGCCATGGCCACTTGACGCCCAGTACGGCTATCTAGACAGGTTCGTATTTCTTTGATTCCACCTTGTTGATAGAACTCAAATTCTTGATAGCGATCGCCGGCGCGTTTCAGCGCATCTTCCAAAGGAGTTTCCTCGGGAGTATAGGCCTCTTCAAAGAGTTGACCCAAGTTGCGATTAAATTTTTCTTCTTTGCGCATGACGCAAAACCTCAGCCACCGAGCTCTTGGTTAAGCCTTACAATTTCCTTGTGCATTGCTTTGCGGATTCGCATTTTATAAACTCGCACGCTACTCTCGGCCACGTCAAAACGTTCGGCGAGTACAGCGTTATCTTCTTCGTCTAAGGAAGCTTCAAAAACTTCTTTGGCTTGTTTGGGGAATTGATCCTGGAGGTTTTCCCAAGCTAAATTCGAGACATAACTCTGCCATTCTTTTTCGGCAATTTTATCAATTTCGGCATCGGTAATTAAATCGAGGTTTTGTAAGAGATTGTCGTAGCTCACATTCAAACGATTATTACGACTCGATCTGAGTTTAAAAAAGCTGTAAACTTTATTGCGTATGACAACGCATAACCAAGTGCGAAAGCGACATTTTTCTCTATCGTAACTGTAATTGGGAATCGCCTTCCAAATTTTTAATAAAATTTCCTGCAAGATATCCTGACTATCTTCCACGCCGACTCCAAGGTTGCGAATGACGACGTAGATATAACCCTCGTAATAACGGACAAAGTCATCCCATGAATGCTCGTCCTGATTCGCTTGTAACTTCTGTAAGAGAGTCACGCGCGTTTGATTACTATCTGACATATTTTGGCCCTTGAGTTTATATATAATCGTCTGTAGGCTCAAAAATTCCAATTTTTTCTGTCTCCACATTTAATTTTTTTTACTATATGTCATTCAAGTTCAAGTTTTTTAAGGACTTAAGTCAGCTCGGAGTTCAAGCAATCAAAAATACCTGCGCGGTAAAAAACTTAGCTAGAGCTTCTTTTCGCTTAGTTTTTTAACTCTAAAACACATCTTACTTGGCTTCATAGGTATTAAACTTTAATAATTCCCGTCTGTTACGATATATCACTTTTGCCGATTTGTTCTTCGCATAAAAAAGGCCCTCACAAATTGTGAGGGCCTATCAATAAAAGTGTTAAATAAGTGGAACTTAGGGGTAATAAGAAACTCGTTCTTTAGATATCGCTTTAACTCTTTGTGGGTACTGGATCGTTGCTTGCCCAGAAAGGATTCCTGCTTTCACGAGAAAGTCATCCGCATGCTTTATCGACCAGTAAAAGAATGGATTATTAGGATTGCGGCCATTGCAAAAGCCGTGCTTACCATCTTGGCCAATATAGAGTTCTGTTTTATTTGATTGAGCTTTCATACTCTTGTGAAAATCGACCATTTCTTGTACGGGAATTGCCTTGTCATTTCCACCGGAGAAAATGATCATTGGCGGTAAATCCGCAACAACATTATGCGTTGGTGACCACTCTTTTTTACATTTAAACCAAGGATTATAGAGTATGATTGCTTGAGGTTTTGCGGAAATCGCAAGGTCGTAAACTTCGTCATTGACTTTCGGAATCATAGCCGTTGAAGCCGCTAGTTGAGCACCTGCGGAGCCACCTGCCACAACAATTTTTTCTGAATTGACTTTGAGTTGGCTCGCATTTTTGCGTAAATAGCGAATCGCGGACTTCGCATCTTTCATGCATTCAAAAGGAACTGTGATCTTATCCTCATCTTTTAAACGGTACTTAACCGATACCGCAATCATGCCACGGCTTGCCCAATATTTACAGTCGGCATAATGCATATTAGGATTCCCGACTCTCCATGATCCACCATGAAAAATAGCTATGGTGGGAAACTTCTTTCCTGCTTCATAATTTTCTGGCAAGAATACTGAGAGCTTAAGGTCTTTTCCCGCCACTGATTTATAGGTCCAGTAAGTATCTGGATCGGGGATATTGGCCTTTGAAAATAGATTCAAAGAAAGAAACCAAAATAAAACAATTTTATAAAACATAAGATTCCTTAAAGAGTATGATTTATTAAACTAAGTGAACTGATTTAAACTAATGCTATTTGCTGTAGGCACAAAAAAGCCCCGCTTAAAGCGAGGCTTTTTATTACTTACTTGTAAGCTTTTAGTTGAAGTGCTTTTAGGTTGAAGCCTTCCCAGTTGCCTTTCTTAGTTTTGAACACAACTTTTTGCTTTCCTGCTTTGTCGAATTGAACCACACCTAAGCGCAAAGTTCTAACGCGTGGTAAAAGACCACGACCAAACATGCGTTTCGATGGCATGCGGTCACCTGTGTCGAGAGCTTGAATCGTCATCGCTGTTTTACCCGCTAAGACTTCGAATTCACTATAATCCGCTTTGTCATCACAAGAATAAGTCATTTCTAAAGCGTACTTACCTGGCTTACGAACATTCACATCCCAGCTCGCTTCACTTGTTGGAGTCCATTTTTTAATCATTTCAGCATGCTTCCACTCACCAAATTTTTCCATCCAACGCAATTGCACGACTGCACAATCTTTTTGCTTAGAGAAGAGCGAGAAGAGATTAGCTGTTGTTTCGCCGTCGAAAGCCAAACTATGATCAACTTTTAATTTGCCGTCGTATTTAAGCTGAATCACTGGGTTAATTGCATCAGGCTTAACCTTAGGAATGCTAACGATTGTCCAGTCACCTTCTTTACTTACTTTTACATTGCCTTTGAGATTGAGAAGTGCTGCGCCAGATATTTTATTACTTAAACCTGGAAGGTAAATTTTACCACTTTGGGGCCAATCGAAGACGTGAAGGAAAAGGTTACCATGATTAACTGTTACATCTCCCCATGGAAATGCTTTGTGCCAAGGTGAAGCTTCGGCACCATAAATTGTTCCTGCGTGATTTTTGATCCACTGACCTGCTACCAATAATTCTTCGCTTGCGCCTTTTGGGATTGAGCCGTCACCACGAGGGCCAACGTTCAACATGTAAGTCCCGCCACGAGCGACAACTGAAATCACATTCTGGGCAATTTGCTCACCGCTTTTCCAGTTTTCGTCATACCAAGCGTAAGACCAAGAGTTATTCGTTGTATCGACACATTCCCATAAACCACCAACGTTCTCTGGTGGAATCTCCATGTCACCTAGTGAAGAGTAGTCTCCCACACCATTACCAATGCGACTATTAATAAGGCAGCGTGGTTGGTGTTTTTTCACCAAGTTCACTAGTGCCATGGAATCTTCTTTGGTCATCTTACCTGGGGTATCAAACCATAAAACTGCGAGATCGCCATATTGAGTAACAAGCTCTTTTACTTGTGGCTCACATTTCTCTTTAAAGTATTTAGAAAAGTTGGCTTCTTTAGGATTAAAATCCCAGCCATTACCGAAGGCATCTTTTTCGTTCCAGTCTTGGTACTGAGAGTAATAAAAACCAAAGCCAATACCTTGTTTACGGCATTCATCTGCCAATTCTTTCAGTGGGTCACGACCGAAGGGGCTCGCATCTTTAATATTATAATCAGAAGCCGCTGAGTCATACATCGCAAAGCCATCGTGGTGCTTGGCCGTAATAACGATGTACTTCATACCACTCTGTTTCGCCAAAGTTACCCAAGCTTTTGCATCGAACTTTACGGGGTTAAAGTCTTTAGCTAAGGCTCTGTACTCATCCACAGAAATACCAGCTAAATGCTTATTCATAATCCATTCGCCGATGCCGAAGTGTGTCTTGCCTTTCCAATCACCTGCGAGACCCGAATAAAGACCCCAGTGAATAAACATGGCATACTTAGCTTCTTTAAACCAAGCACCGCGCTCACCTGCATCTAATTCTAAACGCTCACCCCATAATTTATCCATGTCGGTGTCGACAATTTCCTGAGGTACGGCATTCGCCACTTGTAAACTCATCATTGCTGTCATCGCAAATTTCGATGTTATCGATAATAGTTTTTTCATATTATAATTCCTAAATGTGTTGTGTTATTTCACTATCAAACAAGGTAAGTTCGCATTTGTTACACCGAAATACGAATTTTTTGGGAGACTTTTTAAATATTAGTCATACAGATTCTCAACTGTAACAACTCACTCTATATTTATGACACAGATGGTGAGTTACATCGCAATGAGTTCTCACTTTAAATAGTCCACATCTAATGCGGGGTTTAGTACAAGAGCTAAAAAAATGCGTGACTCGCTGTAGATGTACATACCTCGTTAATGTGGGTAAGCATGTGATAAATTAGGCTTATATCGATTCATTGAATTACTTGAGCAAGCAATAAAAAAGCCGAATTTGAGAATTCGGCTTTTATAAAATATTGAAAACTTTCATGATTATCCAGTTAACAATGTATATACATCTACAGCATATATAAATTATGGTGAAACCATTAAACTTTAATTAGCTTAGGGCAAAGCCCTAAGACAAACCAAGGGAGAAACATAGCATGCATTTAGGTATGGAACTGAGAAGGCTCTTTAAGTAGTGTACCTAAAGGCACACAATTTTTTACCATTGTACTAAACCCCACATTACATGTGGGGCTATTTAAAGTGACATCGCTCTGCGATGTAAGTTCTCATCCTTAACTGATAGTACGCTTAGCCAATAGTACTCACGGTCAAACGTGATCTACAAAATTTGGCAAAGAAATGGCAATAACCTAAATTGTAATTCCACAAAACAAAAAAGGATATTGCCATGAAAATGTATACTACAAAAACAAAATTTCACTGCGGAATTGATCTTCACAAATCGATGTCTTATATCTGCGTGATGGACAAAGAAGGAAAAATATACGTGCACACAGAGATCAAAAATAATGACTTTCAGTACATGAAGAAAATCCTCTCTCCTTATTGGGATGACCTTACTATTGCCTGCGAAACTACTTACAACTGGTACAAATTATCTGATTTTTGTGAAACAGAGCCCGTTCAATTTGCCCTAGGCCATGCCCTTTATATGGGAGCAATTCATGGAGGTAAAGCAAAGAACGATAAAATAGACAGTAAAAAAATAACAGATTTGTTACGAACTAATCTCCTGCCCAAAGCGTATGCTTGTCCACGTCGGTTTCGTTCTCACCGAGATCTACTACGCCGTCGAATCAAGCTCGTGAGTATTCGCTCAGGTATATCAATTTATCTTAATCTCTTCGAAGACCAAAATAATTTAAAACATAGTTCTGCTGAGCTTCGACGAAATGCAAAGTCATCACTTCAGTTCATGGATCTTCAGACATTCCTACCAGAAGATCATCCTATGGCTCGAAACTATCAACTCAACGCCGATTTACTAAAGATGTTTACTGATCAGTTAAAACAAATAGATAAGGACCTTGTGAAATTCACCCTTGACTCTCAGTTCAAAGAAGATTTTGAAATAGTGAAATCAATGAAAGGTATCGGAGATATTTTAGGTATGACTCTGGTTTATGAAACTCATGATATTCAAAGATTTAAAACTCCAGGTGATTATGCAAGTTACTGTCGCGTTGTTAAATGCAAAAAAGAAAGTGCGGGAAAAAGTTATGGTTATAGTGGGACAAAAATGGGCAACCCTAACTTAAAGTGGGCCTTTGGTGAAATCGCAATGTTAGCAAAATCAGATCCAGTAATGAAATTCTTTGCCGATGAACTCGATCAACGTCACGGTAAACGCAAAGGACGATCCATCTTTATACATAAAATATGCCGAGCTATTTATTTTATGCTTTTACGAAAGAAACCTTTTGATCCTATCGATTTTTTCGGCAGAGAAAAATATGAGCGACTCACAAAAAAAGTTCATTAAATAAATTTAGTACCTCAGTCATGAACCTATTGATTACCCTTGTTCCGTCGAGACAACTTAACTGATTAGGATATGGCTGAGTGTACACTTTACACTCACAGCAATTTACTGATGATGACCCACTCCTCCCCGAGCCCCTAAAACCCTGGACAGTCCAATAGAGAAGGACTGAGCCCTAACACCCAACTGAATGGGACGGCGAGGATATGACCGTTAGGAGTTTCTAAGGCGTTGAGCGCAGCTAAAAGAAAAAGTTGGACTGATCAACACGGTTCCTTTAAAACCGTTGACCTTATATGGATGGCTGGAGGGCTTCACTTTTGTGAAGACTCGTACCCACAAAGTTGAAATCAAGATGGGCACAAAGTAAAGAGCTAATTCTAAGCTTCGTTTTAAGCAAAAATAACAAAAAACGGATACAATAGATTATTGTCTACTTGACAAATATGGCTAAATGGATGGGTAAATGGATGGGTAATCGTAAAAACTTTTGTATTCGCTGTGTGACTAAAACCCTATATTTAGTTTTTAGGGTTTTGGTAGGTCTCGTTACAATAAAACGGAACTTGTCCTGATGAATACTTATTATAATTAAAGGTTTTGGGTTCAGTCTCAAATATTCTCGCGTAGTAAATGAATTCAGCATGACCATCGGCAAATAATAGAGGGAATTTTAACGACTCTTCAAAATGCCACATGAAGTTATTTGGAGAGTTATTTGGTTCACTATTAGTGCCCCATTTTCCCATGAGAGATCTAGCACCAGTTAGAACATAATGTTTTGGTACTTGCACTTGGGTTAAAAATTGGTCTTTGCCCCAGGTGGCGTGTTCATTCCAGTGATAACTACTTCCTCGTATTTCAAAAGTTGTTCGACCATCAGGCTCTCTATAACCACCATTATGACTCCAGTTACCTTTATCAGATGGGCATTCCCACATTTTGGTCGATATGCCTTGGTACTCTTCGTAAGTATCCCATACCTCATTACGCCTTAAAGAAAACATATTATCGTTATCTAATGTATACATAAATGTACCAACTCCAATTTGCTTTAAATTACTTAAGCAAACGGCAGCTTTGCCTCTTTCTCTAGCTTTTTTTAAAGTAGGTAAAAGCAAACTGGCTAAAATGCCAATAATGGCCACGACAACCAAAAGTTCTATTAAAGTGAATCTCTTCCCAAAAGACCTCGTATTTAATGACTCCCCAAAGTTTTTGTCATTTTTCATCCGTGTATAATCTCTTTAAATATTAAGTAGTTATATAAGGTATAAACTAAAACAGGGATAAAAACAAGTTAAAAATAAATAAAATTCGTAATTTATTTATATTAATTACGTAATTAATTATATTTACGCAATAAATTTACTTTTGATAAACTCCATAAAACTTAAAACACAAAAGCCGAATCCTTGTGAATTCGTCCTTTATTTAAATACATGATTATCCAGTTAACGATGTATATACATCTACAGCATAGGTAAACTATGGTGAAATCATTAAACTTTAAATAGCTTAGGGCAAGTCCCAAAGACTAAGGAAGGGAGAAACATATATCATGCCTTCCATGAGAAGGCGATTACAAGTTACGGTTTACATTAAAGTTATATTATTCAGATAATTGAGAAAATCAGTTTTCAAGTGTCGATAAAATTTTGTCTTGCTTCCATTCGCACTCATTTTATGGACCGCCAAGTCCGGTGCATGATTGTATCCTATCTGATGCTGCTATCTTTAGGACGAACTATTTTATTACAACCTTGGCGTGGTTATTGTTCTAGGCATGGCCCGCAGTCATCGAATAAGACATTTGTTAAACTCTTTTCTTTTTAAATTCATTCCTTAATTTGGTTCAAAATAAATGGAGGGGAGGTTGGCTGGATTGGTGGATAATTAAGAAGCTTTTCTTAAAGCTTGTTTGTGTAATGGAATATAATCTCCCCCACTGACCCATAAGTGATGCATTAATATCGCAAGTTTCCTCGCGATGGCAACAACAGCCTTTTTCTTGGCAATTCGTCCTCCACTACTAGCAATCCTACGACCATAATTTTTAAGATCAGAAGCAGGTGAACGGTCACTTAAAATAAACTGAGCAGAACCAACTAATAAAGCCCTTAAATAACGATCTCCTTGCTTTGTGATACTTAATTGTTTGTCGATCTCTCCCGATTGATCTCTTTTGGGAGTTAACCCAAGAAAAGCTCCAATATCTCTACTCTTTTGAAAGCGTTTAGGGTCATCAATAGTTAATACATAAGTTAAGGCCGTAACTGGACCGACACCTGGTAGTTCCTGAAGTTTTATAGCTTCAGGGCATGACTCTTCACTAAGCATATAAATCCGATCATCCAATCCCTCAATACGGTTTGTTAAATCTTTAGATTCTTCCAAGAGTTCTCCTAAAGTCGATATCAAGTCATCAGGAATATGTGCAAGCATTCGTTCACCAAAACGATTTGATGCACAACTGGGTAAATCTGTTACACCAAAGCTCTTTAGTATGCCACGTACACAATTTATACACCTCGTGCGAGCCCCAATAAAATGCTCACGTACACGAATTACTGATAACATTTTTTGAGCAGATAGGCTTCGGTGCTCAATGCCATGTAAAAGTTTAGGATCCATTCGAGCTACACGAGCTATTTTCTCTGCATCTTTTTCATCACATTTATTTGTGTCCCCCCAAATCATCCGCAGTTTTCGTGCATTGGCGACAATAACCTTAAAGCCCATTTCCTTGAGAATCGAAGAAACCCACATTGAACAAGCGCCTACTTCCAAAGCTATTCGAATACTTGAACGATTCTTATATTGTTCAAAATACTCATGTAAAGCTTCGATATGATTATCAATTTGTATTTGTTCGACAACTTCTCCCATTGAATTAAGAACACAAAGGTCGTGTTTTTTGTTCCCAAGATCAATTCCGATTGTGATTTCAGGAACAGCGATAGTAATTTTAGACATGGTAGCTCTCCGTTAGTTTGTTGTGGTAACTTAATTAACGTCAGGCAAGGTCTGCTAGCAAGTGGACTTTGCCGAGGGCTGCCTTCTCATACTATCTTTAGGTATGGAACTGAGAAGGCTGTTTTAGTAGTGTAACTAAAGGCACACAATTTGTTGTCCCCGTACTAAACCCCACATTACATGTGGGACTATTTAAAGTAACATCGCTCTGCGATGTGAGTTTTCATCCTTAAGTGCTTAATCACTTAAATGTTTTAAAATACCTTCATGGATAATTTTTTATAAAAGTACGTGACATTGATCTTGTTTAGCTCTCTTTAAACTTTACTAGCTAAAGCATTTATCAATGCTATTTTCGGCGCAAATAAAATGACTGTATTTGCTTAAAGAAAGAATATTATATTGATATATTCGAATATGTGAATATAGTGCCCAAAATTTAACCTACGGATTCATTCATTTATGAAATTTTTAGACGCACTTAAAGAGCAAATTCTCGTTCTCGACGGAGCCATGGGCTCCATGGTTCAATTGCTCAAGCTCCCCGACTCTGCTTATGGTGGCGAAGAATACGCCATGCTCTCTGACTTACTCGTTTTTTCTCGCCCTGATCAAGTCCGCGATAATATTCACTTGGAGTACCTCAAAGCCGGCGCCAATATTCTTGAAACAAATACTTTTGGTGCCAGTCCTTTACGTTTACAAGAATTCGATTTTTCAAAAATGGATCTCAGCGACTTTGCCGACCTTCCCGAAGGTCTCGATTTCCTAGAAAATGATTACTATGCTCTGACTCACTACTTCAATATTCGCGGTATAGAACTCGCCCAAGACGCCATTGAAAAATACAAAAAGATGGATGAATACGATGGTCGTCCACTTTTTGTTGCCGGTTCTATTGGCCCCTCAAACTGGGTAATTTCTTCCACAGCTGCCAACCTCAACAAAACTGACTTTGCGACGATCAAGCAAAACTTTTACCTCCAGGTAAAAGCGATGATGCAGGCCAATGTGGATGTGCTTCTTTTCGAAACTCAGCAGGATATGTTGGAGCTCAAAGCTTCAATTGCTGGTGCTCACCAAGCTGCCGAAGAACTCGGTTTCAAAGTACCGATCATGGCACAAGTGACGGTGGATCAATTCAACAAGATGCAGATCTTTAATACTGACATGGAAGCCGCCTATGCTGCGGTTGGTGGTATTGGCATCGACGTCTTTGGTATCAACTGCACGCTCGGTCCTGAACTGATGCAGAAAGTGATCCCAGCTCTCGCACAAATGAGTGAACTTCCGATTTCTGTGGTTCCAAACGCCGGTCAGCCGATTTCGGTTAATGGTGAAACCGTTTACCCACTCGCTCCAGAAAAAATGGGCGAATACATGCGCGACTACGAAGCGGAAAATGGCATCAATATTGTCGGTGGTTGCTGTGGTACGACTCCGGCTCACATTGCGGAGATCACAAAACATTTAGGCGGCAAGAAACCTAAAGTGCGCGAAGTTAAACGTCGCAATCTCATTTCTGGCCCTCAAAACGCCTTTGAACTCGATGCCTCCGAAGGTCTCATTCAAATTGGCGAACGCCTCAACGTACGTGGCTCTAAGAAAGTACGTGACGCGGTAGAAGTTGAAGACAACATCGATAATGATGCACTAGAAGAAGTTGTTAACGAACAAAACCGTGACTTGGGTATCGATATCCTCGACGTCTGCATGGACTCCAATATCGTCAACACCGAAAAAGTTCTTCCAAAAGTGATTTATGATATGACCATGGACTTTGGTGGCGCTTTCTGTATTGACTCATTTGCCGTCGACGCACTTGAAGTCGCTATTGACGTCTACCCCGGTCGTCCAATCATCAACTCCATTGCTCTCGAAGAGCACAGCCCTGGCGTCAGTAAAATTGATGCGATTGTTCCCCTTACCAAGCACCATAATCCGGTATATATTGCCCTGGTAACGGATGGTGACGGGCCCGCTTTAACGGCTGATAAAAAACTTGAACTCGCCGAAAAAATTGTTGCGGAAAGCGCAAAACACGGAGTCACTCCCGATCAGCTCATGATTGATATCAATGCTTTCCCCATTGGTGCGGAATCTATTGAGGGTATGAACTTTGCTCTTGAGTCACTGAACTCACTCAAACCGATCAAAGCTATTCACCCGGAAATCATGACTTCGATTGGTGTGGGTAACCTCACTAATGGTCTTGCTAAAAAGCCTTACATGCGTGTGGTTCTGACTTCCGTTTTCCTCGATGAAGGTTACAAGCGTGGCCTCGATGCCGCAATTGTAAATCCCAATCACTTCATTCCGGTTGAATCGATTGAGCCCTACGATTACGAACTCGGTAAAAAAGTCATTTTTGATCGCGATATGGATGCTTTCGAAGAGTTGGAAACCATTGCTGAGTCACGCCGTGGTATCGTCAAAGAAAAGAAATGTTCCTATGATGACATGCCAGTTGAAGAAGCTATTTGTGAAAAAATCAAAGATGGCTACAAAGAGAAATCGGAAGGCTCATTTGAAAAGAATGAGTTCACTTACGAGTACAAAGATGCGATTGCGCTCTCGATGAAGGATATTGTCGACGTTCACCAACCTCTCGACTTTATTAACGATTACCTCATGGAAGCCATGCGCGAACTTGGTGATGGTTTTGGTCGCGGCGAAGTTTCTCTTCCCCACCTTTTGAAATCAGCAGATGTGATGAAGCACTGCATGAACTTCCTCGAAGCCTACATGAAAAATATGAGTGGTGAGAGCCTCGATGGTAAAAGAACTTTCAAAGGCACTGTTATCATTGGTACAGTTTACCAAGATGTTCACTCCATTGGTAAAGACTTGGCTAAGACTCTGCTAGAGAACTATGGATACCGAGTTATTGATCTCGGAGTTCAAGTTCCTCTCGAAAAATTTATTGACACCGCTATTGCGGAAAACGCCGATGCCATTGGCATGTCAGCCCTACTCGTACAGACTTCTAATCACATGATTACTGTTCAGCAAATGTGCCAAGAAAAAGGCGTTGACTTCCCACTTCTTATTGGTGGCGCGCCAGTGAATAGTCGCCATGCCGCTTACGTTTCTATGTATGGCCAAGATGACTTTGCTGCCATGAACGGAAAAGTCTTTTACTGTCAATCGGGTATGGATGGCGTGAACATCATGAACACCCTCATGGACTCAGGTAAACGCGATGGTCTTATTGCCGATAATACGAAAAAACTCGAGCAATTCTACCGTCTCGCCATTAAGCAGGCCGAAGCACGTGAAAAGCATGAGTCTGGACTTGATGATCGCAAAATCGACCTGAGTGACTGGAAGGCTCCAGAAGGCAAAGCAATTCGCCTTGCTGATTACAATGTCTCCATTACTGACCTCAAGCAACACTTTGATCTTCGCACCCTCTATGGCCTCAACTGGGATTTTGGCGGTAAGAAAGCTTGGGCAAAGAAAGGTGTGACTGAAGATGACCTCAATCGCATGCGCGATGAATGGGTTCAGAAGTCCGATGAAAATAACTGGATTGACCCCATCTCCCGTTTTGCTCTTCTCCCTGCACAGAGTCTCGATGAAAATACTGTAGCGGTTTACAATCCCGATGATTTGAATGAAGAGCTCGCTCAATTCACTTTTAATCACGTTGCTGGCCGTAAAGATCGTTGGTCGGTTCCGCAGTATATTCACTCCAAAAAAAGTGGTGAATTTGACCTCATTGGAATTCAAATTTCGTCTGGCGGTGCCAAAACTGAAGAAGTCATCAATGAAATGCGTGAAGCGGGTGAACTCGAAGATTGCTTCCTGCTCCAAGGTCTCTCCGATCGCGTTGCTGAAGATATGGCGGATCAAGCCCATTGTTCTGCTCGCAAATTAGCGGGTGTTGACCTCAGTCAGGGTTGTCGTTATTCACCGGGTTATCCAGCCATGGAAGATATGGCTAATAATAAAATTATTTTTGACCTACTTAAAGCTGACGAAATGGGCATTAGTATGACTGATGCCGATGAGTTTGCCCCGACTTCTACAACAGCTGCTTTTGTTGTCTTTAACCCCGACGCAACTTATCAGTAAGGGAAAAACCGAGCTCAGGCTCGGTTTTAAAAATATATAACTCGGTTTTTAGGCTCGCCAGGCTCCTGTCTCGCATATTCTCACTGACTTTATTCGCCATACTGAAAAATAGGGTCATAATGTGTAGGAAGTTTCGTCAGAAACTAATAAACAGATTATTGTGTTTCTAAGCCCTATTATTGCGGAGACAAAATGAAAAAATTTCTTTTACTCATTCTCTTGGTGCCCCATTATTTATTTGCTGAAGATCTGGGCTATTGGAACTGGACGACATTTTCAACAAAAGTTAAAGATGTTAAGCTAAGTTTGTTTCTGGATAATCGCTTTCGCGATAATGTTGATGATCATTACTTTCGCTTTGCTTCACTACAAATCGCTTACCCACTTCACGAAAATCTTAATGTCGGTTTTAACTACAGTCGTTATGACTCAAGGCCTATTGATGGTGATTGGAAATATAGCCGACGTTACGAGTTTGAACTCAACCCGCATTACACTTTTGAGAATGATTGGAAAGTGAGTTTAAGAAACCGCCTCGAACTCCGTAGAATTGAAGACAAAGGCAGTGATAACACACGCTCGCGTCACCGTGTCCGAGTCGATATCCCCATTGCCACAAGTTGGAAAACTTTTAAGGGCTTTTATGCTGGTAACGAATTTTTTATTAACTATGACGATTCCACGCGCTGGGAAGAAAGCCGCTTGCAACCCTTTGGCCTTAGTTTTCAACTGAGTTCAAACATATCTTGTTTATTCTTCTATATAGATCAACTAAAGCGGCCAAGTGGAAAAGATTCATGGGACTCCAATCCCGCTTTAGGCACAACTTTGACGATCAACTTTTAGCATGTACGAATTTCAAGAAAAAGTAAAGCAGTCCAAACAGCAGGTGAGCTCGACCAAAGGCTTCCTAATTGCTTTGATACTTTTTGTGATTCTTGCGGCCAGCGCAAACCCATTGAGTTCCTGGTTAGCTGAGAGTGGCTTTAATGAACAAAAAGCCGATCGTGTTTACTTGGCTGCCGCTATTAAGCGTAACTTATTGAGCTACGAAGTCGCAGAAGACCTCTACGCGAGAATTATTGAAGCTTTTCCCCAAGAAAAAGAAGCGGCCCTTTATTACTTGGCTTTTTGCCTTGAGCGCAAAGGTGAAAAACAGAATGCGATCAAGGCTTATTCAGATTATTTAAACTTATTTCCTTCAGGCGAATTCTCACATAAAGCCCAAGTTAAACTCAAGGATTTAATAAAACTTAAATAACCTCTAAGTTTTATTTACCATATTATAGTTATAATTAATCACGCAGAGACGCTAAGACGCAGAGTTTTTCCCTGGGAGCGCAGGCATCTTGCCTGCATTTAAAAAATGGTCAGAACGGGTACGTCGTTCACGCTTTAGCGTGGGGGAGAAAAAAGTCGTCAGATCGCTCCGCTTGCAGATCGTTCGCAAGCTCACTGCAGATCGGCCTACGCCCTGCAGATTAAAAAAGTGTTCAGATCATTTTTTTCCCTGGGAGCGCAGGCATCCTGCCTGCATTTAAAAAGTGGTCAGAAATCGGGAGGGTGTTACGCCGAGGCGCTGGGTCGCAGATTTTTTCCCTGGGAGCGCAGGCATCTTGCCTGCATTTAAAAAGTCGATCAGAAATCGGGAGGGTGTCACGCAGAGACGCTAAGACGCAGAGTTTTTCCCTGGGAGCGCAGGCACCTTGTCTGCATTTAAAAAGTGGTCAGAACGGGTATTTATTTCACGCTTTAGCGGATGTGTGAAAAACACTTTTTTAGGTGCAGAGCACCGATAGACAATAGCGTGTGGTAAAGCCGCAGGTGCGGGGAAATAATTCTTATCCGCCCGTATGGCAATACCTCGCTGATGTGAGTCCGGCATAATGTGTCGGACCCAAGTTTGGGCCCTTAATTGATGATAAACCCATTTCCACACACCTTACGGTGTAGGCTACATTCTAGTGGACACACAGGTGAGCCCTGACAATATAGATATTTCTTTATTTTTAACACAGTCTCTTTAGCGTGAACTACAAACTTTTTTATTGGAGTGTTTTACACACGCTAAAGCGGGAACTACAGGCTAAAAACTAAGCTTTGTTTACCATGTTCATGATTTGCTCTTTGTATTGCCAGCCAAAATATAGGATCACACCTATTATAGCTAACTTGATAATGAGGCTAATAAAACCACCTTTTTGTTGACCACGATAAACTTCCATATTAGCATTGGTTCTTGCGTGGCCTTCTGCACATTTTGTCGAGCAAAAATGACTACCGTCTAGAGCTATGGTACACTCATCACAGACGGGCTTACGACAACTTAAACAAAGAAAAGCGGCTTCTCGATCGGTGTGGTTTAAACAAACTTTATCTGCGACTGACATAGAAACTCCTCGTTTTGTTTAAACTTATGATAAAACAAAAAAAGTTCTAAATCAAGAATTTACTCATTATCCGCTTATGTAAGCTACCTATCCGAAAACGGATTTTTTAGAAAATCTGTGGGCATTTAGAATTTATCATAAATTACTGGCTTATAAAAAGTAAAGATAATTTTACTATTGTTTGAATCTAATATGTTAGTCTTAAACTGAAAATTTTATAAAGGCTCCAATAAAGGATATGATGCGACCCATACGAGAGGGACGCTGTCCCCCCTCGAGCTCCCCCCAGCAAGGAAATGCCTTTCCTTGACCAGGCGATCAGGAGCTTTGTCCCGCATTATGAGTTATGAATAATCGCAATATTTTATAAAGACTCGTAGAGAAGGTAAAATGAAAAAGCACATCACTTTTGAAAAGCAGGTTATTGCGACCATGATCAGTATTTATTGTCGCAAGCAACACTGTAAATCAAAGAACCTTTGCAAAGACTGCTATCAACTCTATCGTTACAGTACTAAGCGCCTAAATAGATGTCCCTTTGGTGAAAGTAAGCCCGCCTGTCAATACTGTAAGGTTCATTGTTATGAAAAGGCCATGCGCCAAAGAGTGCGCGACGTCATGGCCTTTGCGGGGCCGCGCATGCTTTATCAACACCCCATCATGAGCCTCAAACACCTCTGTCAGAGCAAGTTTACAAAAGCCTGGAGTTTAAAAGAATATCGTCAAAATGACGGTTGAAAAGTTCTTTACTTTAAAAGCTCTTTAGCGGCGTGGCTTATTTGGTCTTCTAGCTTGTTCATGCAGATCCATTCGTCGCAATGACGTTGGTAGCAAGCGAGGCATTTGGCTTCTTGTGAACGAATGACGCGGCTGTGATTTCCCCACGGCCCAACGCGAGTGGGTTGTGTGGGGCCAAAAATGACACAAACGGGGCGATCCAAGGCACTGGCAATATGCCCAACCGCGCCTTCACTAGCAATCGTTAGATCTGCTAAACGAATGAGTTCTTGCAGTTCTTGGATGTTCGTACAGCCGGCTAAGTTCCAAATATTCGTGGCAAAGTCTGGGTCCAATTTAAAATCAATAATTTGCTGATCAATCAGGTCTTTCTTGTCGGGTGTACCGACAAAAATAAACTGTGCTTGAGGAAAGTCTTTAGCGATCATTTGCGCTGATCGCAAATAATTCTCTACAGGGTAATCTTTTGTTTCCCATGAAGTAAAGGGGCTCATGAGTATGACTTGCTGATCTTGGTCTTCTAGGGCCTTTGTCAATTTTTCCGGAAGCTTCTTTTTTAAAACTTCTTCCCCACCCTCATTGAGATAAATTTTTGGAAAGTACTTTTCCCCATCAATCCCCGCTAGCTTGAGTGTACCTTTCAGCTCCGCAATGGCATGATCATTTTTATCGGCGTTTTTGAAGCCTTTCAGAAAAGGTTTCTTTCCCTTGACAAATTTTTCTTTGGCGCGACAAAAATAGAGAAAAAAGATACTGCGTTCTATCCCCTGGAGGTCGATGGCTAAGTCATATTTTTCCTTGCGTACTTCGCGAAGCGAAGACATGAATTGCACCATGACTGAAAAAATATTGAGAAATGATTTTTTCATTTTCTGAGAAATGAGAACCTTATCAAAAACAATCAGCTTATCAATGTGTGGATTATACTCAACGGCGAGCTTACAGGATTTATCCACCATGAAGTGAATTTCTGCATCTGGGTATTGAGCTCGAGTAGCTTCCACTGCGAGGCTGGAATGAATCACGTCTCCCAGAGAAGTTTGTTTGATTAAAAGGATTTTCATGAAGGCACTATACAAAGCAAATTCTGGAGTTCAAAAGGTCTTACCATACGGGGTGCTGCCACACGGGCGGGTGGAGCCAGGTAGTAGGTAGCTAGGGTTTAGTTTATTATGATTATCGAATTTTTATATTTCACCACAGAGTTCACCGAGAGCACAGAGAAAAAGACTCATCCACAGATGGACTTAGATTAACACAGATAAATAACTTAAGGTTATAGCTAGTCTCTTAATTCTTAGAGCGGAGTGGTCTTACAGCAAAGCGGTCTTGCAGCGCGAAGCGCGTTCTTATTTCTGACGACTTTTTTAAATGCAGGCAGGATGCCTGCGCTCCCAGCTTTTAAATGCAGGCAGGATGCCTGCGCTCCCAGCAAAACCGAGCGAAGCGAACTGACGACTTGGATAAATTTCCGCATGGAATGGGTCGCTCCCAGCTTTTAAATGCAGGCAGGATGCCTGCGCTCCTATAGTAGTCCAAGTAATTAAATAGATAAAAATAATGAGGGGGTCTGGGGGAGAAATTTTAGAATTAAAAAAGGAACATATAAATTTAATCATTCTCGATACGAATCGGCGCTCCTGTCTTTTAAAGACTTTCTGGGCATTTCGACCGGGAATGTTTACCAGCGGGACGAATACTCAGAAAGCTTCAGGCACGAATGCTATAGGAATTTCGCATGCTGTTTTTTAAATCTATATATTCCCTAGGAGTAAAAATGTATAATACAAGAACTAAAAATCCATCTGAATATCAAGTTATTATTGCGATCGACTGGGCTGATCAAAAACATGACCTACGAATTCTTAAGGATTGTGAAGAAGAATGTAAAGTTATCAGTAGCGATTTACTTACTCTCAAAAACTTCTTTGATACACTCATACTTGAAACTGTTAATGGTTCCATTGCCATTGTCATCGAGAGCTGTCAATCTGCACTGATGAATTTATTAATATCATTCACAGAGTTTGATATCTATGTGGTTCATCCTACGACTGCTTCAAAGTTTGCTAAAACATTTCATTTGAGTGGTGCTAAAAGTGACCGAGCAGATACTAAATCATTACTTGAACTGTATTTAAAACATCCTGATAAAGTTCAAAAAGTAGACTCATCTTTTTCAAAGGGGAAACTGAAGCGACTTAATATAAAAAGGCGTGATTTAGTAGATGATAGAACTCGTTTAACTAATCAATTAACTGCGTTATTGAAGATTTATTACCCAAACGCCCTCAAAGTCGTGGGCAATCATTTATATGCAGATATGTTTCTAGACTTTTTAGACAAATATCCAAGCCCGCAGGATGTTATTAATGCTCATCAAATCGGCATTACCAAATTCTTTAACAAACGCAGTACCAATCATAGTAAAACAAAAGAGAGAGTTCAAATATTACGCTCCTCCGTAATTGTTGTTAATGATGAAGATGAGTTGGATTACTACATATTTGAGATACAACAATTCTGCCACAGAATCAGGAGTTTAAATAAGGTCATTAAAGCTTATGACGAAAAAATTGAGCAAGCATATCGCAGTAATGAAGACTATGAAATGTTTCAATCTTTCCCAGGAGCAGGCCCTAGTATCGGCCCACGTCTTATGGCTTTCTTTGGGGACGATCGAGATAAATTTAAGTCTGTAAATGAGGTTCTTAAAATCAGTGAAATAGCTCCTGTGACAATTCAGAGTGGAAAAATGAATATTGTCCGAAGACGTTTTTTATGTGATAGGTTCACTCAACTTAGTTTTGTGGAGTTCGCAAATAATTCCATAAGATCGTCAATATGGGCACATGAATTTTATTATCATAAGAAAGCTCTTAACATACCTCATTTCACTATACTTAGAGCTTTGGCATACAAATGGATTCGTATCATGTATCGCTGCTGGAAAACGAGAACTCCATATAATGAAAAGACCTATCTGGAAGTATTGGAGAAAAGACAACCTGCATGGTTTCAGAAATTCGTTAATTAACCTCGTATTCTAGTTGTAAGTGCACTCAGAAAAGCCCAGCAAAACATAACAGCAAGTTTCTTAGTTCTTAGAGCGGAGCGGTCTTGCAGCGGAGCGGTCTTTTAGTGAGCCTGCGAACGATCTGCAGGCCGTAGGCCGACCTGCAGTGAGCTTGCGAACGATCTGCAGGCCGTAGGCCGATCTGACGACTTTTTAAAGTCTGCGACGCTCTTAAGATTTATTAATATACAAAAAATGTTAGGGACTTTTTGTTCTGAGCTTTAGGCACGTTTGCGGAGATCGCAAAGTCATGTAGATTAGGAAATTTTTGAAACCCCTTTTATTTGGAAAATTTTTTATGGAAGACAAATTGATTCGCGGCAAGGTTATTGCCGACGAAATTATTGCTGAACTTCGTGAAGAAGTGAGTTCACTTAAGGAAAAAAGTGGCAAAGTACCTGGTCTAGCTGTAGTTCTCATTGGTGAAGATCCTGCTTCACAAGTTTATGTTAATTCAAAAGAGAAAATGGCCAATTCACTTGGCTATCACTCCGTAAAAATTGTTTTACCTTTGGACTCAAGTCAAGAAGCTGTTTTAGCAGTTGTTGAAGAACTTAACAATGATCCAGCTATACACGGTATTTTAGTTCAATCTCCTCCCCCACCGCAAATTGATGAAGAGCAAATTATTCTCAATATCAACCCTCAAAAAGACGTGGATGGTTTTCACCCTTCAAATGTTGGTCTCGTTTTCACTGGTGCTAAAGATGGTTTCCCACCTTGTACTCCTTGGGGTTGCCTCGAGCTTCTTAAACGCAGCAAAGTTGAAACTAAGGGTAAGCACGCCGTAATTGTGGGCCGTTCTAATATTGTTGGTAAGCCCATGGCTTCACTGATGATTCAAAAAGGTGTTGATTCAACGGTTACTATTTGTCACTCAAGGACAGCTGATTTAGGTGCGGAAATTCGCCGTGCTGATATTGTCATTGCTGCTGTTGGTATTCCCGAGTTTATTACAGGCGATATGGTGAGCGAAGGCACAGTAGTTATCGATGTGGGTATTAACCGCGTTGATGATGAAACTCGCCCACGTGGTTATCGCCTCTGTGGTGATGTTGACTTTGAATCGGTAGCTCCTAAAGCCTCACTCATTACTCCTGTTCCAGGTGGTGTTGGCCCGATGACTATTGCGATGTTAATGAGTAATACTTTACTTGCCTTTAAACGGATCGAAAATATTGGGTAAACCTGAGTTTAATCCACGTTTGGATCGCGGCGCGGTTCAAATTATTAGTCGATTGCGAGAAGCTGGCCACGAAACTTATTTAGTTGGTGGAGCCGTTCGCGATCTACTTGTGGGTGAAAACCCTAAAGATTTTGATATCTCTACCAGTGCAACTCCTGAGCAAGTCAGTGCTTTTTTTGGGAAGCGCAAAGCGAGAATTATTGGTCGCCGTTTTAAAATTGTTCACGTTTATGAGCGTGGCACCCTCTATGAAGTGGCGACTTTCCGTCGTACTCCCAATGAAAAAGAACGTTCAGCTCGTCCTAGTGATGATGGTGAGATTGTTTGGCGCGATAATGTTTGGGGTTCTCCTGAAGAAGATGCCAATCGTCGTGACTTTACAGTGAATGCACTCTTTTTGGACCCCACAGATAAAAACAAAATTATTGATTACTGTGGTGGCGTTGCCGATATCGAAGATAAAAAAGTTCGTTCTCTTGGCGATCCCATGATTCGTTTTACAGAAGATCCAGTGAGAATGCTTCGCGCCGTTAAACTCAAGGCTCAATACGGTTTTGAGTTTGAAGACGATGTGGAAAAAGCCATACGTGAACTCGCACTAAAAATCACTTTGGTTTCTCAAAGAAGACTCTATGAAGAGATTTTGAAAATTACTTATAAGCCCTACATGGCAAAAACCATGGAGGCTTGTCATGAAGCCGGTCTTTTGGAACACATCATTCCAAACATCTCAGATATTCTTTCTAGCGAAGACAAAGACACTTATTTGAATATTCTCAACGAAAGAGATGTTCTCATTACTCAGGGTGGAACCCTTTCACGAGCTTACTCCCTACCTATTTTAGCTTACCGTTACGTAGAAAAATGTTTAAATCCTGGTAGTAAATTTGGCGATCATTGGGAACATCGTGAAGGCATTGATCGCGAATTGCGTCAAGCAGTTAACGACTTTATGAAACCGCATAACATGACTCGTATTATTGCCGCTCGTGTTAAAGATGTGATGATGATGCAGGGACGAATCTTAGCTAATAAAAATATCAATAAAATTCGTCGCCATCCGGAATTTTTCTACGCTTCTTTACTCTATCGCACCATGGCTCCCCACTTAGGTTGGCCCGAAGCTGATTTTTTACCTGAACCACGTTTGAGTTCACACCATAAAGCTGGTCAAAGACCCAAAGCTAAAAAACGTCGCAGTCCACGCAAAAGAAAACCGCGCGAGCAATGAACAAAATTCCGAAACCTATCTTAATAACTTTGCCGATTCTTATTTTGGCTCTAGCTATATATTTTTCGGGTCAGTATTTACAGAAAAAAGCTGATACACAATTTTCTAAAACTGAAGTTAAAAAAGTTGTTCCAGTCAAAGTAGTCGCGACTAGCAAAAAAATTGAAGTTGATCACTTCAAACGTTTTGATATTGAAGATAATCACAAAGGTGAAAAATCGGCTTATCGCTTTCCCTCAACTCGAAATGTTCGCGCAGGCTTAGTTTTTGAAATGAACCAAGGAAAAACACTTTGGTCGACAAATGCGAATAAATCAGTGCCAGTGGCCTCTTTAACCAAGTGTTTAACTGTTTTGACAGTTCTAAATCATATAAAAAAGAATCCTGAATATAGTTTGCTCGATCAAGTTCTGATTTCTAAGAGTTCTATGAAGACCTCATCCAGTTCATTTTTGCGAAAGTATCCCAAAGATACGATAAGCATCGAAGAATTACTCATTTCTGCCATGGTCAAGAGTGCCAATGATTCATGCCAACTAATTGCTGAGCATTTTGGTAAAGGCGATCCAAAAGTTTTTATTGCGATGATGAATAAACAAGCTCAAGAACTCGGCATGACTCAGACTAGGATGTCGAATGCTCACGGTTTGCCGTTTAATCGAGAAAAGCCCGAATTAGATAATCATTCTTCTATGAGCGATCTACTGCACTTAGTTAGAAAGAGCATTAATGATTATCCCATTATTTTGAAGTGGACGTCAAAACGTGAGGCTCTCTTGCCAGTTAATTCACATAAAGCAACTAAAATAGGCAATACTAACCCCCTACTCGCTGTTAAAGGCGTTAATGGCTATAAAACGGGTTTCACGATCAATGCTGGTTGGTGCCAAATTTTAACGACTCGTTCTAATGGAAAATTTTACTTCCTTGTTATCACGGGCTGTCCTAACAAAAATACTCGTGATGTTACAATGCGAGCTTTAATGAACTGGGCGGTGCGTGTCCCATGAGTTCTCAAATTTTTTTAGACGATAAAGTCTCTACTTACATACTCAATTCACTCAGATCAAATATGTCGGGTCAAGCTTGGCTCGTGTCTGGTGCTGATGTGGATTATTTGAATGAATTTGTCGAAGGCTGGATCGACGTGATGATTTGCCTCGATCGAGCAGAAGATGGCACTCCTTGTGGCCTCTGCAAAGCCTGCAAAAGACGTCAGTTAGGAATTTATAACTGCAATAGTTTAAAACCTCTTTCTCTTTCGCGATCTATTTTAACTGATCACATCCGTCAATTTATTGGAAAATTCGCTTATAAACCGCTTCCTTGGGAAGTTAAGATAGGTATTATCTACGAAGCTGATTGTATGGTTGAACAAGCTCAGAATGCCTTTTTAAAGACTTTGGAAGAACCGCCACCGCAAACTTGTTTCTTTCTCATATCTAATAAACCTGATGCACTCTTAGATACTATCCGCTCACGTTGTCGTTTATTGAACCTCAACCGAGAAAGCTTTTCTTATCTCAACACGACATGGTTTTGCGAGTTACAGGAAATTTTGCAACAAACAAAACCAGGAAGTGGCATTAATAATGCCTGGCTAGGAGCTACGCGTTTAAATGCTCTTATCGCTTCTTTGCGCACCCAAGCCGAGTTAGAAGTTATGAATGACTTAGAAGGTGAAGAAGAAGATGAAAACGAAAAAGCCGGCGATAGAAAGAAGCGTATAGAGCTTGCTATAAAAACAAAAAGCTTAGAGGAAAGAGATTCTTTAATCAATGCCTTAGAACTTTGGTTTTGTGATTTATTGAAATTAAGCCAAGGTTTGAGTTCAAGTCAGTGTTTTGAAATCCCTTGGGCTTCAGATATTTGCTGGGATAGAGCTTTAAAAGCTTTTGAAGATTTTCAAAATTTAAAAGATAATTTTAAGGCTCCCATGGGCCATAATGAAGCTATTGTTAATTTTTTATCAAGATTATGTAAAGCTTAATTTTTCGATTTGATCATTCAACAACGATAAGTTTTCAATAGCTTTATCAACAGGTTATCAACAGGCTTGTTTTTAATAGGGTGTTTTTTAATTTTTTACATAAAGTATTATTAATGATAAACTTACATATATAATAAATATTACTTAATATTTTAAAATATAAATAATACAAAACTGTTAACAGTTATAAAACCTTTATTTATCAAGACTTTGCGACAATACTGAGTATAATAGAAATAAAGAAAACTTTAAATAAACTTAACATAATGAATAAAAAAAAATTAAGCTTACGTTCATCTGCCGAGAGAGGAAATAACAAAGTTATTTTTGTAGAACGAAATTTATTAATGGATTTCGAGGGAGAAGTTTGTTATAGATCAATAGATTATCAATTAAATGACAATCATTTAGAAAATTTATTGGCTTCAAAATACGCGCATTTAGATATTATTATCATTCATCACGCCAAAGAGTTAGCTTTAGCCCATCAAACTTTTGATCAACTCAATGAAATAGATGAATCGCTTAAACAAGCTATAAGTAAAAAATACCCCAAGTTACTGGATCAACTCAATTGTATTCACCATCAAGATGCGGATGGAAATGAAGCCTTGTGTGTTAGTTGTTCCTGCCACCCGAGTAAAGGTGGTCTTTTTCTCGATGCGTCAGTTAAATATTCACTGAGCTTGAAGCAATGTTATTATTTATATGAAAAAGAAGAATTTGCGGAAGTCGCAAAACGCTATGGAATAAGTACTTTAAAGATAGAGAATATTTGAAGGATAAAAAATGAGTAATTCAAAAGAAATCATAGATCCCTTAGATTGGGAAATTATTGAGAAACTTCGTGAAGATGGACGCTCATCTAATTCTGCTATTGCTCGAGAACTCAATATTACTGAAGGTACTGTTCGTCACCGCGTTAAACGCCTCACCGAAAAAGGTATCCTCAAAATATCTGGAGCCGTAAAGCCTGGTTATGTCGAGAAAGAACTTCTCGTTGTTTTAGGTGTGAGTATATCTGAATCGAGTAAACTTCGTACTGCTTTTGAAAAAATAACTAAGCTCCCCGAAGTCCGCACGACATTTATTACGTCTGGTCGCTATGACTTTATGATGGTGGTTGCCGTACGTGGTAACCGTGGACTCATTAACTTTTTAACAACTTCTATTGCAGGTGTAAAAGAAATTGTGAGTACGGAAAGTTTTATTGTTTTGAAAACTGATAATTACTGGATTTAAACAGTTTACAAAGCTTAACAATCACCAAGTTTTTCAGCCGATTTTTTTTATCCATACTCAAGTTATAAACAACTTAGCAAAAACGTCTTAAATTTATTTTTTTTGACTCGAAAAATGCTGTTTTCTGTATATGATTCATGTCAGTAAAATTATATTTAACACGAGATCATTTAATGAATTACGACCCCCAAGTAAATAAGCGCGAAGCAGCTAAGCACTACATCCCAGCAAGTGATGCAGATATCCAAGCGATGTTAGAACATTTAGGCTGTCAAAATTTCGAAGATTTATACTCACATATTCCCAAAGATGTACGTTTTGATTCAGATATAAATATTCCAAAATCAAAGAGCAGCGACGAAATTATTTCTGAAATGTCGGCTATTGCAAATAAAAATAATATTCGTACTTCATTCATTGGTGATGGCCTTAAAGCTTATAAAGTTATGGATGTGGCAGGCCCCGTTCTCAATATTCGTAGCTTAACGACTTCTTACACGCCTTATCAACCTGAGCGTTCGCAAGGTACTTTGATGACTCACTGGATTTACCAGAGTCTTTTATCTCAACTTACGGGTTTTGAAGCTGTTAATGCTTCGATGTATGATCGAGCAACAGCCCTTTTTGAGGCCATCAAATGTTCAATGAGAATCCAAACTAAGCGCAATAAAGTTTTAGTTTTTGATAGCATTTACCCTGGTGATCGCGAAGTTCTTAATACTCACGCAGAACACACGGGCTTAGGAATTATTTGGATTAAAGGCGATAAGTTCTCTGAAAACGGAAGCATTGGCTTAGATGAACTTAAAAAAGCAGCTTGTGGAATTGAAGATGATATTGTTTCTGTATCTTTTCCTCAAATCAATAATGTGGGTACTGTAGCTAAAGTTGACGACATCACTGATTATGTTCACGAAATTGGTGCACTTGCTATTGCAGTTATTGATCCTCTGCTCATTGCTACAGGTGGTTTAAAGGCTCCTTCAAAATACGGTCAAGAAGGTGCTGATATTTTTGTCGCTGAAGGACAACACTTAGCTATTGGTCCTAACTTTGGTGGACCCGGACTCGGTATCTTCGGTATTCGCTTCAACGCTAAATGCAAAAAGTTTGTCCGCGCAACTGCGGGTCGTTTTGTTGGTGATGCTAAAGATATTAATGGCCGTGATTGTAAACTCATTATCCTCTCTACTCGCGAACAACATATTAAACGTGAAAAAGCTAACTCAAATATTTGTTCAAACGAAGCTTATATTGCCACTGTTTGCGGTGCAGCTATCCTAAATCGCGGTGACAAAGGACTTCAAGAAAGTGTGGAAGTGAGCCGAAAACTAGCTTTGCGTGCAGCTGAAGTTCTCAGTTCATTTAAGGGTGTTGAATTAGCTTTCCCTGAAGCGGCATTTATGAATGAATTTACTATGAAAATTGATTCTAGTGTTTCAGAATTGATTGCTAAAGGTCTCGAAAGTGATCTTCAAATTGGTGTCAATGTCTCTGATAGAATTGAAAAAGGTTCTGATAAGTACCTCATGCTTTGCTTCACTGATTTACATAGTGAAAAAGAAATTGAAGTTCTCGAAGCTTTCTTCGCTAATAATTTTGAAAAAGATTCTAACAACTTCAAACCCATTGCTTTGCCTGCTTGTCAGCTAAGAGAAGGTGAAGTTGGAATTGCTCATTACTCTGCAAAAGAAATCGAAGACTACTACACGACCTTAGGGACACAAAATGTGAGCCCGGATAATGCTATTTATCCACTAGGTTCTTGCACAATGAAGTACAACCCTTACCTCAATGATTATGTTGCTGCTTTCGATGGTTTTGCTAATGCTCACCCCCAAGCACCGGAAAGTGATGTCCAAGGATGTTTAGAAGTTATCTATGAAACTCAAGAGTACTTCAAAGCTATTACTGGTTTGCCTGGCGTTACAACTCAACCTCTTGCGGGTGCTCAAGGTGAACTTGTCGGCGTAAAGCTCTTCCAAGCCTACCATCAAGATCGTGGTGAAAAGCGCGATATCATTCTCATTCCAAAAACGGCTCACGGAACGAATCCTGCAACTGCAGCTGTTGCTGGCTTAGTGACTAAAAAATTCAATGGTATTGTAGAAATTGAATCTACTATTGACGGCGAAATGGATTTTGATCGTCTTAAAGAATGTGTTGCTGAATACGGCGAAAGGATTCTTGGTGTGATGGTTACTAACCCCAATACTTCTGGTATTTTTGAAACGCAGTTCGCAGCTATGTCTGAACTCATTCACTCTGTCGGCGGTTTAGTTTATATGGATGGCGCTAATATGAATGCCATTGCTGCTTGGGTTGACCTCGGTAAAATGGGTGTTGATGCAGTGCATAACAACACGCACAAAACTTGGTCAATTCCTCACGGTGGTGGCGGACCTGGTGATGCTTTTGTCGCTGTGAGCGAAAAACTCATACCTTTCTTGCCTGGTATTCAATCTATAAAAAATTCTGATGGCCAATTCGAAATTGCTCATGCACCAAAAAGTATTGGTTCTTTTCACCGCCATGAAGGTAACTTCGGCCACAAAGTTCGCTGCTTAACTTACCTTAAAGCTCTTGGCCACGATGGTGTTAAGCGCATGGCTGCTGTTGCAGTTCTATCAGCTCGCTACCTCTTCAGTCGTTTAGAAGATAAGTTCTGCGTTTTACCTACAGGTAATCAACGCGACAAAGTGATGCACGAATTTATCCTCACTTTACCTCAATCAACTTTTGATAAGATCGTTGACGCTGGCATTCCAAAAGCTCTCGTTATTTCACGCGTGGGTAAACTCTTCTTAGATTTTGGTTTCCATGCTCCTACAGTCGCTTGGCCCGAAATGTATGGCCTTATGATTGAACCTACTGAGTCCTACACAAAAGAAGAACTCGATCGCTTTGCCGATGCAGTATTGGCTTTATTTGATCTTATTGATGAAAACCCAAGAGTTCTTTTAACGGCCCCTCACTTCACTCCTATAGACCGTGTAGATGATGTTCCAGCTAATAAGAAACCAGTGATGGCTGAAATAATTACTAAACTTCCTGAAGTACTTCCAAATCGCTTCGATTTAGATAAGATCTGGGCGATGGATATTCCTACAGTTAAAGAGACTATTCTAAAAGCTCACGAAGACGCGAAAATTTAATTATAAAACTTTAGTAAGATTATAAAAGGCTCCTAAAAAGGAGCCTTTTTTGGAGATAAAATGGATAGAAAAACATTTTTAATCGCAATTTTTTCACTTTTGAACTTAGAACTTTTAGCCGCTAAGAAAAAGAAGAAAAAGAAGAATACTAAACAAAAGAAGAATACTAAACAAAAGAAAAATAATCAAAAAGAAAATGATTATTCCGATTTAGTGGGTTTAATCATCTATAAAAATGAAGGTTTAAGCAAACGTTTTTACCTAAAAACTGGCTCAAAAGAAATATATTTTTCTGCCACAATGAATGATGATTTGATCGAATTTGAAAATCAAAGAGTCAAACTGAAAGCCAAATTAGTCAATGATCGAGTTATATCTATAAAAGAAATAGAAATTACAGCTAAAGAAACTCAAAAAAGTGATAAAAACTCAAAAAAACCGACTAAGAAAAAATAGAAAATATCACTGAAGTTAATTTTAATTTCAATACACATTAAAGGCCTCTTTATGGGGTCTTTTTTTGTGCCTTTATTCATTGATTTTATTAAGATGAGGAAGCTTATTAAGTCATAATTAATAAGGATGAGAAAAAATGAACCGTAAAAAATTTATCTACTTAAGTTTATTAGCCTTGCCTCAAGCTAGTATTTGTTGCGCTTCAATTGAAATTAGACACCTACCCATTTTCTGTTAGTTGAGTTACTTTTAAACTGTAACCCTTCGTAAAGGAAATTAATTATGTCTAAGAAACGCCGTTATTTCAATGCTGACCAAAAAGTCGTCGCTATCCGTAAACATCTCCTCGAGCAGATTCCGGTCTCTGATATCTGTGATGAACTCAATATCACGACTACCTTATTTTATCGTTGGCAGAAAGAGTTCTTTGAGAATGGTTCTCGAGCCTTCCTCAAGGATAACGATAGTAATTTAAAGAACGCAGTGAAAGAAAACACACAACTCAAGGCCACGACTTCAGAAAAGAATGATGTCATTGCCGAACTTGTAGCGATAGAGTCCCGTTGTTTCTGTAAATTGGTGTTGACCAATTTTAGTTAAACAGATAGATAAACTCTTTTTGTAGCTATCCAGGTTTCATCTAATTCCATAAGAATAGCGGATGCTAATCTAAGAAGTGAAGCTTCATTTGGGAATATAGATACGGTTCTAGTTCGCCTGAGAATTTCTCGATTCTGTCTTTCAACCATATTGGTCGTTCTCAGTTTTGTCCAACAAGAACGCTCGAGATCGAATACAGAAAAGCCTTCAGGAAGTGCAGATTCCATCCATTCAGATAAATGTGAAGCCTTTTCTTCATACTTTAAGCAAGTAAGCTTTAAAAGTCTTTCAGCCTCAAGCTTTGAAGGTGCATTAAAGATATCTCTAATATCTTGAGCTACTTCTGAGCGCATAGCTTTCTTAGGGACATAAGCACCAGCATTTTGCTGTAAGTGAAATTGACATCTCTGCCATGGGATAGAACCAAATACAGTCTTTAACGCTGCTTTTAGGCCCGAATGACTATCACTGGTAATCATCTTGAGGCCATGGAGTCCTCGAGCATTCAATGACAGAAAAAAGTTCCTCCAATGAACTTCCGCTTCACTTAAAGAAACACTTGTTCCGAGGACTGAACGTTTTCCTGATTCATCTATTCCATAGGCAATAAGTAAAGCACAATCTCGAACAGTCTTATCTACTCTAACCTTCTCGTATCTCGCATCCACCAAAAGATAAGAATATTTACCTAAAGGACGGTTGCGCCACTTTTCTAAACTCTCATCTAGCTCAGTTACCACACGGGATACCTGTGATTTACTTACAGATAGACCACACATTTTCTCTAAAAGTTTAGTCACCTTTCTAGTCGATGTCCCCTGAATATAACTCTCTGCCATAGCTGTCATTAAAGCTCGTTCACTTCGCAAGCCTTTCTCCAAAGAACTTGGATAAAAATCAATTTCACCTCTGACTTGAGGGATATTAAGCTTCATTGCTCCAAGTCGAGTGTTTACAGTTTTATTTTTATAGCCATTAGCATAACCCAAGCGACTTTCATTACGTTCATATGGATCAGCTTCAAGAGAATTACTTCTCTCCACTTTCATCGCTTCATTTAATAAAACTCTCATCGCTTCAAGCATTCCGCTTTCGCCGTTTTCTGTAACTTGTTGGATCATTTCTAATAAGACGCTACTGTTTTCTTGTGTAGAGTGGTGCATAATAATTCCTTGTGGGTTGTTTTGGTACAACACCACTCTGCATCTTCTTTACCCCGAGTTACAAACAACTTCCTCAATTTCGCTCCGACGAGAAAGTTCCCATTCTCGCGAAGTCTCGGAAGCTATTCATAACTCTTAAAGTAGAGCAATAGCAGAATTTACAGAAAATTTGGGACACTACCCTTGTAGCGGAGAACATAAGCTTAAAAAAGAAGCGTGGCCTGATCTAAATGGAGGCTGGGTTAGCCAAGAAATCCGAGATCAGGTCGTGAAATATCTGTGTGTTTGGCATGAGCGTACGCATGTAAACCTTCGTAGTATGCTCAAATCTTTAGATCTTCATCCGAGTAAATTTTATCAATGGAAAGGGCGAGAAGGAAAAGAGAATCAACACAATGGTATACAACCGAAAGATTTTTGGCTTACTGAAGCTGAAAGACATGCCGTAATTGAGTATTATCAGTCTCATCGTAGAGAAGGCTATCGAGCAGTTACTTACATGATGATTGATGAAGATATTGCGTATATGAGCAGTTCCTCTGTTTATCGTATTTTATCAGGAGCTGGCCTCATGCGTACTAAAAGTATTAAGAAATCTAAGAAAGGAAATGGTTTCGAACAGCCACTTCAGGCTCATGAGCACTGGCATACTGATATATCCTATGTGAAGGTCAATAAAAGATTTTATTTCTTTATTGGTGTTTTAGATGGTTATAGTCGTTGTTTACTTCATTGGGAGATTCGTGAATCAATGAATGAACAGGATGCCGAAATCGTAGTCAAAAGAGCGTTAGAGAAGTACCCACAGGCAAGACCTAGGATTATTACTGATAATGGTTCTCAATACACGGGCCAGGAGTTTAAGAAATTCATAGCCTTCCATGGTCTTACTCACGTACGGACTTCACCATATTATCCTCAGAGCAATGGCAAGATCGAACGCTTCCATTTTACTTTGAAGGCAGGTACTATCCGGCCTCAAGTACCTTTGAGTGTCGAAGATGCTAGAAGAGTTGTCTCACAGTATGTTGAGTACTACAATAACACTCGTCTTCATAGTGCCATTGGATTTATTGCTCCCATGGATAAACTCATGGGAAACGATGTGATTATTGTGCAAGAAAGAAAAACGAAACTTGCTGATGCCAAAGCTCGTAGATTAGAGCTCTTTGCAGAAGCTTCATAAACAAGTAATGTAACAAAACCCAGCTAAGAGAAATAGGCCAACTGTCTAATTCCCTCTGGAGCAGCACATATTTTTGCCGACCAGGATAAAAAGAAGAAAATTATAAAAAAAATAAAGCAGAAAACGACTAAGAAAGGTCCTGCTAATAACAAAGGAAATAACAAAGGAAATAACAACAAAAATAATAACAACAATCACAATAAAAAAGAACAAAAACGTGATGTTAATCTTACGGGTAAAATCACCACCCATGAAGATAATGGTACAGTCAATTATCGACTCGTTTCTAACAAAGTTTATTCAGTTTCCAGAAGTCTAGAAGATAAAGTCGAACCCTATTTGAATAGAAAGGTGAGTGTTTCAGCCACTGTTTATGATGATAGAATTGTGGAAATTAAACTTATAAAACAAGTTCAAAATAAAGAACAAGCTAAGAGTAAATAATTCGCTTGAAAAAGCTCATTCTAAGAGAGTGAATATTACTTATGAGTAATAGGAGCCGTTAAATAGAAACGGTTAATATTCGCTTGAATTATATCGCCATCTTCTCGTTCTAATATATAGAAGCCCTCCATGGTGCCGAAAGGTGTGTCTAAAATTGAAAAGCTGGTATACTTGTAGGACTCACCTGGTGCAATAAAAGGCATCTCTCCAACGACACCTTCACCGCGAATAATTTTGTCTTCGCCATCAGAGTTAATAATTTTCCACATTCTCGAACGAAGGGTCACGCCAACTTTAGATTGATTGACAATAGTAATTTCGTAAGAGAATAAAAAACGCTTTTCTTTTTCCGAAGAATGATAAGGCTGATAAACTGGATCAGCAATAATCTTTATTCCCTCTGTAATATTTTCTGACGATACTTTATTCACAACGCGTTCCTTTGTTTAGCATGTATCAATATATTCCATAATAAATACTTTCTAAAAAGAAATAACTACTTATCTCAAAAAAAGCAAAAGAAAGTTCTTCATCAAAAAATATGTTTTCTGTCTATTATATAAGAGTATTATGTTTATTTAATATTTAGTATATATAGAGCCTGTTAATAGTGTGGATAAGTTTTTATTTAGTTAATTATTAATGATTTATACAAAAAAATACTTGTTGATGGTATTGTTAATTAGTGTTGTTTATATTTGTTCGTAAGTCCTAATTCCATTTCTCCACAAAGTTATCAATAAAGTTTTTAACATTATCAACAGTTATTATGGACAGGTTTTGAACATCCCTCTGTTAATAACTTTTTTTAGCTTTAAGAAGCTTTATTGAATTTTATCTTCATCACTAAGTTAGCGTTTTCCTTAGTATTTATATACCATCTTATTTAGCTATATGTAAAGACAGGAGTAATTTTTTTAATAATATAAAAAATTAACTAGGTAAAAAATGCTTTTAATTAAAGAATTGGATAAAAGTAAAGTCGGTGAATCAATTAGTTTAGCTGGTTGGCTAAGAACTAAACGAGATTCTAAGGGTGGCTTTTCTTTTTTAGAAATTAATGATGGTTCATCTTTTAAAGGGATTCAGGTAATTGCAGATCAAAATTTAGATAATTATGATGATGTGAAATCACTCCACACCGGAGCTTCATTAAAGCTTACGGGAAAACTTGTAGAATCACCGGGTAAAGGTCAATCTTTTGAGCTCCAAGCGGAGTCCATATTAATTTATGGAAATACGGATCAATCTTACCTTTTACAGAAGGGAAGAATTAATTTTGAAACTCTGAGGGAGTCAGCACATTTACGTTGCCGAACGAATAGCATTGGTGCAGTTATGCGCGTGCGCAATCAATTGAGCAAAGCGACACATGACTTCTTTCAAAACCGTCATTTTTTAAATTTACATACACCTATTATAACAGCTTCCGATTGTGAAGGTGCTGGCCAGATGTTCCAAGTCACGACTTTAGATATGGATAAGCCACCAAAAAATGACTTAAACAAAGTAGATTATAAGAAAGATTTTTTTGGTAAAAAGACTCATCTTACGGTAAGTGGTCAACTCAATGGAGAAACTTATGCTTGTGGCTTGGGCAGAATTTATACTTTTGGACCCACTTTTAGAGCGGAAAATTCGAATACTTCTCGGCATTTAAGTGAGTTCTGGATGGTGGAACCCGAGGCGGCTTTTTTTGAACTCGAAGAAAATGCGGACTTAGCAAGAGATTACCTTAAGTATTGTTTCAAGAGTGTTTTAGAAACGAGTGCAGATGATTTAGAATTCTTTGATCAAAGAATTGAGAAGGGAATCATCACTAAGTTAGAAACTTTATCTGATGCAGAATTTACTAGAATTACTTATACTGAAGCGGTTAAACTTTTAGAGAAGACGGATAAAAAATTCGAGTTTCCAGTAAAATGGGGAATAGACCTTCAGAGTGAACACGAACGTTATTTGACTGAAGAAATTTTTAAACAACCTGTGATTGTGACTGATTATCCAAAAGATATTAAAGCCTTTTACATGAAGCTCAATGATGATGAGAAAACTGTACGTGCGCTGGATGTATTATGTCCGCAAATTGGTGAAATTATTGGCGGGAGTCAGCGAGAAGAAAATTTAGATTTACTTTTAAATCGAATGAAAACTCTAGATTTAAATCCAGAAGACTACTCTTGGTATCTAGATTTGCGTCGTTATGGCTCGGTTCCTCACTCAGGTTTTGGTTTAGGTTTTGAAAGACTGGTTCAATTTTGTACAGGAATGAGCAATATTCGTGATGTCATTCCCTTTCCGCGCACGCCCAAAAATGCCAAATTTTAAGAATAAATATAATTGTATAGTCATAAGGAAAGTCATTTGAATAATGATTTTTTAGAAATGAAAGCTTGGATAAAAAAGTACCCCATTCAAGCACTTTTATTCATGCTGGCTTTTCTAGCTTATCCATTAGTTTTAGTTTCTCCTCAGGGCCTGACTTTATTTCGCGAAGTATTTATGTTTCGCTTACCCATGGAACTTTTAATGTCTGGCTTGAGTTTAGCCTGGATTATAAAAAATAGTGATAAGTTCAAACTAAAAAGTTTACCTTCTTATCTAACGATGGCTTTTGTAGGCTCGGTTCTATTGAGTTATTTAATAAATCAATCGCATGGAATTGATCTATTAATGAGTCTTAACTTCATCTTAGTCATGAACTGTGTAGCAGTGAGTTTTAGTGAGGATAAATATAGATCTGGTGGCTTGTTTTTTGTTTCTGCTTTATTCTCTTTGATTTTATTAATGAACCTCATTCATTATTTTGTTTTTAATTCAAGAGTTGGTATAGCAGGAAATCAGAACTGGTTTTCAGCTATTTTGTGCACGAGTTTTCCTTTTTTTATTCATTTTATCTATTCAAATATTAAGCATAAAGCCTTGTCTTATGGCTTACTTTCATTTGTAGGAATTCTAACTTTTAGAGCTCTTTTGGTGGCTTCTTCGAGAGCGAGTTTTTTAGCCTTAGCCTTATTAATATTTTTCTTATTAATAAGGAAGTTAAATGGAAAATTAAAGCTCATAATCTTGTTAGCTCTCTTTTGTGTTCCCGTATTAGTTCCAAAGCTATTTCCCGAAAAGTATGAGAAGTTCCTGATTAATGATATAAGAAAAGAGTTGTGGACCAGCAATGCCTATGTAATAAAGGATAATTTACTTGGAGTTGGCCAAGGAAACTTCAAAAAATCCTTCACAAATTATACTCAAGAAGGCTATAAAAAACATCTCATTAATTCTGATGAAACTACTCATCCTCACAATCAATTTATACTGGTGGCGATAGAAGATGGTTTGATAGCCTGTTTAGCACTTATGTTGATTTGTTTATTTTTGTTAAATAGATCAAAAAATGCAGATAGAGATGAATGGCCCTTTTTAGCAGCCTTTTTCATTTTATTGATACAAGGATTTTTCGATAAAGTTTTAAGCATGCCTCCCATGTCAATGACCATGGGCTTATGCGCTGCTTATTTATGGCGAAATGAAGTGAGTTTCAAAGTTTGCGATGGCTGCCCAAACAGGAAAAAATACTTAACTTATGCCTCGTATGCATTTACTGCCCTCTTATCTTTCTTATTTATTCGAGATAGCTTAGCTCAATTAAAATACCGAGAAGCTTTTATCATTTTTAAAGATGCTAAAACTGAGAACTATACTGAAGGTCGTCAGTTATTAGAAGATGCAGTGAAGTATAGAGCTCGAGACCTAGATTATAAATACACTCTTATGCGAGCTTATGGTCAGTCTTTAAATTTACCTGAAGAAGCCCTAAAAATAGCTTTAGAAATCAGCGAAATTTCTCCCAGTTATAAACGCATCAATCGCCACTTGGCTAATTTTTATACAATGAAAGGTGATTCAGCTAAAGTTGAGTTTTATAGAGAAAAAGATTTTTACGATTTTCCTTGGGACCTCAATTCAATTATTGAGCTCATTAATACAAAAATTAGTTTAGGCAAGACTCAAGAAATCGATGAATTAGTCAAAGAACTAAAAACGGTTACTGAAGATAGATTTTTAGCTTACTCAAAATATTATTTCGCTGATTTAGATGAATTTAGAAATCAATGGCAAAAGCAAGATACTTACAAGAAGTGGTACACATATACTGAAATTCGATTACGTGCTTTACAGTTTGATGAAGCTACGGATAAATTTTTTAATATGTCTAATAAGTATCCCGAGTTAAAATCCTATTATAATTATGGTTTCAATAAGTTAGGTGCTGAATTTTGGTTAGAAATGCAGAAGTTAAATAAGCTTTTTTCTAATCAATCTATAGATGAGATTTTTAATGAATTTAAAAATAAATATGAGATAGATAATAGTTTAAAATACAGTTCTCCAAAAATATCATTAAAGCAGAAGAAGCTATCTTCAGTTTCTTATTATAGTTTGCTTGCAGTAGTTCTAAGACAAAAAGGAATTTTGAGTTCACTGATGATAAAAGGAAATGATTGTTTAGGCTTAGTTTATATAGAAAATGGTCAAACAAAAGTTTTTGATACTAGGAGCAGAGCTTTAAATGAAACGGATAAAAAAGTAGATTTATATAGCTTTTATTATCCCCAAAACTGCTCTCTAAGAAATTACCTATTATCGACTATCTTAAATAGTGATGATAAGTTTTATGAACTCTCACCCTGGCCTATTATTGATATAATTAAGTTTAACCAAATGAGTGGTCTGAAGGTAAAATCTGTATTGCCCCATCCTTTTGCTGAAATGAATGAAAAGCTAAAGTAAAATGTTTTGGAAAAAGCACAGTTCTCAACTGAGTGATGCTCATTGTCATTTATTAGATTATGAAGAATTACCAGAAGTAAGTGTGCCAACTTTTTGTGTAACAACTCGGCCTGAGCAATTTTGCGAAGCTCGCAAATTAGCTGAACAAAATTCTTTAATCACTGCGGGTTTGGGGCTTTTTCCCCTTTATATAAAAGATGAAATTGAAGATTTAAAGGCTTTTGAAAAACAATTGGAATTGACTCGTTTCATTGGTGAAGTTGGCTTAGATTTCACAGTTGAAGAAGATTTGCGAAATAGGCAAATCAAAGTTTTTGAGAGAATTATTGACTTAGCCGAAGCAAAAGGAAATTGTGTTTTGAGCCTTCATTCGCGTCGATCAGCTGAAAAAGTTATGGAAATGATCCAATCTCGGAAGGCGACTTTTATCCTGCATTGGTATTCTGGCCCTTTAGATTTACTCAAAAATTTAAGAGAAAATATTTATATATCTTTAAACCCAGCAATGATTAAATCTCGTACGGGTAAAAAGATTTTGAGAACGATTGATTTATCTCATGTGCTTTTGGAATCAGATGCTCCCTACGTCAAAATGAATGATGGTCAGTATGGTTCTCAATTGACGTCTCGAGTGGTTGATTCACTCTCATTGATTCGAGGTATTCCCGCCGAGGAAATTTTGAAAAAAATTAAGGAGAATTATCAGAAAATATTTACTTAAACCTCTTCATTTTCAAAAAAGCTAAGGTTTTTTTGAGCTTAACTAACAAGTTTGAGCTTGTGTGCTAAATTACGCGCGAATTTTTTATAAGCTTAAGGAAACTAATATGTTGAGTTCAAAAGAGATTAGACAAAGTTATTTTGATTTTTTTAAATCGAAACAACACACTCTGGTATCTTCGGCAAGTTTAATGCCGGATAGTCCAAACCTACTTTTTACTAATGCTGGTATGAATCAGTTTGTTCCCATCTTTTTGGGTGAAAAAAAGTGTCCCTACACTCCTGGAAGAGCAACAGATACACAAAAATGTATTCGTGCAGGCGGTAAGCACAATGACTTGGAAGATGTGGGTATGGATACTTACCACCACACTTTCTTTGAGATGTTGGGCAACTGGTCTTTTAATGATTACTTCAAAAAAGAAGCTATTGAATACGCTTGGGAATACTTAACTAAAGTTTGTAAGATTCCTAAAGAACGTCTTTATGCAACAGTTTATCAACCAGATAAATCTAGTGGTGATCCGGCTGATTTTGACCAAGAAGCTTACGATATTTGGGCAGATATTTTTAAGGCTGATGGTTTAGATCCAAAAGTTCACATTGTGAATGGCGATAAAAAAGATAACTTCTGGATGATGGGTGAAACGGGTCCTTGCGGTCCTTGTACTGAACTTCACATCGATTTGACTCCAGCTGGAGATACAAAAGGTTCCTTAGTTAATATGGATACTGATAAATGTATCGAAATTTGGAACTTGGTTTTCATTCAAATGAATGCGAATCCAGACGGAACTTTCTCAGATCTACCGACTAAAAATGTCGATACGGGTATGGGTTTTGAACGTTTAGCTTCAATTATTTTGAACACTAAAAATTTCACCGATTTCAACGGTATTATTTCTAATTATGAAACAGATATCTTTACGCCTATCTTTGATAAGTTGACTGATATTTCTGGTAAAAAATACACATCTACTCTTCCTGAAAAAAATGAATTAGGTTATTTTGTCGCTGCTAACGATCAGGAAATGGTCGATATTGCTTTCCGCGTTATTGCCGATCACATTCGTACGCTTTCTTTCTCTATTGCCGATGGTATTCAGCCTGGTAATGGCGACCGTAATTATGTTTTACGTCGCATACTTCGTCGCGCAGTTCGCTATGGTCGCACTATTGGTTTGGAGAAACCTTTCTTCTATGAGTTAGTTGATACTTTGGCTGATCAAATGGGAGAAATTTTCCCTGAATTAGCGAAAGGTCGTCAACACGTTAAGACTGTGATTAAGAGTGAAGAAGAAGCTTTCAATAGAACTTTAGATCGTGGTATCAATCTTTTTGAAAGTGAAATTTCTAAGCTCAAAAAAGGCGATAGCATTTCTGCTGCTTTTGCTTTCCGTTTAGCTGATGAACAAGGTTTCCCGCTCGATTTAACTGAATTGATGGCGCGTGAACAAGGTTATAAAGTTGATGTAGATGGTTTTGAAAAGTTGATGAATGAACAGCGTGATCGCGCTCGTGCGGCTCAAAAGAAAGAAATCATTTCACTCTCCGAAATCAAAACAACTGAGCCAACTGAGTTCATTGGATATGAAGAAGACAATTCAAATGAAGCTCAAGTTAAAGAAGTTATCAAAATGAAAAATGGCTTAGCAGTTATTTTTGATTCCTCAGTATGTTACCCAGAAATGGGTGGTCAAGTGGGTGATAGCGGAACGATTGCGGCTGGTGGTAAACTTTATCAAATTAAAGATACCCAGAAAAATGGTGATGCAACGCTTCATTACTTAGTGGGCGATGAAGCTCCTGAAGAAGGCGAAAAAGTTATTGTTTCTTACGATATTGAGCGTCGTGATAAAATCAGAAAAAATCACACAGCAACTCATCTACTTCACAAAGCTCTTCAGGATTTATTAGGTGAGCACGTAGAACAGAAGGGTTCCTTGGTAGCTGCTGATTATTTGCGTTTTGACTTCTCTCATCATCAAGGTTTAAAAGCTGATGAAATTGAAAAACTCGAGCTCTTAATCAATGAAAAAGTTATCCTTAACTCAGCTGTTGAAACTCATTTAAAGAATATTGATGAAGCGAAAGCAATGGGTGCTATGGCACTCTTTGGCGAAAAATATGATGATGATGTCAGAGTCGTTAAAATTGATGACTTTTCTTTAGAACTCTGCGGTGGAACTCACGTCAAACGTACGGGTGATATTGGCTTATTCAAAATTACTTCAGAAGGTTCTGTTTCTGCCGGTATTCGCCGTATCGAAGCTATCACGGGTATGGATGCGGTTAAATACGCTCTTAACTCAAATAAAGTTCTCCAAGGTTTAGCAGGCGATTTAAAATGTAAAGTTGATACGATTCCAGAAAGAGTCGATAAGCTCTCTAGCAATGCTAAAAGTTTACAAAAAGAGTTAGACGAGGCCAAATCCAAGTTAGTCGCTTTAGAGGCTGATTCATTGCTTGAAAAGGCTGAGGAGATCAATGGTATCAAAGTGCTCATGCTAAAAGTAGATAATGACGCTGCAACACTCAAAGATATGACCCATAGCCTTCGTAAGAAAATTGGCTCGGGAATTGTTGTTTTTGCGTCTTCCGCAAATGGCAAAGTTGTCTTAACATCTGGTGTTTCAGACGACTTAACTAAGCAAGGTTTCAAAGCTGGCGAGATTGTTAGCATTGCAGCTAAGCAAGTCGGCGGTGGCGGCGGTGGTGCCCCTACATTTGCTCAGGCAGGTGGACGTATGCCAGAAGCTATTCCATCAGCGTTTAAAGCCGTTAAAGAGCTTATTGAGAGTAAGTAAAACTTATTTACATAAGCAATAAAAAAGCCGAGTTAAATAACTCGGCTTTTTTGTGCAATGATGAAAGACTTAATTAATTTAATTCTTCAGCAGTTTCATCTATTTTTTCTAAGAGTTTTTGATTTTGCTTTTCCAAAGTTTTTTCTTTGGTTTTAAAATCTTTGACAATGATATCAACTTTTTCTAAGTTGTCGATACCAAGTCTTTCCGAGACTTGTTGGAAGACTATATCGTGAATAGCTTTGACAGTTTCAGTTACGTTAGCTCCAGGAGGAACTGAAATATAAACAGTTAGATAGTGATTGGCTTTTTTACTGTAGATAAAGACTTTCTGAACTTGAGCCTGAACTCGACCAGAAAGAACTTTATTTATGAAGTCCGAAATGGCTGTTTGGTGGATAAGGATATCACCCCTATCACCTTTGATATAGACGCCTTTAGGTTTTCTTGACTTCTTTAAAAAAGAAAGAAACCTTACGAATATAACAAAAATTATTCCAACGAGAACACCTAAGTAAAATTTAAGTGTCGCATCGCTAGAGTTAACTATATCAGAAAGCTGTTTGAGGATATCCTGCAATTAAGCTTCTTCCTCTACTTCCTGTTCTTCAACATCTTCGACTTTTACAACGTTGTGGATACGAACGTTAACAGAAGAAACTGTTTGACCCGTCATATCTTTAATTGAAGCAGTTACTTTTTTCTGAATGTTTTCAACAACTTTAGGAATGAAAACACCAAACTTAATAACCAAGTTAATCGTCACAGTGACGTCAGAACTTTCTTCGTCAATATCGACGTGAATGGGACTGTCACTCGTTTTCTTACCAATTAAGTTTGCGAGTCCGCCGACAATGCCTGAATTAGCAAATTGAACGACTTCTTCAATTTCTAGTACAGTACTGCTTACAATTGAGCTGTAGACGTCTTCAGAAATATGAATACCGTTTTTAACAGAATTATTTAAATTTACATCACTTGATTCAGACATAAGGGACTCCTTAACTTAGTTGGGTTTGATTTTGATGATTGCTTGACCGTACTCTACGGGAGTTCCATTATCAACTATAATCTCTACAACGGTGCCATTTACTTCAGATTTAATTTCGTTCATTACTTTCATTGCTTCAACGATACATACAGTTGAATCAGCAGTCACTTCGTCACCAACCTTGATGTAAGGAGCTGAATCAGGAGATGCTGAAGCATAAAAAGTACCAACGAGTTCAGATGTCACAATATGTAGACCTTCGTCAGAACTAGCTGCCGGAGCCGCCGCCGTAGGAGCTGAAGCTGCAACAGGAGCTGCAATAGCTTGTACAGGAGCTGCTACAGCGCCTTTCAGTGTGATGCTGAAAGCATCACTTTCAGTGTAATCGATTTCAGAAAGTTTATATTTCTCTAAAATTTCTGCGAGTTTTTCAATATTTTCGAAGTTCAAAAGAGCTCTCCCTTTTTATAAATTTTATGTTTAAAAACGGTCTAATCTAATATGATTATAAGTATTAATCAATCTAGGTGAAAGTATTAATTAATCTAAATCCGATGTATAGGTAATTTTCTTGTTATTCCCTTCGTGAATGTGCATGAAATAAGACTTATTTACAGCTTCCATAGCATTGGCATCATCAGTTATGGACAATTGCTTATCGATAACAAAGTTGATGGCTTCACTCAATTCTTTGCAATTGAATATTTGAGGTGTTTCAGCGGCGGTTAAAGAATCTCGTTTAAGAGTACGTATTCCCTGTTCATCACTAATTTTTATGGTGTCACTCACTTTTTTACAGAGAATGGCTCCCCCATGTTGATTAGCGGATTCAAAAGTAGCTTCAATTAGATCAGAACTAATAAAAGGTCTTGCCGCATCGTGAACGGCAACAAGCGCTTGATCTGCGCAGAGTTTGAGGCCATTAAGGACTGAGTGATAACGTTCCTTACCACCGAAGGTAATTTTGACTTGAGAGAAATCGTGCTTTTCTAGCAAAGTGAGAAAATGATCTTTTTCACTTTCAGCCAAAACGATGACAATTTTTTCTTTATCAACAACTTTAGATAAGGCTTCTAATGAATGAAGAAAAACTTCTTTATCATCAAGTTTAACGAGAAGTTTATTCCCACCAAAGCGAGAACCTGAGCCTCCACAAAGTAAAACGGCAGCTTTTTCCATTAAGGTTCAATTCCATATTGATTACTAATACTCTGACAAAATGAGGGGTAATCATTACTATAACAATAACGATAAAAATCGTAAAGTAAGCGTCGATCATAATAGTTTTTAGGATCTAATTTTGTCGAGAATATATTTTTTTTGATAAAAGCAATAATGGTTTTATCATCACCTTTTTCTCTGAGGCAATTAAATATTTTATATCTTAGAGAGGTATTATAAATATCATTCTTTGGTAAATTTTTGTAGATAGCTAAAGCTTGATCTAAATACTCTTCTTTACCTTCCAAACCATAGAGTAAAAACAAAAAGTCAGCACATTTTCCCGCTATGAAGGGATTCGGACTATTGGGATCTAATAATTTTGCTGCTTCAGCAAAATCAGCACCCTGACTCAAAGAAATAGATTTTAGAAATAGATGTTGCTGATAGAGGTATTCATCTTCTGGGAAATCATTTTCTTTATAAGAGTAATTATTATTCCGAAAATTTAAGACCCCCTTAAGTGCAGTAAGGTTTTTATCTTGCGCGTCGCCTTCTTTCAGTTCGATATCATTTCCTTCATTGAAGTTATGATATAAAACGTAGTGATGAGATGACTTAACAGAGTTTTTTGTCCAAATTTCCAAAGCTTTTTTCTTATCGTACTTATAAATTAATCGACCATAACTATTGAGTAGCTCGGCATCTTTTTTGCCTACGTAAAACTCAAGCTTTTTGATGTTTTCATATTTTTCTAAATTGGTATACTGCAGATAATTTATGTAGGCGAGTAAAACTTTTCTTTCGCTTAAAAGTTGATCTCTATAGCGAAAAATCAGGTCAAAACTATCTTTCTTTTGAAGACAGCAAACAAATGTAAAATAAAGATATTCTTCTTTATTGTAACCCTTAAAAAGTTTTAGAAATAATTCAGGACTGCGCTCGATACTCGCTTTGATAAAATAAAAATTTTCTTGGTTATTTGAATTGAGTTCTATGAGTTTATCCAAATCTTTCGCTGTAATTTTTCCCGTTTGGCTTAAAGCTATAAGTTTTTCAAAAGAATGAGTGTTAGTAAAGGCTTCGAAGGATTTTTGAGCGTATAAGGCATACTTATCATCACTATAAAAATTGCCCTGAACAAGTTTTCTAATATCGAGAATTTTACAGTTGTGAATAATGAAGTCTTTAATATCGTCAGCAATCATTTCTTTATTGGCTTTCAATATTTTATAAGCTTCCAACAAAGACATCCATTGATAAACTTTATTGGCACTTCTTAGTTCTTGAAAGTTCTCAATAATGAAAGAGTTAATTTCTATTAAGTCTTCTTTTTTCACTAAATAATAAAGTTTGTAAAAAGGACTAGTGATAGAGTCAAAGTCATCGAGGTTAAGCAGTCGACTCAAGTCATTTTTTGGACTGCTATTTTTAGCTTTTTTAATATTGATAAAATCTATCAATTCTTGGTTTTTTAAACTTTCATCTAAATCATCAAAATGACCTAAAGCTAAATGACAATAATTCTTTAAATAATTTATATAATCATTATCAATACGAGCTATTTGAATGACTTCTAGAGCTTTTTCATATTTTTTTTGACGAATTAAGGTTTTTACATAAGCTTTAAAATGCTCGACTTTTCCTTTTTTTTCCCAATACTTCTTGTAGAGAACCTCTGCTTCAGCATAGTTTTTATCAGAATAAGCATAGTCACTGGACCAAGCATATGATGAAAGCAGAAAAAGACTTGTGATAAATTTATTCAAGACCAAGGACTTCCATTTTTTCTTTTACCATCAGCTGTTGTTCTTCATTTAAATCATCAATTATATTTTTGTAGATCAAAAAGCATTCAACATAGGCTAATGCCTGGTTATTATTTACCTTATCATAAGCTTCATAAAAATCGTAGAGCTTGAGTTCTTTGGACTTAAATGAATCTATATAGTTTTTCTGCGCAAAATTATCTTCGACTAAGAGGCTTTGTTGATCAAGTCGCTCAGAAAGGTGTTTATAGGGACTTTCACTATTTTCTATTTTTATATCTAAAAGTATTTTCAGCTTATCTTCTAAGAGGCTTATCGCTTTATTATCCTTAAACTCACCCTCTTTAGCATTAATTAGTAAGTAAGCTTTATTAATTTCATTATTGAGAATTAATTGTATGGCTTTGTAGTAAACGAAGCTTTCTTTAAAGTTTGGCTGCTTTTCCTCTTCAGGTAAAATTTTATCAAAGTCTTTTCCATGATCATAAGCAATTTGGATGATCAAATATCGCAATTCTTTAGCTTTTTCAATTTCGACTTTTTTTGCAAATTTTTTGAAGTCATCTTGATTAATTTCGCTCGCTTTTAAATTGATGATTTTTTTCACTAATTCAAAGCTCTTTTCCTGACTTAAAATCAAATCTATTTCAGCAAGCATTGAAAAGTAGTGCTCTTCTTTTTCGTATAAACCTAAGAGTCGGTAGGAATACTCAATTTCATATCCTAATTCATTGCGTCTCTCAAGTAACTTAATTTCTTCAGAATTATTCATTTTTACGCCACTGGAAAGGATTAAATCCATGAGTAATTTTTTTTCATTTTTACTCGCTTGATTCATCATTCTTTTGAGATAAATAATATTGCCCTTTTCGTAATTGTATTTGATGAATAAATTCTTTTGATTTTGGCTATTTTTTAGACTTAAAATATAGGGATCCATATACTCTTTATAGTGATGAAAAGCTTGGTAAATTAAGTAGTCATAAACGTATTTGTCATTACTTCTACCTTTTAATAAGTCAGACATTTTCTCATCATCAGCTGAATGAATGGAGAGTTTCTTTAAAAATTTTAAATCTTCATCAACGTAATATTGCTCATTAAAATCAGAACTATTTTTTAGTAGGTTCATGTACTGATAAAAATCTAATACATCTATCAGCTTAGCTTTCCTTAGATCTTTTAATTGTTTAATAATCGCTGTTTTGTCATTCTCGTATACAAAAGTCCAAATGACTTTTTCTTTGAGTACATCACTCTCGGGACTCAGTAACTGGATGTCACTAAGTTGATAAATTTTTCCATAGCTACTGAAGCTAATTAGGATGATGATTATGAGGCTTTTTAGGTGCATATTTCAAAGATGATTTTTCTTACTATTACATCATAAAAAAAGGACTTAAACCTCATCGGTTTAAGTCCTCTCATTTTTCTTGCGTTTAGAGAATTTTTAAAAATTAAATTTTACCTAATCTTTTAAGGATATTTTTAATTTCACTTGCTTCAGTGCCCTCTTCTCGAGCGACTTCTTCAGCCTTAGTTTCCATGTTGACTGCAACTCTTTCCAACTTGGGGCTCAGATCAATTGATTTTTTGATTTTCTCACGTGTTGTTTCTTCGGCAACACGGTTGTAGTCATCCACTAACTCAGCTGGTTTTCTAGAGTATAAAAGCGACACAGTGATATGTGGCTTATCTATGTTAGGGTTTCTAACTACGCTATAAATTGGCGTTACTTTCTGAGCATCAAAATGGTCAAGAATGTTATAGAAAACTGTATGATCGTAGCCTTCTGGAACTTCTAATAAGAATAATGCTTCAATAGGTACATCTGGACGAAGCATTAATTCATTATAATTTTCTTCCATTTGCTCGTCAAAGTAACGATCCGGATTGTACTCAAAGTCTGTGAAGTAGTTAAAGAATGATTTTGCTTTATAAGCTTCAAAATCTTCTTTATCAATATGACCCTCTAGTAGTTCGTATTTGTCGCCCTTCTCAGGAATGCTATTGAGTGTGGCTAAGCTGCTACAAATTAACTCATTAAAGTCTTTTTCAGCCATTCGACCTTCGTATTTACACTTATTACTAAAGAGGAAGGTATTACCCGTGTTTGTGCTATCGACACCTTTCCAAAGTGGACCCTGAAGGAACTCTATAGTGTTGTTGACGTACTCACTGGGTTCTTTCTTAGCATAAGGAAGAATGATGATAAACTGCGTTCGGTTGATATCACTCACTTTTTCTAAAGAAGAAATATAACTTAATACTTGTGAAGTAATACCATTTCCTGTACCACCACCAGATGAGGTGATAATCGCGTTTCCTTTGATAATATCGAGCAATTGCCCTCGTACACTATTAAAGGCGGTCTTACCTATATTTGGGTCTTTCTTAGAACCAACTAACTGACCTTTTTCATTATTTGTATAAGCTAAAATGCTATTAGCTAAACCTAACTTATGCATTTCTACTTCAGATACGTTTATTACTGTCGCTTCTTTACTTAAGCCAGAGGCAAGTTTGCCGCCAGCTCCGCCGATTCCTATTATCATTTCACTGTCTCCAGGTAGTTGGATTTTAAAATATCAAATTTTTCGCCTAAACGCATGAGTGCTTTTGCTCCGTGTTCAGTTAAATATAAACTCTTGCGATTGCGCTGTTCTCTAAGTTCAATGAACTGTAAGTACTTTAAGGTCTCTACATACGATACGGCACTTTGCTTAGTTCGCGTCACGCCTGATAATTTCAGGTCGTCGAACACATTAGTTATATTATAACCTTCGCGTTTATCCTCAGCTACCATGGTCCAATAAAGAACAAGGAAGTGTTGATAATCAAGGCCTTCTATCTGTTGTCTGTAGAGTTCATCATTCATAATAGTTTTAATTTACTTAACCTTATTTATAAGTCAATAGGATACTGTGATATAATATATTTAAGTATAGTATAGTGTATATAACTTTAGTTAAGTTTACTACCTATTGTTTTTGTTGTTAATTATTTATAGTTAGGTGTTTATATGTATTGGTGTTTTGTTGTCTTGTGGGAGTTTTGGGTTTGTTTTTTATGTATATATTATAGTGTAGTATACTTTAAATAATCAATGGTATACTTACAAATAATTAATCTATAGTAGTTTAAGTATATATATTGATCCTTTGCCATCCAAATGTATAATATAGTGTAGTATACTATTTATAATAATTTAAAGAGTGTTATCAAAAAATAAGGGCTTCAGAAAGGGGGTGAAAAGGCTACTAAAAGCCTTCAATCGGTAAGTACTTTAAAAAAGCCTCAAAAGCCGTATTTGGCACGTTTTAAGGCAAATTAGAGCCATGTAGATAAAAACCCTGCAATTGATAAATTATGCAGCACTTAGAGCGAGGCGGATACGGCTAATTTGAGCTCAATGATTCGAACGCCCTATTTTGTAGAAAAACGACACGAGCATAAAAGTGAGAAACTCGAGAAAAGTAGAAAAGATTTTCACTTAGCACAGTTCTATGATCTGGCAGAAAAAATGAATTCTCGTTGAAAGATCTAGCTATCAAAATAATCCGAATTTAGCTAAGTCATGAATGGAACAAGCTCTGAGTTTTTAAGCAAGAGAAAAAATATCAATCTGCGTCATTCGCAGCGCGTTCAAAAACCTAAAAATAAGAGCTCGAAATTAAGATTTAAAATCACCTGGCTTAAGATTAAACTTCCTCATTTTCCCCTGAAGTGTACTTGGGTGAAGACCCAGCAAAGTAGCAGCTCCATCATTGCCATAAACCTTGCCTTTGCATTTGCGCAAAGCTTTGATGATTTGTTGTTGAACTGATTGATCTAAATTGGCAGGTGGGCGACCAACTTTACTGGGATTTTCTTTGTCGGAAAGACTGGGAACTTTGAGGGTGCGACCGCGACTGGAGATAAGGGCATTTGTTAAAAATTCGCGGATTTCAGAAAAGTCATCCGACCAGTTTTGTTGCATCACATACTGGGTGAAACTGGGCGTTATTTCGAGAATAGGAACGCCAATATTATTGGCTATTTCAGCAACGAGTTCGCGCAGTAACCAGAGCCAGTCGTCGCGTCTTTGGTTAAAGTTTGGAAGCTCTAAATAAGAGCTTTGAAAATACTTTTGCAGCTCGCTATGAAAATTATTACTATGTGACGAAATGATAATATTTTTAGCTTCGGTATTGAGGCGCGTTTCAGACTTGATTTTGCGCAGAATTTCAAGGCTCACTTTGGGGTCCAAATCCTCGATGTTTTTGAGGTATAAACTACCGCCGTTTAACTTGTACCAGAGGCCTAAATTCTCGTCTCCAAAAATCTCAGAATTGTGAAGCTTTTGTGGAATACTCGCGCAGTCAAAAACTTCAAATCGTTTACTGCCAGAACCCGATCTCGCATGGATGTGACGAGCACATAATTCGCGTCCACTACCAGCTGTACCATCGATCCAAAAATGAGATAAACGAGGGGCTAAAACACAGAGCTGATTCCAGAGCTCGGTCATCGCTGAACTCTCGCGAATAAAGGGTTTGGCACCGCGGTATGAGTTCTCGTTTTGACGGTCGCGTAATTCACTCCAGGCACGTCGAGAAGCACTGGAGGTTTTCTCTAGTTTTTGTGAAAAAGATAACATGCTTGAGGCCAGGGGGCAGAGTTGTGAAAAGAGCGTTTCCCAATAGCCGGCTTCTGTCTTTTCTGAGAGGTATAAATTGAGGAAACCATTGACGCCAAGGCGGTCAAAAAGGGGCAGTACGATAAGCTGTTGAGCGCCCATTAAAAAGGCTTTTCTCACTTCGATCATTTCGTCATTTTCTTCACTAAAATCTTCAATGACAAAAGCGCTTTCATCTTCGATTAATTCATTGGCAAGAGAGTTATTTGTTTGGCGATCAAAGAGGCTTGTGCTGCCTTCACCCTCGAGTTTTTGGTAGCAATAAACCTGGAAATTTTGAGACTTTCTCAGGCCCCAACTGAGTTCCATAAGCGGCATCGAAAAGAGTTTATTTAAGGCTTCTCCAACACTCAAAGCAAAGGCTTTAGGTTGGCTATTAAACTGCAGGTTTTGCAGGATCTCCATGGGGATGATTTGGTTTTTTCTCATTATTAAACCTATAATTATAATTAAAACTTTATTTATAATAAGTTAAAAACACTTAAATACAAGTGTTTTTATTTTGAGTTATAGTTTAATTTAAACTCAAAAAATGAATTTATATATTAAATGTAGTTTTTTAAAATTATTTTTTTAATTATAATTAAAATTAAGTGTTTTTAATTTAGCCTAGGACTACACACACCTTGTTCTTGTCTATACTAAAAGAAGCTCTAAATTTTCAAAAAAAAAGAGAGAGTCAAAATGAAAATTGTAGCCGATGATAGGATTCCGTATTTACAGGGAGCTTTAGAGGAATTTGCCGAAGTTAATTATATTGCTGGAGCTAAAATCAGTGCAGAAGATATGCGCGATGCAGACGTCTTAATAACGCGGACAAGAACAACAGTTAACCGCGAGCTTCTGCAAAATTCTCCAATAAAATTAGTTGTCACAGCGACCATTGGACATGACCATATAGATAAAGAATACCTCAGTGAAAGAGGCATAGTTTGGAAGAATTGCCCAGGCTGTAACTCTGGCTCTGTGGCGACTTATTTATCGGCACTCTTAGCCCATATGATGCAGGGTCATAATTTTGAAACAAAGGGTAAAACTTTTGGATTAATTGGTTGTGGAAATGTAGGCAAAAGAGTAAAAAGAGTTGCCGAAGCTATGGGTATGAAAGTGCTCGTTAATGATCCACCAAGAGCTGAGAGAGAGGGCAGTGATTTATTTTCTGATTTAGATACAGTACTAAAGCAATCCGATATTATATCCATCCACGTACCTTTTTATAAGCAAGGACAATTTAAGACTTTGGACCTGATGGATGATGATAAGCTTTCTAAAATGAAAAAAGGCTCCTGGTTAGTCAATTCCTCAAGGGGTGGAATTATTGTCGAAAAGGACTTAAAAAAGTACCTCGTGGATTCAACAATTAATGCCGTTTTAGACGTTTGGGATAATGAACCAAAAATAGATTTAGAGCTCATGAAGATGTGTAAATTAGTGAGCTCTCATATTGCTGGTTACTCAGTGGATGGAAAGGCGAATGGAACCTCAATGTCAGTGAGGCATATCGCAGAGTTTTTTGACTTAGATTTAAAATCATGGCGAGCTTCAAATTTACCTCTAGAAGGGAAAAAAATACAAGTCAAAGCAGGTCGAGAAGCCTTAATTGAAGCTATCAAAGAAGCTTACGATATTATGGAAGATGATGAAAAATTACGTTTCACTCCAGAGAATTTTGAAATTAACCGTGGTCAATATCAAGCTCATAGAGATATGGCCAACTATGAATTTATTGGTGATCAAGAGAACTGTAAAATATTAAAGGCAATGATGCCTGAGGCGGTTATAAAAAATGAATCTTAAAAAACTCAATTTATACTTTTCACTGATTCTAATAGCTAGTTTTTCTCAATCATGCTTAGTGATTACAGCTGGTGCAGCAGGGGGCTCTTACGCTTGGTTTAACGGTAGAATAGAAGAAAAACTTTATCACGACAAAGGTCATGCCTATGATATTGCCCTAGCTTATTTAGGTTCAGAAGGAGCCGAAATAATAGAGAAAGATAAAAAAAATTATCGTCTTGAAGCGACGTTAAAAAAGCAAGAAAAGGACAAAACAAATACTTATAAAATCAGTTTTATCTTCAAAGATTATGAGGCTTACAAGCTCGAAGATCTCAGTAAAATGACAAAGTATCAAAAGCAAAAAATGGAGAAAGAAAAGGGTTTGAAAACCCTGTTAATTTTTCAATACACAGACGGGGTAAAGCCACAATTTACTGAATCTGAAGAGCAATTAAAATCATATTTAAGCTTGCTTAACTAAGCTAAAAAGAATAAAATACTCAAAAATAAAAAGTGAAAAATCAATGAGAAAACTTTTCGTTATTGCTCTAATATTAAGCTGTAGCACTTTATTTGCAGCCAGTAGCCGAGATATCCAAATTAGTAGAAAAACGGCTGATATCGAGATTCATGGCATTAAGTTTAGGAACTTTTACAGAGCGGAAGCTGTTACACAAAAGCCCCTAAAACTCAGTACTTTTACTCGAACTTCATCAAATCCGGATATTCCTGTCCAACGTATCGAAGCTTTTAATTTAGATGAGCTATGGCTAAGCGATCAACTCATTGCCACCTATAAAAATGAACAAGTCGATATTCAAATTTACCAACTCAAATCACTCCATCCGACTCATGAGAATAGCTTTGAAGTCAATGGTCGTATCTTCATTGAAAAGGCCGATTATGATTCGGCCATTTCTCAACAAAAACAGGATGGAGATTTTGTCAATCAATGGTTTACAGATTTGGAAAAAAGAGAAGTGGCTTTATTTGCCAAGTTTGCTAGAAGCAATTTACCTACTGGAGCTCAATATATTTTATCTGACCAAATTCCTGGAAGATATGGTTTTGTAATGACGAGTAAAGATCAGCGAAAATTTTACCTCAGCATCAAGTCAAGCTTTGAAGATATAAGGAAATTAGAGTCGGCAATTTTAACTTTTATTCGTTACTTTAAAATTTCGGAATCGAAAGAACTGAAAGCCTCGAATCAAAACTTTTCGACAAAACCCAAAGGCAATAAATCACCGCAGTTTACGGAAACGGTTAACCGAGTTAAAAGAGAAGTCAGTGGTATGGCCGATTGGTGGTTTGCCGAGACAGAAAACTACATTATAAAATCAAATTTGAGTTCCAGAAACCGCATTTTAGCCAAAAAGATTCAGACTCAAGTTGAGCTCATGAGAAAATCTTATGAGATATTTTTGCCCGCTAATAAAGAGATTCAAGAAGTGAGTGTGATTACCATCCCTGCAACGCGAGAAGAATATCAAGCCTATGTGGGTGAAAATATGCAGTGGTCAGGTGGTATCTGGAGTCCCTCGCGACGTGAACTCGTACTTTCAACAATGAATAGTGAATCTAAATCCTCAGCAAATAAAGATTGGATCATAGATGTTCTCAATCACGAAGCTTTTCACCAGTATTTATTTTATGCCTTAGATAAGGTAAGAGCACCTATGTGGTTCAATGAAGGGCACGCTGAGTTATTTGCACATTCTAAGTTTTCGGTAGGTAGAATAAAGTTAGAAGAAGATAAAAGAGGCTTAAGTAAACTCTACCCAAAGATAAAATCGGGATCCATAGATTTTATGTCTCATATCTATGCCGATCATGAGGCTTATTATGCGGATAAAGATTTAAACTACCCTTTAGGTTGGGCTCTGTGTTATTATTTAAGAATGGCCGCACCACTTTATAAAAACCGTACTTACGACCAAATTATTCCAAAAACAATTAAGGCCATGCGTGAAGGAAAGAGTCTTGATGAAGCGACAAAAGCTGGCTTTTATGGCGTAGATATGGCACAATTTACTAAAGATTTTTGCATTTTTTGGCAAAGTAAATCAATGCGCTCAAAAGCTAACCGCACAAAAATCGTACCCAAAAAAGGGAAGTAAGCTATTTACAGCGAAGTCCATGGTGCTTTTGGCTGGTGTGTTGCTGAAATTAGTGGAGGCGATAGAAAACTTAGAAAATGGATATTCTTAGCGACTTTTCTCACTGATTTAGATGCCATCAGCTTCTTTTGGGGAGAAGATGCCTACGTAAAATATCATCATGCAATTTCACACGGTTTAGTTTTTTCTTTAATTTGTAGTGCTTGGGCAATATATAGCTGTAGAAATATACCTTGGCATAAAGTCTTATTGTGGACTCAACTGGGTTTTTATACGCATTACTTTGGGGATTATTTCTTCACTCAGTTTCCGCTCTACTATTTTTGGCCATTAAGTGAACAAGGCTTCTTATACTCCGGTGCTGTGCCTTTGTGGCATCCCAGTAATAAAGTCTTTCAATGGATATCAGTAGCTGCACTCATGTTTTTTGCGGTGAAAAACAAACGAACCCCAATAGAAATAATCTCAGAAAAATGGGATAAAAAAGTTATCGCTTCTTTTTAGTTCATTATGTAGAGCTCTTTCGAGTCGAAAGTCTAATAAATAAAAATTTCTTTATCTTCTTCTCGACACGTACCTTAATGGTATAAATAATAATCAGGAGAAGTCAGATGAGCGACCATACATATAAGAAAGTTGAAATTGTAGGTACTTCTACAGATGGTATTGAAGATGCGGTAAATTCAGCCTTAAAAAAGGCTTCTGAGTCAATTCACAACATGCGTTGGTTCGAAGTTAAAGAAGTTCGAGGCAATATTGATAAAGATCACGTGGATCATTGGCAGGTAACTATGTTAGTGGGCTTTACTTTAGACGATTAAGAATTAGCGATTTAAAAGCCCGTCGAGTCCATTCTTTTTTAGAGTTGTCTTGATCCAGTATTGCCAGCCAAAATAAAAAACGAAGCCACCTATGAAAAAAATTATGTTTGCAACAATTAATTTGGGTAATAAATAGCCTTTAGGAATTTCTCCATTTCTAAACATTTCTATATTAAAATATAGAAATAAAAGGGAAAGAGTAAACCATAAGATAGTTAAACATGTTCCAAGGCTTTTTAATTTTTTAATTGTACGTAATTTCAATTATTTCACTAGATTTTTATTAATGGGTTCTATTAATATACTATTAATGTTTGATTAATAAAAGTTGATTTTATAAACATTTAATAAAAACTATTAATTAATGTTGTGTAAAAACTTGTCAGCTTGGTTAGAAACAATGACGCCGTAGTTGGCAGCACCGAGCCAGCCGGACATGATAATGCCTACAGAACCTGCGTGGTAGAGACCTGAAATTTCTTTGGGCATCTGGCTACTGATTTCCAAGCCTTCAAATTTTGTACCAAAAGATGTGCCCATTTCACTCAAAGTATAATACTCAACAGTTCGAGGGGTACCTGCTTCAGCATAGTCAATTTTTTCGCGAATACCTGGAACGTACTTTTCCAAAATTTTGATGGTGTCATCTATCATTTTATTTTTGGCAACTTGGTATTCTTCATCACTCAAATTATTCCAGTCGTCAAAGCGAGCATTCATCGAAGCCACAATCGTGTAGCGATTATCACGATCGGGACGAATCTCAGGATAATAGACAGAGAAGGTACGGCTAGTGATCTCCATGTCCACAAGAGCATCGGCATCGTATTCAGGGTGAGTCGAAGTGAAAACTAAGTCACCGAAAAATGGAATGTCCTCACCCTTGCGTATACCTAAGTAAACCTGAGTGGATGAAGTGTTGACTTTTACATCATCTAATTGTTGAACAAACTCAGGCTTAAAGTTTTCGCGACCCACAAGGCGATTGATCGTTGGGTGAATACCAGCATTGGAAATCACACAGTTGGTACTAAAGGTTTTGCCATTGACAGTAATGCCTGTGACTTTGCCGTTTTCAGTATTGATTTTTTGGACGAGAGCCGAAGTGCAGATATCGACGCCATTTTCTTTCATGATGACTTCCATTTTGTCAATCATATCGTCCGTTCCACCGTGGTAGATATAAACGCCTTTGCTCATAAAGTTGGAGAAAACAATTCCGTAAGAAATCGCCGGTTCATCTAGTGTGGAACCATTGGCATAAGTAATCGGTTCCATGAGTAAGCGCCAAACATCCGTGCGGTCTGGGAAGTATTTTTGAAAGAGTTCACGCGTGGTTGAATTATCTTGGTCATAGTAATTCATTTTTGCCAAATGATCGTAGAAAGCAATGACTTGTTCGCGCTCAATTTTGAATTCTTCAACTAAGATACGCGTGAAATCTTCGCGTGTGAAAGTTGTATCAATTGTGAACTGAGGGTTATCAAAGCGTACCGATTTTACTTGATGAATATTGTCCGCGAGTTCCTTGCTCCAGTACTTGCGCAAAGTCTTTTTCATTCCGATGGGAAAGCCGTGAAGAGAAATATCGAAAATGTGTCCAGCACGTTTAAAGTATTGAGCTAAGCCACCGAGAATATAATGCTGCTCAAGTAAGAGAACGGAGTGCCCTTGACGCGCCATGCAGTTGGCGGAAGTCATGCCACCTAGACCGGAGCCAATGACAATGACATCATAGTGATCTTTAGTGGCATTTTTGAGGTGAGTTTCACGACCGACTTTAGTTTCGCGGTGAGCGCGATCACGGCGAAATTTATGTGGTCTAGCGCGACGAATACTGGGTGAGTTCTCTTTATCTTCAGACATTAAAGTTTTGACCTATTAAATTTTTTTGCAGAAGATAGGACAATTTGGCTAGTTTTCTATGGCGTATTTTAAACAAGCTAAACAAAAATTAAAAAGCTGAATCAATCCTTATCAAAAAGTTTCTTCAGTTTCCTTTTCAGAAGCTTACAAAGACTTTTACAGACTCTTTTTCTGGGCGAATAACTGAGAGAGGGGCTGCCATTCTTGACGAGTTTTATTGAAGATTAAGTCTTCTAGAAAAACTTGTTGTTGTTCTAAGTAATCGGCCAAAGTCTGAGCAGGATAGGGGCCATGGTTTTGTCCATCGCGATAGATATAAAAACTTTCCTGACCCCAACTGCGAATATTTTGGCTTATGGACTGGGATGTGTTTGCTGTACTTTCTTGCGATAAGTCCGCCTTATTAACCTCAGTGGCAGGCTCTTCATAGGCTTCAATTTTTCTACCCGATTTCTTATGAGCTTCTACCTGATTGTGAAAGTAGCGCGAAACTTCAAGCCAGTTGCTTTCTACAGGATCATAAATGAAGTCGGTACCTTTGAGGTTTTTTGTCTGCATCATACAATGCAGCAGTGAGGCGGGAACGGTTTGTTCTTCTAAATCATTAATTTTCACTTTAAATTCTTTAGACCCCAATGAGGCACAATAACCTTTCATTTCTTTTGTGAGATCATCAATAATGAAGCTACCAAAAAACCTTTGGAAGAGGTGATTATTATCGGCTCTTTGAAACTCCACGAGTTTAAATTTTAGGAAAATAAAAGCGAGACTCATTCCACCTATAAAACCACCTAAGTGAGCTCCATAGGCAATACCGCCTCCCCCACTGATGGCACCATAAATATCACCAGCTAACCAAAAGAGAATGACCCAATAACCCGTAAGCTGAAAAGTACCCGATTGAAAAAGAGTCCGGTGACCAAAGCGGTAACCAAAAGGTAAGCTAAACGCATAAAACATTTTGATTTGATTGACAGGGTACAAGGCAAAATAAAAGCCGATAACCCCATTAATGGCTCCACTTGCTCCAATAGCTCCAGCGTCACTCATCAATAAGTGGAATATGCCCGCAGTTAAGGTGAAAAATAGGTAGAGACCTATGTAGCGCCAGCTACCAAGTTTGGAACAGATAGCATTCCCAAAAACCCAGAGAAACATCATGTTGAAAAACCAGTGAAAGATATCTCCATGGACCAAAGCCGAAGCAAACCAACCCCAAGGTTCTGACCAAGATCTTAATACAAACATCTCTTGAACATCTTCGGGAAAAGAGAACCACCATAATAGAGTAATGACAGTTGTGATTGCGATGATCGCATAATTCATCCACGGAACACGTGGGAAAAGTACATCTAAACGTACGGGTACTAATAACATCCTCAACTCCTACAATTGATAAACTAATATGCCATAAAAAGCCCAACAATGCAAATATTTGCTTAAGTAAACGAAGCTTACTCTTGAGTCACGAGAGTAAAAAACATGTAGATTTGAGTAAGCGGCTTGTCAATTAAAGCCCCCTTGAAGTTATAAATAAGACGAGTGATGAAAGGAACGATAACAAGACTTTAAGGAACATTATGTACCGATTTTTATTATTAGGTTTATTTACATTTGTCAGTTTAGCTGAGGATAGACCAAATATTTTGATAATTTCTGTAGATGACCTCAAGCCCATGCTTGGGACATACGGAGACCCTTTAGTTCAATCACCTACAATTGATAAGTTGGCAGAAGCTTCAGCACTCTACGAAAAAGCTTATTGTCAGCAAGCCGTATGTGGAGCTTCGCGAGCGAGCATCATGACGGGTTTGAGACCAGACAACTCACGCGTTTGGGAATTTCGTCAAGTCATGCGTGAACGCAATCCACAAGCGATTACGATTCCAGAGTACTTTAAGTCTCAAGGTTACATGACTTGTTTCGCAGGGAAAATTTTTGATTACCGCTGTGTGGCCGATGGCAAAAAACAGGATCTAAAATCCTGGTCGAGACCTGAGCAACCAAGAAATTCGGAAGCTATGAAGAACTTGGGTTTTGCGGACCCCGCATTTCGTGAGAAGCTTCGTTTAAAAGAAATTGAGCTCAAAAAGAATGGTCAAAAAGCTTCTTATGATGCGATAAAAAAAGCGATTGGTGGCAGTCCTTGTTACGAAGACTCAATTGATGGCCCAGATGAAATTTATGAAGATGGCATGATTGCCCGAGAAGGCGTACGCCTTATTAAAGAACTCGGCCAAAAAAAGAAACCATTCTTCATTGCTGTGGGTTTTAAAAAGCCGCACTTGCCTTTTAACGCGCCGAAAAAGTACTGGGATCTCTATAAAGAAACAGATTTTGCTTTAGAGAAATACCAAAAGCCAGTGCAGGGTGCGCCTCATTACGCTTATCAAAATTCATGGGAATTTTCGGGCTACAATGTGCCGCGAATCAATGGAGAAGTTCTCGAGAGTTTCCAAAGAAAACTTAAACATGCTTACGCCGCCTGTATTTCTTATGTGGATGCGCAAATCGCAAAATTACTCAAAACCCTAAAAGACCAAGGCTTAGAGAAGAACACAGTTATTGTCTTTTGGTCGGATCATGGCTTCCACTTAGGCGACCATGGCATGTGGTGCAAACACAGTAATTATGAGCAAGCGACTCGAGTGCCTTTCTTCGTTTATGACCCGCGCCAAAATTTGAAAAAGGGTCGTTACACTCAGCCCGTGGAATTGATCGATATGTTTCCCACTTTGTGCCAACTCAGTGGCCTCGCGATTCCTGAAATTTTAGATGGAAAAAGCCTTTTAAGTGAAGCCGCAGAAAATGCTAAATTTGCCCTTAGTCAGTTCCCTCGCAATCAAGGGAAAAACAAAAAAATAATGGGTTATGGTTTCCGCTTTGAGCGCTACCGCTACATCGAGTGGGTTGATAATAATTACCAACAAGACAACACACAACTTGGTCCTCTTAAAGCTGTAGAACTCTATGATTATGAGAAGGATCCACTTGAGCAAGTGAACCTTGCCAACAATCCAGAATACAAAAGTATTTTGCGCCGCCTTCAGCAAGAGGCAAAAGAGAGTGGTTTGAGTCGCGCCATTTACGAATGATTTAAAGTCAGCTGTCAAAAGTAAGCGAAGCAAAACTATTTTTAAGTTAATCCCAACACTTTTTTAATTCCTAACACGATGAATTTATTATGATGAAAAACCCTTTAGACCTCACCTTACTGAGCGATGATGCTCAAAGCCTTTGTACTCCTGGAGCTGCTGCGGAATTTATCCAACCTTGGTACACACCTATCGAAACCACTCCAGCAAATACGGGTATTGCCATAGGTGGTATCGGGTCAACTTACACCATGACTGCGAGTGCCACGACACCACTCATCAACTTCCTCCCTGGCCTTCATGTAGAAGGTGGGAAAACGGGTGATATTCGACTTCAAAACTGGTTCGCTTCTGAGAGAGAACCCAATGAAAGTGCCCCGCTCACACTCGTCGACATTACTAAGTTGCGTTTATATGTAACGCTTTTTCCCGTTTACCGTCCCGATGGTTCAGAGTGGTTGACGGCTGAAATGAGTGAAGAAGAGGTTCAGTCCAATATTAATGAAATGGCCAATTGCCTCTCTTTTTACGATGATAATAAAGAAGGTTTTGAGCTCTATAAAACTGAGTTGAGTCCAAAAACTCTCGAGCAATTAGCAGGTGGAACTCAAACAAAAATGGCCACGCAATTAGTTTTGCTCGACTACTTTAATGACGCAGTGGTCACTTCGACTCATTGGCAAGCTAGCCTTAGTGGTGATTTGGAAGAGGGCAGCATTTACGGTCAAAAAACTTATGCGCGTGAAAAAATTCAGAATCGTCTTCTCTACCCTTATGCGGAACTCAAATACGAAGATGATGCCCATGATGTTCGCATAGAGAAACTTCACTTTAGCCCGATTGTTCGCAATGACGAAAAGTCCTGTTCAGCCCCGCTTAATCTTACCGAGATCAAATTAACGAACACCAGCGCTAAAGTCAAAATTCTCACTCTCGCTTGGGATCAGGAAAACCTCTCTGGTTTTAGTGTGGTGAAAAAGCGCCCTGCGAATCAAGACGCGGGTTTCTTACTTCAAAAAACAGTTCGTTACCAAGAGAATAACTTATGTGATATCGAGACTGAAAACGGTTTGTTTCAAGGTATTACTTTAGGCAATAAAAAGGGTCATGAAAGTGGAGACATCAAAGGCGAACTTACCTTTGGTATTCTCACACAAAATGATCCAGACATCTGCGTTTCTCGCCGTAGTTCATATTATTCAGTAGAGCGTGATAGCACAGTTTGTGAAGCTTTGCAGGGCGGTCGTGTGAATAACGTCTTCTTCGATAAGATCTACACGGGTCGCGAGCAGCTCTCTGGCATCGTGACAGTGCAAGTGACTCTGCAGCCTGGTGCAGTGAAAAATATTCCCTTTGTACAAATTTTAGATTACCCAGAAATTAGCCTTGGTGAATATCAATCTCAAAAGAAGTACACCAGCTTTTTCCCTGCAGAAAATCGCACAGAAGATTTAGTGAAGTTTGGCTGTGATAATTTCTACTCCACACGTGAGCAAATTGATGCGGATCAAAATGAACTTCACGAACTCCTGCTCAATAGCGATGTTTATAAAGGCAAGGCTAAATCAGCTGCGGAATTGACCACAATGGCGCAAAATACCTTGAGCTTCACTGCTGATGCAACCGTTTGGGACATCGATGATAAGTTCCTCGTTCGTGAATGTTCGGATTACCCCTTCTTTAACTCACTTGATGTGTACTTTTACGGTTCCTTCTCGATGATGTGGCTCTTGCCGCAAGTAGATACCAATACCATGAGATGTTTCCGCGATGCGATCATGGCAGAGAACGATGAACTGCGTCGCTTTTACGTTTACCTCGAACTTCCCAATGCGAAATTACCTCATCCAAAATATGAGGGTCCTCGTGCTCGAAAAGGCGCCGTGATTCACGATTTGGGTTCACCTTTTGACCCGAGACCAGATGCCTATAACTGGCATAATGTGGCGGAATGGAAAGACCTTGCTCCCAAGTATATCCTCATGCTTTTGCGCAATTATCATTTCACTAAAGATGTCTACCTCCTCGAAGAATGTTGGGACTCAGTCCAAGCATCTTTACAATACCTCAAAGACATGATCCTCGAAGGACACTCGATTCCACTCACCAACGGAACAGATGATACTTTTGATAACCTTTCCTCTTTCGGTATCACACTCTACTGTGGTTCTCTTTGGGTTGCGGGTCTAAAAGCTGCGGGTGAAATAGCGAAGATACTCAAAATTGAAGATGTCATTGATGATCTGAAAGAGCTTGAAGAAGCGGCTTCTGCGAGTTTCAATCAAGCTCTTTGGGACAAAGAAAATAATTACTTCCACTTCTATTCTTACCCTTTCGTAAAGCACTACATCACTGACGAAGTTCAGCTTAAAGAGAAGATCGAAGACAAGATCGCAATCAATAAGGGTGACCTGCTCAAATCACTTAATGACTTTGTTTATACGGATGAAAACTCTGAGGCATTTCTGACGACTGATGTTCAAAGCCTTTTAGATACTGAGGGTATTAATTTAGAAGGAACAAGCTTCCGACGCAATAAACTTATCCGCAAAGCTTTTATCATCACCAATGCAAAAGAAGCTTTTAGTGATGAGGTCACAGCCATTTTAGAACGTGAAAGTGATGATAGCTTTGGCGACCCGCTCTTAGCCGATACTTACCTCGAGATGATGGGCTTGGAAACAGTGACCACTTTAGCGCAACGTCAGGGTGTTTTAAAGAAAGCTTATGAAACGAACTTCAAAATCAATAGCCCTCATGTGGGTTATGCGAACTTAGTCGATAGCATTGGAGCTCCGAAGGAAGCTTTCCAAGCACAAGATGTATGGATTGGTGTTCAGTACTCCAATGCAGCTTCACTACTTCTCGCGGGTGAATACGATAAATTTGACGAACTCATTCATACTCTTTACGACAACCTTTATTTGAAAGCGAAGATTCCTTTTGCGGCACCAGAAGGCTTCAACTGCTCATCCACACTTGCCGTTGGCGACCTTGAGCCTTACACAGATAACGCATCTGCGCTTTACGCAAGTTTGGAGCAAAAAGGCTGGGTTCTTGACGATGCTCGTATATCTCCTTCTTTTCCAGCAGAACTCGATGAATTTGCGACTATCGCAAAGGATTTTGTCGCGGCTGATAAGCTTGCTGAATTATTCCGCTTTATCCAAATCACGGGACTCAAGTACACTGCCGGTCGTTACTTCCGACCTGGCATGGTTTTTGCCCTGCCGATGTTGATAAAATAATATCCTCCAGCGATCTTAATTCATAATTAGTGCGTGACCGAAAACCCAGTGTTTATGAGTTTGTTGATGATTTTAAGTTAATATAAAAATTCAAAATATGGCTATACGTGTCGTGCAGTCATAGTATTATCATTTTTTTAAGGCCTAGGCGTCAGAACAAAGGCTTTTTTTCTATTTATTCACTAAGTCAAGGCAGGAGAAAGTACGTCGTGAATGGCGTTTTTATTATTATGAAGAGCTTTAAGCGCTTTTTCTTTTTCTACGTAGGACTTTGATTTCTCTGGCCATGATGATAGCACCAAGATGATGGATATTACTGGCACTTATCGCCATAGCGGCATAACGTTCGAAATTAGGAGTACCCTTATCAGGGCATCGGTCAAAACCATGACTTTCAAGAGCGTTAATAGCTGATTCAACTGCGGGGTGTTGTTTGCGAGCGACGACAAAGGCCTCCTTACTTTCACGCTCTTGAGCAGCTTTATTTCGGCGACCTTTTACAGGGAGGTGAGCTCTTACCTCTAATGCTTCAATGCGGGAGTGATTATTTTGACCATCCTTATCTACCTTTGAATAAAAACCCTTATCAAAACTCATCGATGTCAGCCCAGGGTACAGCTCCTTACTTTTACGAACCATTTCAACCGCCACGTCTTTATCCTGCTCGCCCTTCATGATCCTATGGTCGAGAATAAAGCCAAACTGATCTTCAACTACACATACCTTCACGCCAAGTTCCTGACGAATCCCAGCTTTTCCTTTGCATATCCATTCTGTGTGAGGTTCAAAAATCGAATACACCTTTTCATCGGGTGAAATAGTCTCTCCATTAAGAACTCTACGACTTATTTGCTTAATGAATAAGTCCGTGTAATCCATGTTTAACTGAAGCTTGGGACACTCTTCATCTAAAGAATTCTGGAGAGTTCTTGCTTTGAGTAAATGAGCTCGAGCCACACTAAAGGTAATCCTTAATTATCTCCTCTATTTCTAAGCGACGTTTTTCCTTTCGCTCTTCTTTCTTCGAGTTAGAGTGACGCATCTTGCTCAGTTTATTATAAAGGCTATGGAATTTCTTTTGCTGGCTTTTTACTTCACGCCAGCCAGTGATTTTCAAAGATGAAGCCAATTTGCCTCCGATGCTCAATACTTTGCGTACAGAATCTTTTAATAGATTCAAATCAGTGGGGAAATGAACATTCGTTTCAAAAACAAAAGAATCGCAACGACTATGTAATTCTCGTTCTTCTGGGAAAAGTAATTCATGGCTGAAAGCAACTACGAGCTTACTAATTTTATTGGCAATTTCTTTTGTAAAAAGGCTAACGTTATCGTGTATTGTTTGGCGTCCTGTAACTATGTCGACATCACAAAAAAGATCAACTCCACAGATCTCCCGAATTTTGTGATGATAATCATAGCAACTTTTGAGCTTGTCATAATCCCAATTACAGCTCAAACGCAAAGTGCCTAAAACAAAAATAACCCAGAGATCCATTCCTTTACGTCCATCATTCCAGGATGTTCCTTTAGGAACTAATTCAGACAAAACATCTTGGATTTCTTTGAGTAAAACTTTGTTTCGATAAATTTCTTGTAAACCACGAAGAGTTTTGGTTATTTCATCACGGCAGTATGTGTCGAGTCTCACTTGTTCAATTGGCGTGACTCCGAGAAGTGGGTTTTCTCCTAATTCTGCTTGTGTACTTGTAAAATTACGCATGCTATATGACACCTTGGGTTCTTTTATTTTATCTGTATCCTATTGGATAAAAGTAGTTTATGATGAAGTACTATACATTTAAACAAAAGTTTTATAGGGTGCTTTAATACTGTTTTCTAGAAAAACTCACAACTTATTTTCCTTATAAATTATTATACTTAAAAGACTTAGGTTCATTTCGGTCAGGCACTAATTAAGCAGGTATCACTAGATCATTGCAAAGCAATGAAACTTTAAATAGCCCCACATGAAATGTGGGGTCAAATGTGATAAATAAAGCTTGTGCCTTTAGGTACAATACCAAAATAAAACCTGATTACTCATAAAGCGGTGCAAAGTTCCATAGTTGCCTGGTCAACGGTCTTGCTAGACAGGCGGATAAAAAGTATTTGCCAATACGGCAGTGTCTTTCTAGGGAAGCTCGAGAGGGATAGCGTCCCTATCGTATGCGTAGCATCCTGCTCTTTACTCTGCTTAATCGTGAAATTAAATGTAAAGTCCCATACCTTAAAGGCATGGAGTTTTTTGGTATGATAATTCTTGGGATTTATCATCCCAAGCTATTCATGTTTAATGGCTTCACCATCTAAGAGCCTAAGATGATTGCGTAGCACAAATAAAAAGAAGTAAGGGCATCAGCTAATCGTGGTTAAATTTGAAGCCCATTAGTTTTTGAACTGATGGGCTTTTTTTGCTTTCAAACTTGAGAAATTTCACTAAATAGCTCAGAGAAATCATCAAAATAATGAGCTTGGTAGCGTATTATCTTTAAAGAAGAAAATTTTAAGGATGAAGACAATGAGTAAAAATTTTCCAGAGAACTTTGTTTGGGGCTCCGCAACGGCAAGTTTTCAAATTGAGGGCGCCGCCAAGCAATATGGCCGTGGAGCCAGTATTTGGGATGCCTTTTGCGCGACACCCGGTAAAGTTGAGGGGGGACATACGGGCGATATAGCTTGTGATCATTACCACCGTTTCGAAGAAGATGTAAAAATGATGAAAGAGCTTGGTCTGCAAGCATATCGCTTTTCAATTGCTTGGCCCCGCATTCAGCCAGATGGCAAGGGTGAGATTAATCAAGAGGGCATCGACTTTTATAACCGCCTCATTGATTGTTTACTCGAGCATGGCATTGAGCCTTGGGTGACGCTTTATCATTGGGATTTACCATTGCCTTTACAAATTGAACATGATGGTTGGTTAAACAAGGATATTGTCGATCGTTTTGAGAAATACTCAGGTATTTGTTTTGAAAACTTTGGCGATCGTGTCAAAAACTGGATTACACTCAATGAACCTTGGTGTGCAGCGGTTTTAGGTCACGGCATTGGAGTTCACGCTCCTGGACGCATTTCATCTTCTGAGCCATATATAGCAGCCCACAATATGCTTTTAAGTCACGCGAGAGCTTATCGTGTTTACAAAAAGGATTTTGCTCATCAAGAGGGAACGATTGGCATTACAAATAATTGCGATTTCCGCTACCCTTTAACAGACAAAGCCGAAGATATTGCCGCCGCTGAGCGCAGTATGGAGTTCTTTTTGGCGTGGTTTGCCGATCCCATCTGGAAAGGTGATTACCCAGCCGTGATGAAAGAATATGTGGGGGAACGTCTGCCTGAATTTAGCGAGGAAGAAAAGCGTGAAGTCTTTGGCTCAAGCGATTTCTTTGGTCTCAATCATTACACGAGTATGCTTGCATCAGAACCTAGCGAAGACGATAACTTAGTTAGCGATATTGCCGGCAACGGCGGTATGATTGACGATCAAAAAGTTTTTCTTTCCGACGACCCAACTTGGGAAAAATCACATATGCAATGGAATATTGTTCCTGAGGGCTGTGGAGATTTACTTAAGTGGATTGCCGCTCGTTATGATAATCCGATAATTTATATTACAGAAAATGGCTGTGCTTGTGATGAACCAAGTGCAGAAATTGCCGATAATGACCTGATGCGTAAAAACTATTATGAATCCTACCTTCGCGAATCTCGCAAAGCCATAGAAACTGGCGTTGATTTACGAGGTTACTTCGCTTGGTCACTCATGGATAACTTCGAGTGGTCCTTTGGTTATAACCGCCGCTTCGGTATGTGTCGTGTGGATTACGAGACATTAGAACGCAAACCTAAGATGTCCGCTCGCTGGCTGAGTCAAACAATTGCTCAAAATGGTGAGAATATATAAAACTGTTCTTTACTTATTTAAATACGATTAAGTACTTAATGATGAAAACTTACATCGCAGAGCGATGTCACTTTAAATAGCCCACATGTAATGTGGGGTTTAGTACGAGGGCAAAAAAATTGTATGCCTTTAGGTACACTACATAATTAACCTTCTCAGTTTCATACCTCAAGGCATGATATATGTTTATCCCTTGCCTATTTAAAGTTTAATGGCTTCACCATAATTTATATATACTGTATATATATTGTAACTGATAGTACGCTTAGCCAATAGTACTCACGGTCAAACGTGATCTACAAAATTTGGCAAAGAAATGGCAATAACCTAAATTGTAATTCCACAAAACAAAAAAGGATATTGCCATGAAAATGTATACTACAAAAACAAAATTTCACTGCGGAATTGATCTTCACAAATCGATGTCTTATATCTGCGTGATGGACAAAGAAGGAAAAATATACGTGCACACAGAGATCAAAAATAATGACTTTCAGTACATGAAGAAAATCCTCTCTCCTTATTGGGATGACCTTACTATTGCCTGCGAAACTACTTACAACTGGTACAAATTATCTGATTTTTGTGAAACAGAGCCCGTTCAATTTGCCCTAGGCCATGCCCTTTATATGGGAGCAATTCATGGAGGTAAAGCAAAGAACGATAAAATAGACAGTAAAAAAATAACAGATTTGTTACGAACTAATCTCCTGCCCAAAGCGTATGCTTGTCCACGTCGGTTTCGTTCTCACCGAGATCTACTACGCCGTCGAATCAAGCTCGTGAGTATTCGCTCAGGTATATCAATTTATCTTAATCTCTTCGAAGACCAAAATAATTTAAAACATAGTTCTGCTGAGCTTCGACGAAATGCAAAGTCATCACTTCAGTTCATGGATCTTCAGACATTCCTACCAGAAGATCATGCTATGGCTCGAAACTATCAACTCAACGCCGATTTACTAAAGATGTTTACTGATCAGTTAAAACAAATAGATAAGGACCTTGTGAAATTCACCCTTGACTCTCAGTTCAAAGAAGATTTGAAATAGTGAAATCAATGAAAGGTATCGGAGATATTTTAGGTATGACTCTGGTTTATGAAACTCATGATATTCAAAGATTTAAAACTCCAGGTGATTATGCAAGTTACTGTCGCGTTGTTAAATGCAAAAAAGAAAGTGCGGGAAAAAGTTATGGTTATAGTGGGACAAAAATGGGCAACCCTAACTTAAAGTGGGCCTTTGGTGAAATCGCAATGTTAGCAAAATCAGATCCAGTAATGAAATTCTTTGCCGATGAACTCGATCAACGTCACGGTAAACGCAAAGGACGATCCATCTTTATACATAAAATATGCCGAGCTATTTATTTTATGCTTTTACGAAAGAAACCTTTTGATCCTATCGATTTTTTCGGCAGAGAAAAATATGAGCGACTCACAAAAAAAGTTCATTAAATAAATTTAGTACCTCAGTCATGAACCTATTGATTACCCTTGTTCCGTCGAAACAACTTAACTGATTAGGATATGGCTGAGTGTACACTTTACACTCACAGCAATTTACTGATGATGACCCACTCCTCCCCGAGCCCCTAAAACCCTGGACAGTCCAATAGAGAAGGACTGAGCCCTAACACCCAACTGAATGGGACGGCGAGGATATGACCGTTAGGAGTTTCTAAGGCGTTGAGCGCAGCTAAAAGAAAAAGTTGGACTGATCAACACGGTTCCTTTAAAACCGTTGACCTTATATGGATGGCTGGAGGGCTTCACTTTTGTGAAGACTCGTACCCACAAAGTTGAAATCAAGATGGGCACAAAGTAAAGAGCTAATTCTAAGCTTCGTTTTAAGCAAAAATAACAAAAAACGGATACAATAGATTATTGTCTACTTGACAAATATGGCTAAATGGATGGATAATCATGTAATTTAAAGTTCCATCCCGTTCTGAAAGAACGGCGCAGTACGCCTATGCGTACACAACAACAGCGAGGTGAAAGACCTCGTCAGGGTTGGCCGTCAGCCCTGTAGTCGAAGTCAACTGCGTCGTTGTGAAACGGGGTGGGTAGTAGGGCCTAGACGAAATATCAGTCCGTAGGATGACGAACGCGTTTCGGCCGGTCAGGGTGTCGAGCCTGCTGTGTCATGGCGAAGACCAGAGAGCGGGAGGAAGAGCTGCGTAGCCTGAGGGCGAAGTAAGCCAACTGCTCAAGTTGTACACGCTGAAGAAAGACGGAAAGAAAAGCGGTGTATAAACGCTGACAGGTGATTGGTGATGGAATGGTATGAAGATGTTGTGGATTAAGTAGGGAGACCTGTGTGGTCAGTACGGATTAATCCGCCACGCAGGAGTCAGAGCCCTCATAGTAGCGATGAAGGTGGTGAAAGCCACTGGAGCAAAGGGGGGCAGGAAGGTGAAACTGAGAAGAAAAGAATAGAAGGAATATAAGAATGTCAGAAATGGCTAAACAAATATTACGACGAGATGAACGCTTTGTTGAAATACAAGCGTGGGCGTCACCTTCTGTCTGGACGGATCAGATGCTGAAAACTCTTCATAGAGGAGTTGAAAGAGGTAAATGGTACAGCTTATCCGATAAGTTGATGCGTAAGAATAATATCATGGAAGCTTGGGAAAAAGTCTGCTCAAATAAGGGCAAACATGGAGTGGACATGGTATCAATCGAGCGCTACGAATCAGAGCTGGAGTATAATAATGCTAAGCTTCTCGAAGAACTGCAAGATGGAAGGTATGATCCCAGTGCAGTGCGCCGAGTGGAAATCCCAAAAGGTGATGGTCGAAAGACCAGACCTTTGGGAATACCCACAGTGCGTGATCGAGTAGTTCAAACAGCTCTGAAACATGTGATAGAGCCGATATTCGATATCGACTTCTCGCCCTACAGTTTTGGATTTCGTCCAAAGCTGGGTTGCAAGGATGCACTTAGACGAGTGAATGAATTGTTAAAGCAGGGCTATCTCTATGTTATGGATGCCGACATCCAAAGCTACTTCGATACTATACCACATGAGAAACTCATGAGTCGAGTCAAGGAAAAGATCATTGATGGTAAAATTCTTGATCTGATCGAACAATTCCTCAAAGCCAATATCTTTGATGGTCTCAAACATTGGGAACCTGAAGAAGGTACACCGCAGGGAGGAATTATCAGTCCTCTGTTAGCAAATATCTATCTTGATCTCTTTGATCACAAGATGACCGAGGCTGGATTCGAGATAGTGCGCTATGCAGACGATTTCCTGATCATGTGTAAAAGTAAAGAATCAGCCAAAAGGGCATTGCGCAAAACGCGAAGGTGGATGAAAGCCAATGGGCTGAAACTTCATCCAGAAAAAACGCGAATTGCCGACATGACAGAGAAGTGCGAGTACTTCGAGTTTCTCGGATACCATTTCGAGAGAACGCGAAATACACATCGCATTAAACGTTGGCCAAGGAAGCAGAGCCTGAAGAAATGCAAAGATGCCATACGCAAGAAAACGAGGAGAAGCAATAAGGACTCAATAGAGGACATAATTGCTTACCTTCGGCCAAATCTTCTCGGATGGTATCAATACTTCAAGCACTCCACTGTGTATGCAATGCGAGGTATAGATGAATTTACACGCAGAAGACTGCGCAGTATTATAGCCAAATATAATCGCAAGAAAGGTTCTCATCGCATGATTGATACTCGTAAATACAATAAAGCCTACTTTACAGATCTAGGCTTCTTTTCACTGGAGGAAGCCTGGAAACTGGAATTTCAGTCTCTTCGGAGTAAGCACTGACTGGAGAGCCGTATGCGGGAGAACCGCACGTACGGTTCGGAAGGAGGGGAGACTCCGCAAGGAGTCTTCCCTACCCTTATGCGATCATAATGCATCCTTAATTAGCGGATCGTAAACAGTTAAATAGAGTTTAACCTATCTATAGACACAAAAAAAGCCCTTCGAATTGAAGGGCTTTTTTGAATGGGAAGGAACTAAGAGTTTATTCTTTATCTTCCTTCTCTTCTTCCATTTTTTCTTTATCTTCTTCAGTAGGCGTACCTGCACCGCGTTCCACGAGTTCGTAACGTACTTTTTGAGTCCAGAATTCGAAAGCTTCCTTAAGGTCATTCCATTGGTCAAATTTACCTTTCAGAGCTTTTGTTCCCGCACGTGCATCAACTCCAGCAGCGAGTCTTTTACGACTAAATGAGTCAACAAGTTCAAATTCCATATGAGCTTGACCAACTTGCATGTGAGTACCAGTAGTAAATTTT